>DEIP01000146.1 GCA_002352605.1 Desulfobacteraceae bacterium UBA2771 | reverse complement strand
CGATGCGCGTCCTCATCACCGGCGGTGCCGGATTTATCGGGTCTCATTTGGCGGAAACATACCTTGAAAGAGGCGATGAGGTATACATCATCGATGATCTCTCGACCGGATCGATGGATAACATCCGCTTTCTACAGGAAAACCCGGCGTATAAAAACAAAATTTTTGTCCACATCAATACCATTTTGAACCGTGACATGATGCTGGAACTGACCGGTATCTGCGATGTGGTGTACCACATGGCGGCCGCCGTCGGTGTAAAGACCATTTTGGACAAACCGCTGGAGTCCATCATCACCAACATTCAGGGTACCGAAAGAGTCCTTGAAATGTGCGATAAATTTAAAAAACGCGTGCTGATTGCCTCCACTTCCGAGGTTTACGGCAAGCATCTGCATGCACCACTTGTGGAGACGGACAACATCATTTATGGTCCCTCCAGCAAGTTTCGATGGAGTTATGCCGCATCGAAATTGATGGATGAATTTACGGCACTGGCCTATCACCGAACCAACAACCTCGAGGTCGTCGTCACCCGCCTGTTCAATACCGTCGGACCTAGGCAGACGGGCGCCTACGGGATGGTCATTCCACGGTTCGTTGGCCAGGCGCTGAAAAACGAGCCCATCAGCGTGTTTGGCGACGGGTCGCAAACGCGAACCTTTACTTACGTCAAAGAGGTGGTGTCGGCATTGATGAAACTGATGGAATCCGATCAATCCACCGGTGAGGTCATCAATGTCGGGGGCGTCGAGGAGATCTCCATTTTGGACCTGGCCCAAAAAATCATCCAGATGACGGAATCATCATCCACCATCCAATTGATCCCCTATGACGAGGCGTTTGGAAAGGATTTCGAGGATATGCAGCGCCGCGTGCCCAGCACTGAAAAACTGGCGCAGCTGACGGGTTTCGCCCCGGGAAAAACCCTGGATTTTATTCTGTCTAAGGTCGTTGAATACATCAAAAGCAGATGAACGCATAAAAACATAAACCGTGGAATCCTATTTAATACTCGGCCTGACCGCGTTTCTAATCAGTCTTTCAATGACGCCTGTGGTGCGTCTGATCGCAATTAAAAAAGGATGGGTGGCAAAGCCCAGAGAGGACCGGTGGCATAAAAAAACCACAGCGCTTTTCGGCGGCGTCGCAGTTTATTTTGGGCTCGGCATACCGTTGTTGATCGTCGGGGATTTTTATTCCCTTTGGCACAAAATGATGGTTGCCAGCAATGGCGGACAGCTCCCCTCCATTGCCGCCGTCATCCTGAGTGGGGCGACCATCCTCTTCTTGCTGGGATTGGTCGATGACTTCCTTTCCCTCAAACCTCAGAACAAGCTGGTCGGACAGATCATTGTCGCCAGCATGGTTGCCTTTCTGGGTTTCCGGCTCAACTGGTTTACTTCACTGACCCTGGACACCATGGTCACACTCGTCTGGATCGTCGGTATAACCAACGCCTTTAACCTCCTGGACAACATGGACGGGCTCTGCGCCGGCGTCGCGATGGTGGCTGCATTGTCCATGGCTACCTTATATTCCGGTTACGATGCAACGGCATTTTCCGTCGCCTTGATCATTGCCGGTTCCTGCGCTGCATTTTTGGTTTATAATTTTAACCCAGCTTCCATCTTTATGGGGGATTGCGGCAGCCTCGTCATCGGATTCGCCATAGCGGTTTTAAGTTTGTACCACGGTGAATTTGCCGCAGGCAGCCGCCTTTCCGCATTTGCCGTCCCCCTGTTGATATTGATGGTGCCTCTGTTGGATACCACGTTAGTGACCATCATCCGGCTGTTGAGTGGGCGAAAAGCCTCCACCGGTGGCAGGGACCACGCCTCCCATCGCCTGGTGTTGATGGGATTCAGCGAAAAAAGTGCCGTTCTTTTTCTTTACGGAATCGGTGTGGTCTCCGGAATCGCCGGCGTTTTTGTCAGTCGAAGTGACACAATGACCTCGCCGGCAGTCATTGCCCCCGTCGTATTGGCCATCACTCTGATGGGTATCTATCTGGCCCAGTTGCGCGTTTACCCGGAAAAAGAGTTCTCCGTTTTGCGTGGGCGAAAATTTACGCCTGTCCTGATCGAGTTGACCTACAAACGCCAGATGATGATGGTTGTTTTGGATTTCGGACTGGTTTCATTTTCCTACTATCTGGCTTACCGGCTCAGGTTCGATGGTTCTGATTTCAACTACTATTTTCAAGTATTCCTGAAATCCCTGCCTGTCATCATCGCCGTCAAGATGGTTATTTTTTATGTCACTGGAATTTACAAAGGGTTCTGGCAATACATCAGCACGCGCGATGTGTTCCAGTATGTACGCAGTTCCGTTTTATCTACACTGCTTGCAATTACCGGTGTCACCATTTTATTTCGCTTTGAAGATTTTTCCATAGGTGTCTTCATTATCGATTGGATACTGACGACCCTGTTTTTGCTGGGTACCCGGGGATCCTTTCGTCTTTTCACGGAAACGATGAAACGGAAAACACTGGCGGGGGATCGTGTGATTATTTATGGTGCAGGAAGGGGAGGCGAGCTACTATTGCGTGAGATCTTGAACAACAAAACATTGAATGTCAACCCTGTAGGTTTTCTGGATGACGACGAACTTAAAATTGGAAAGAAAATTCAAGGATACCCCATTCTGGGAAGCTTTTACAAATTAGCCGAGTTGAAAAAACACGCCATTCATGGGGTCCTTCTCTCTTTTAACGGTAAAGCCAACGCAAAAGCTCAACAGGCGGCGATCCAGTATTGCCGCCAGAATGGGTTGTTTTTTAGAAAATTTTCCATACAGTTGGAACCGGTTGATCTGATGGAAAAAATATAGTTCCTTTTTGGTAAATTATGGCAAATAAGTCTGCAAAACATAGCCAGAGGGTTGTACGGTTGTCTGAATGGGAGGTCCGAGGATTAATTAATGCCTTTGAAAGCGTTTTGACTGATGATATTTACAAGGTATTTATATTTGGCTCGCGTTTAGATCTAACAGGCGCAGGAGGGGATATTGATTTGTTGATCGAATGCAGCCAAACACCGCCTAAAGCTGCCACCGAAATTGCACGGGCGCTGCGTTTGAATATTTACGACCAAATCGGTGAGCAAAAAATAGACCTGGTTTGGGATATTCTAGGAAAAAAAGACGCATTTATTGACCTGATTTCTGATAACAAGTTGTTATTATGGCCGAAATAAAACTAAAAGCGCGTCTCCGATATTTGAAGCAACAATTTGAGTTGGCACAGAGAGCATCAATGGTATTGAGCCGGTCTTATGTGAACGCCTCAGCCTTAACCCCGTTTTCCAGGGGCTTATCTGATAATGATCTTATCGAGCTTGATGCACTCACGTCACGGTTCGCCCGATTGTCAGACATTTTAATTCAAAAGGTCTTTAGAGCCATAGATGCTGTTGAACTCGTTGATGAAGGTAGTTTGTTAGATCGTTTGAACCGGGCTCATCGTCGAAAAATTATCCATTCCGTTGATGATTTTAGAAATATTCGGGAGCTGAGAAACCAGATTGCCCATGAATATGTCATTGAGGATATGAATAGTCTTTACAATGACGTGGTTACGCACACGCCCTTGTTAACTCACTGCCTGCAACAAATAAAAGAATATATGGAAAAACAAGAGCTATTGGATCCTGCTGATGGCAAATAAGCAAAACATAAGGATCGATGCGCTGATTAAAAAAGGCGTTCATATACCAGCCCCCGAAAGCGTGGAAATCGGCGACGAGGTTGATATTGATCGAATCGCCTCTGAAGGTGTGATCATCCATTCGGGGTCAAAAATTTTTGGGGCGAGCATATTTATCGGTGCCGATGTTCATATCGGCGCTGAAGCGCCGGCCACCATAGACGATTGCCAGATCGGACCCGATGTGCACCTTAAAGGCGGCTATTATAAAAATGCCGTATTTTTAGAGGGCGCCGAAACCGGTTCCGGCGCCCATGTGCGGGCGGGCACCATCTTCGAAGAGATGGCCAGCATCGCCCACACCGTGGGGTTGAAGCAGACCATCCTGTTTCCCTTCGTGACCCTGGGCAGCCTGATTAATTTCTGCGACTGCTTCATGGCCGGCGGCACCAGCCGGAAAAACCACAGCGAAGTGGGCAGCTCCTATATCCATTTCAACTATACGCCCAATCAGGACAAAGCCACCGCATCGCTGATGGGCGACGTTCCCAACGGGGTAATGCTAAACCAGAACCCTATTTTTCTGGGCGGGCAGGGGGGATTGGTGGGCCCCTGCCGCATCGCCTATGGGACGCTGATTGCCGCGGGATCGGTGTATCGCAAGGATCAACTCAAGCCGGATCGTCTGGTTTTCGAAGGCGGGGGCAGGGGAGGGAGTGTTCCCTATTCCACGGGCATCTACAGGAACGTTAAGCGACAAACCCTCAAGAACTTTATTTACATGGCCAATCTGGTGGCGTTGATGGCCTGGTACACCCACGTACGTCGCCAATTTATCGGAGATCAGTTTCCCCAAGCGCTTTATGAGGGCTTGACTGACACCTTGCGCCTGGCAATCTCCGAACGAATCAAACGCTTTACCGACTTTTGTGAAAAGCTGAACGAATCTAAGAAGCTGTATCAGCAGCAGATGGGCGATAGCGCCGCTTCCAAGCTCGTTCAGCAAAAGGATGAGCTTTATAAAAATCGAAACCAGGCAGGTGATTTGATCTGCGGATATCTGGAGCAGATAGATAAAAACAAAAACGAGGCATTTTTAACCATCATCGAGAGAAATATCAAACAGGTTGGCCCCAATTATATTGATGTCATCAAAAGCCTGAAAGCGGAAGAAAGCAAAATCGGAACTGCCTGGCTTCAACAGATTGTTGACGAGGTAACCGGGCAGATGCTGGATCTGTTTCCGACAACCCGTTAGATAAACAGGAATTCTTCCAAGCCTCATGAATTATAAAAACTTGATTCCTCGAAAGCGTATTAAGGGTTCGCGCAAAAATAACTTCGCAGAATTGGCGCTCAGATTTGGTTCAGGTTTGGCTGATCCGAGAGAGCAAAACCACAGGAATAGCGAGCTATTTCGTGGGATTTGAGAGTGAGGTATCAGCCAAAGATGGGCTGAAGCTGAGA
>DEIP01000108.1 GCA_002352605.1 Desulfobacteraceae bacterium UBA2771 | reverse complement strand
ATAAATTGGTTTATCAACGCCCTAATCGGGATTTTATCAATTGCATTGAAAAAACGGACTTTTCCGTCCATTGGGGCAATCATTTTCTGTGGCACGAAACTTGTATTTCGGTATCCTGATACACCGTTCGGTTCAACCGATGACTCGATACTTTTGTGGCCACGATGCTGTTTTTTTAGGGGAAGGAAGATATGGGACTCGAAGCGAGCCTAAAACTGCTGGATTTGCCGCCGGATGCCACCATAGATGACGCCAACCAGGCATATGCCTACCTACAACGGATGATCGACCTGTTTCACCAGGACCCTGGCGAAGAAAATCAGGGTGGCCGGCAAGCGGACATAGAACTGCTCACCTGTGCTTATGAAAAAGCGGTGGCCTATCTATTCGATCGGGACTCCAGGAATGCACCATCAGCGGTAATTGTGCCGCCTCGATCACCGGATGGTGATGTGCCCGAATCGGCAGACCGCCATTTCACCATCAATTTTTCCGCCGACATGGGTCAGGATGAGGCCTCTCGTGTTGCCCCCCCCCTTCCCGAGCCGAATACCCAAACCGTCGAAGAGGCGGTCTCAATCACTTCCCGGCGGCTGCAACAGACGGAATCGGCGCTGCCGGAGGCCCAACAGGCAGTGGAATCGGCCACGATAGTGGTGGTGGCGGCCAACCGGCAGCATGAATCGGCAAAACAGGCAAGCCTGAATGCCTTGGTTGCCGCCAAATCGGCAAAAACCCGTGCACTGCTGCTGGAGATCGAAGCCAAGCGGGCGATGGCGGATGCCATCGCCGCGGCGGAAAAGGCCCGGGATCGGGTCGTCGTGGCCAGACAGGAGGCCAGGGAGGCCGTGGCCGAGGCAGGCAAGGCCCGGGATCGGGTCTGTCGTATAAAAAGATCAGAGGAGACCGCTGCCGCCGAAGCGGTCTGTGCCGAAGATCGTCTGGAAGAGGAAAAGGTCCGACTGAAAGCACTGACCCACAGCCTGATAGCGGCGCGAAGCCGGATGAAGATGTTTCAGAACACGACGGCAGTCATTGAAAAGCAGGCGCCCGAAACACTCATGCAATGCGCCGCGATGCCCGACAACCCATCGTCCCCACCGCGGGCAGTCGATGGGGAGGCGGCTGCCCGTCAGCAGATAGCGTCCGACCTGTTGGATATCGAGGAATCACTCGAGGCCGGAGAGGGGGAATCGATTCCGGCAGATGCGAGCAGGGGCGATTTGTCGGGCAGTGATGGCCCCGTCGTAGAAAGGCGGCAGCATCGTCGCCTGGTTTATCCGCCTGACCGACGTCCGGTGCTTTCCATTGACGGGCGGTCGATCCCCATCCATGACTTGAGCACTGCCGGTATGTGCCTGGAACCGGGCAATGAGATGGCCCACCCGCGTGTTGTTCGGGGCGCCATCGATTTCGGCGGTTGTCAACCGGTGAAGATCACCGGAAAGGTCGTCCGGCGCGATGCCTGCGGTCTCGGATTGAAGCTGTTGACCCATATCGGCAACCATATTTTCGATCAGGAGCGCCTTCGTTTAAGTGCGTCGTGTATGGTGTGAAGCAGACGGAAACGATAACTCGTATCATGCAAATATGTAACAACCGCCCCGTCACGGGGCGTCTTCTTTGGAAATGCGGATAGACAGTGGGATGGTCACCCGGTCGCCGTCGTGTCGAACCGCTAAACGGATGCCGTTTTCTCCGGCGGGCAAGATGCCCGGGGTGATGCCATGGATTCCGGCCGTTTCCTTTTTTATGGGGTTCCAGGCGATCAGCCGCAGGGGCACGATCTCATGCGTAGAGACCTCGCCGGGTGGGATGGTTTCCGGGGGAACCGTCGCCGTTTTGACCATGGCCGGGTCGATCCCTTCGAACACAAACATCCCCTGGGGCCTGCCGTTGATCAAATACCGGCTTGCGTTCCAATCGACGATCAGGTCCGCGTCGCTTTTATTCGCTATCGTCAGGAGGAAAAAGGCGTAATAGGGGGTTTCTCCTTTTTTTGGCTCGATCCTGGCGGTAAACAGCTGATGGTTCATCTCACAAAATTCAGGTTGTGCCGTCCAAACCACCTTGGACGAGGACTGAATTCCGCTACAGCCCCATAGCACGATGCCCATCAAGAACATCAATCCAATCACATGTCGGTAGATCATGACGCCAACCTTTCAGGGGATTTGAGATCGGGTTGAAAATGGTTTTTCAACTGTTTTTAGATGGGCTTGTCGAGCGGATGATTTATCGGCTTTTTTCTGTTTTGACAAGCTTGAAAGCGATCTTTTCCGAGCAACTCCGTCGGGACACCCATGATTTCCGTCATTGTGTATTTCCGTCTGCATCTTGACACCGGTAACAGAAAGGTTTATCTGTTCTTTTTTCGGTAACGACCATCGGGATTTTGAAGGAAAGGAACATGACACAAATCCAGGCGACAACGCCGGCTGAAACCAAAGCAATTGAAGAGATGCTGACCGCATCCGGTTACTCTAAAACGGCCATCAATTATTACATCGATAAACCGAACATGGGCCTGATTTCCGATGCGGAGATCACCTCCGAGATGACCGGCACCTGCGGCGACACCATGGGGATCTACATCAAGATGGACAATGGTGTGGTGGGCGATGCGAAATATCAGGTGATGGGGTGTGCCGGAGCCATTTCCGCCGCCATGGCCGTGGTGGACCTGATCAAGGGCAAGGATCTGGATTATGCCCGATCCATCGATGACGGCGTCGTTTTCAAGGCGCTGCAGGAGATTCCGGTCAAGAAACACCACTGCATCCAACTGGCCGTTAAAACCCTGCACAAGGCATTGGACGCGCACCGCCTTCAAAAAACTGCTTAGCCTTTCGCCGCTTCACGGGTTCCTGGAGGCCTCTGCCGGTATTGACCCGGTGGCGGTCTTTTTTTATGCGCCCGACGTGTGACAGCGGTTGATCGCTTCAATTGATTTTGACCGACTGCCCCGGGTAGATGGTGCTCCGAGGCGTCAGCTTGTTGATTTTCAAGAAATGATTCAGCGGCATACCATGTTTTCGGGCGATGATGTACGGACTCTCTCCCCGTTGCACATAATAGGTTCCCGATCCCCTTTCGAGGCCAACCTTCGCCGTTTGTTGTGAGGGAACCGTCAACACCTGGTGGATGGTCAGCCCGGTTGTTGAGAGACCGTTCATCTCCTGAATTTTTTGGGTTGTCGTGCCATATCGTTTGGCGATAATCCACAGGGAATCGCCACTTTTTACAACGTGTTTCCGAATCCAGGCCTCATGTGACGGTGCATTGGTCGGTGCGTGCGCAATGACCATTCCACGTTGGGGAATTTTCAGCTTTTTTCCGGCAACGATATAGCTGGACCGCTTTAAATTGTTGGCCCACATAATTTTTTTCACACTGGTATGGTAACGTCGGGCAATGGTGGACAGGGTCTCCCCCTTTTTGACCCGGTGGTAAACAAACGCGGGTCGGGGGGGAGACGTGACCGGCACCTGTTCAATGGATGCCAGGAACAGGTCTTTTTTCCCTACCGGCACCCGAACCGTGTATCTGTCGGGGGGCAGAACACCGTAGCGAAGCTCGGGGTTCAGGTCCTTGAGTGTGACGAGGGTGGTCCCAAGCGGCACCACCAGATCTTTCAGATGGACCTGGCGCTGGACATCCACTGTCTCATAGGCGAGTGGCGGGTAGACATCGATATCGGCCAGGCCATATTTTTCCGGATTTTCGATGATGTGCACGGCTGCTAAAAACCGGGGTACGTAACGGGCCGTCTCAAAAGGCAACCGGCCATAGAGATCCCAGAAATCATCCAAATAATTGATGTTTTGAGACCGGATCACACGCAGCACCCGTCCTTCTCCACAGTTGTAGGCCGCCAGTACCGTCGACCAGTCCCCAAATATGTTGTGCAGCTCTTTGAGGTAGGCGATGGCAGCGTCGCTGGATTTGTCGAAGTCGATGCGCTCGTCGATGTACTGGTCTCTTTTCAGGCCGAATTTATAGCCCGTTGAAGGGATGAACTGCCACAATCCCAATGCACGGGCACGGGAGAGGGCCTTAACTTTAAACCCGCTCTCGATCAGCGGGAGCCAGGACAACTCGGTGGGAAGGCCTGCCGCTTCCAGTTTTTTTAGGATCATGGGGCGGTATTTACCGGAACGCTTGTAGGACTCGATAAAAAAACGTTTTTCCGACCCCTTGGTGAACCGGTCGATCTCTTTCTGGATGTTTGAATTGATCTCACGGGGAATGGCATTGTGGTTACCATTGACCACGATATTTCGGGATGCATAGATTTCGAGTATTCGTTTGGAAATGAGAAATCGCAGATCTTCCTTCTGCTGAACCATTTTGGCGGGGTCGTCCGGTTCGATGGTCAGAATCAACGAGTAGGCTTGGTCCAGCGACTCCAAGGCACTTTCCAACTCCCCTTTTTGCCAGAATTGCTGGGCGGCCTCGCAAAAATCCAGCGCTTCGTCCAATTGCTGCTGCGTACCATGTTCCTGTGGGATCGGTCCGGCGGCAGGTGCGTCAACGGCGTCTGTGCCATCCGTAGATCTTCCCGCAGCCGGTGGATCCGTCGGTGACAGGCTTGCCGATTCGGCATCGATTGGGCTTTCATCGCTGTCGGCAGAAGGTGAGTGAGGCAGTGACGCAACGGACGATAGACCGTCGACATTGGTGCCGGGCGCTTCAATCGCCGAAGATAAAACCGGTGCCATAGTGATATCAGCGGGTTCGTCGGTGGGTCGATGGGCGCAGGCAAGTAAAAGGATCAAGATTAAACAAATGGTCGATTTTACAATAAAAGATGACAATTTGTGGTCCTTTTTATGAGGGTTGTATCCAAAAGGTCAAAAACGATGTGTGTTAATATTCCGCCTGATTGCAGGTCCATACACATTGAACGACCGCTTTGTCAAGTTCGATGGCCCCTCCGGCAGGCAAACCGAAAGCACAAAAAGCGTAAAAGCCGACCTATCACCTATGTGCTACCCATACTATCGGCAACCCATGAACTTTAAGAAGCTTTTTTTCTGTTTTTGAAAAATATTTCTTGAAATATAAAAATTAAGGGTGTAGTAGACGTCGTTTCAATCAATGATTTTGATCTTCAGATTTCTGGGTCGGATAATTGGTTGGTTTTTCAATAACCTTGTTCGCCAGCGTAGCTCAGGTGGTAGAGCTACTGATTTGTAATCAGTGGGTCGGGGGTTCAATTCCCTCCGCTGGCTCCAGTGTTAATAGCTGGTCACAATGGTGGGGTTCCCGAGTGGTCAAAGGGAACAGACTGTAAATCTGTCGGCGACGCCTTCGGAGGTTCAAATCCTCCCCCCACCACCATTTATTCGGGTGAGTTCCTGTAGGAGATCGTTGCAACTAATAAAGATCGATAGCGTACTACATGGCTTGCTTTTTTGCTGTTGATGAGTGTGATGCGCGGCAAAAGAATTTGAGAAGCGTTAATGTCAACATGTTGCCTGTGTGAACGCGGGAGTAGCTCAGTTGGTAGAGCTTCAGCCTTCCAAGCTGAATGTCGCGAGTTCGAATCTCGTCTCCCGCTCCATTTTTTTGATTTTCACTGGAATGTTGGTTTAAGTTAAAGGGTAAAGTTAATTTGAATCGCCTGTTCAAGCCCATGTAGCTCAGTCGGTAGAGCGCTTCCTTGGTAAGGAAGAGGTTCACCGGTTCGATTCCGGTCATGGGCTCCAGAACAATGGCAGGAAAAGAATAAACCAAGAGGAATAACCCAGGAGGAGTAGAGAAGATGGCTAAGGAGAAATTTGAGCGGACAAAGCCGCAT
>DEIP01000132.1 GCA_002352605.1 Desulfobacteraceae bacterium UBA2771 | reverse complement strand
GGCGGCGGCCTTTTCGGCGGCGGCTTTCAAATCATTTTCATTGTAGGTATTGGCCAAGATCCCCTTAATGCGCTTGGCATCTTCGGCTTTAAAACCGGAAAGGTATTCAGGTGCCGTAAAAGTGGACTTTTCAACCATCGCTTTGGGCACGGTGTAAAGGACTTTGGGGGTAACGATATCAAATTTCTTATTCAGAAGGTCCTTCACAGAAACAGGTTTTATTTTCGACGTTGCCTTTCCTGCCGTTTTGGGTGCCGGTTTCGACTTGGCCGACGGTTTCGGTTTGGCCGGCTCAGTTTTCTTGGTTGGCGCTTTTTCCTTCGGATGAACTGCGGCGGAGGATTTTTTCGGTGCGCGCTTCTTCTTGGAAGTGGATTTAATCAGACTCTTTTTCCCCATGAAAAACCCCTTTGAATTTGTATTTGGATTGGCCTGTCTTAGAATGGTATAATAACCACCGCTTATAGAGGATTACGTTTTGATTGTAAATAATTTTTTAGGAACCGGTCGATGCGGTAACCACCCGTCAACGCCGGGAAAAACGGATTGTGAAAAGATCGCTTAAGGACAAAAAAACGTGTCTGATAAGTAGGTTAAAAACTTTCGATAGCCTTGCGGTGGCGCTTTCCGGTGGGGTGGACAGTGCCTTGTTGCTGGCCGAAGCCCATGCTGTGCTTGGCAACCGGTTAATCGCCATCACGGCGCGATCACCCATTCATCCGGAGCGGGAAGCGGCCGATGCCGCAAAGATTGCCGCCGGCCTGGGAGTGACCCATTTGATCGTCGATTCTGATGAAATTCATCTGACCGATTTCCTTGCCAATACACCTGAGCGGTGCTACATTTGCAAAAAAGCTGTTTTCGGGCAGTTGTTGATACTCGCCAGAAAAAAAGGGTTCCAATACCTGGCCCACGGGGCCAATGCCGATGACCTTTGCGACTATCGTCCCGGGTTTAAAGCCGCCCGTGAGCTGGGTGTGGCGGCACCGCTGTTGGATGCGGGTTTTACCAAGAAGGATATCCGTCAGGTCGCCAGGCAGCGGGGACTGTTTGTCTGGGATAAGCCGGCCATGGCCTGCATCGCCACCCGCTTTCCCTACGGTACCGTCATCAACCCTGTCAAGGTTGAACAGATCAAGCACGCCGAGCGGGTGCTTGATGGGGCTGGATTCGGTGGTTGCCGTGTACGGCATCATGGGGATACCGCCCGAATCGAGATGCCCGTGGACCAGTTGCCGATGCTGGTGGTCGATCCATTGAGACGCCGGATCGTTGACCAATTGAGAAGTATTGGGTTCTTGCATGTCTCCGTGGACCTGGAAGGCTATGTCTCCGGAAGCATGAACCGGTCCCTTGGCGATGACCATGACTGATCTTCTTGTAAGCCTCTATGATCTACCCGACCCGGGAGCACAATTGAGGGCGTTGGCCGCAAAGGGAATTCTTGTGCGCCGGGCCATGGCCGGTGAAAAACGTCTGGTGGTCGGATGGGTGCATAATCGGTTCGGCGATGGTTGGGCCGCCGAGTGTGATGTGGCCTTTTCCCGGCAGCCGGTTGCCTGTATGATCGCCTTGTCCGACAGCCAATTGGCGGGGTTTGCCTGCCATGACAGCACATGCCTCAACTTTTTCGGACCCATCGGTATTGATTCCGCTTTATACCATAAGGGGATCGGCCGGGCCCTGCTGTTGGCCACCTTGAACGCCATGGCCCATGCCGGCTATGCCTATGCCATCATCGGCGGTGCCGGGCCGGTGACCTTTTTTGAAAAGTGTGTGGGCGCTGTTCCCATCTCCGGATCGACACCGGGCATCTACCGGCCGACCATAAGAAAACGGTGACGCGGTCCGGTCCGCCGCCTTTCGTTTTCCAGGAAAAATATCATATGTCCTTTACGTGGTTCGTGGGCTCGCGTTATCTCCGGGCCCGGCAAAAACAGGCATTCATTTCGCTGATCACTTTTTTGGCCATTGCCGGCATCGCTGTGGGCGTGATGGCCTTGGTCGTCGTTATCGCCGTGATGACCGGATTCGAATCGGAGCTTCAAAACCGCATTCTGAGCATCGAGTCCCATGTGTTGGTGATGCGGTACGGTGAATCCGTTTCAGACATCGATGCGACGGTGGCCACAATCGAATCCATCGACGGGATCCAATCGGCCATCCCGTTTATTTATACACAGGTGATGCTGCGAAGCCCCCACGGGGTGACCGGGGCGGTGCTGAAGGCGCTCGATTCGTCCCGGCCGGGCCCGCCCATTTTTGTCGGCAAACAGTCGCCCCTTGCCGATGCGCTCGATGATGCCGCCCCTGACGAGTCAGCCGGTCGGGCCCCCGGGTTGATCATCGGTCGGGTGACGGCCGAGAAGCTGAAGGTTTCCGTTGGCGATCCCATTTTTCTCATATCACCCCTGGGAAAGGGAGCGGCGGTCAACCAGATGCCTACGGTGATGCGTTTTTCCGTGGCCGGCATTTTTGAAACGGGGATGAACGAATATGATGGCGCCATGTCCTTCGTACGGCTCGACGTCGCTCAGCGCCTGCTTCAGATGCCGGGCCAAGCCACCGGCCTGGAGGTGCGCGTTACCGATATTTACCAGGCCAAACCAATTGCCGCCGCCATCGTTGCCCGCATCGGCTTTCCCTTCTGGGCACGGGACTGGATGCAGATGAACCGTAACCTGTTTTCCATGCTGCGGCTTCAAAAGACGGTGATGTTTATTATTTTGACGCTAATTGTGCTTGTGGCCGCGTTCAACATCGCCAGTGCCCTGATCATGATGGTAATGGAAAAGACACGGGATATCGCTATTTTAAAGACCCTCGGGGCCACCAATCGGCATATCCGGCGGATCTTCGTGTTCAATGGACTGGTCATCGGTTGCCTGGGGACGGCCATTGGCGGCATTCTGGGTGTTGTCTTGTGCAGCATTTTGAAACGGTACCCGTTCATTAAATTACCCGGAGATGTATACTTTCTGACCACCTTGCCGGTGAGCCTGCAACCCATTGATCTCCTCATCATCGGGTTTTCCACGGTGGTGATCTGTTTTCTGGCCACCTTGTATCCGGCGGCCAGTGCGTCGGCCCTCGATCCGGTGGATGGGATTCGCTATGGCTGAACCCGACTCGACAATCGCTCAACCCAGGTTGGACGCCCAAACATTGGCGTAATATTTGCGTTTACGCTACCACAAGAAGGCCGGGTCCTTTGGGCCATGATTACCCTGTGTGTAGGAAGAGACGCCCATGAATGAAGACGCATATCGGTTCAACTATCACATCGAACTGGAGGACGGCCAGAGCACCCACTTTCACATCGCCCTGGATCCGATTACCCTGACCATGACGCCGGTGCATGCCGAGCCCTATCCGCCATGGACCCTGCTGTCATATAAACAGTGCCAATGTTGTCCCCTGTCTCCCCGGACGAATCTGTATTGCCCCATTGCCGTGAACATCACGGAACTGGTGGATCGGTTTAAAGATATTCTTTCCCATAAAAACTGCATGGTCGTCTGTGAAACCGTCGACCGTACCTATTCCAAAAAAACCTCGGCCATGGAGGGCTTGACCTCGGTGTTCGGCATCGTCATGGCCACCAGCAACTGCCCGGTGATGAATTTTCTCAAACCCATGGCCCGATTTCATCTGCCTTTTTCATCCGTTGAAGAGACCACGGCCCGCAGCACGTCGCTGTTTCTGCTATGCCAGTATTTTGAATATAAAAAGGGCCGGGTGAACAGCTTTGATTTCGATAAGCTCGAAAAGAGCTACGCCCGCGTGCAACTGGTTAACGAGGGCCTTTTGGCGCGCATTCGCAGCCTGGGGAACCGGGATGCGGATAAAAATGCCATTATCACCTTGCACTCCATATCCCAGTTTCTCTCAATGGAAATGGATTTCAGCCTGACCACCATCGCCCACCTGTTTGAGAGCGAACCGGATGGATGAATCCGGTTCCACCCGCAGGACCTTACAATCGCTTCCCGAACGGTGACGCATGGGATGATGACTTTTGGTCGAACAGTTATCCGGGTGGTCGGCGGCTGCTGAAGAACCGATCGGCCGATAGCCCTTGCAATTCGAGGTTGATCCTCGTATATTGGCCCGGGCGCTGAGCAAAGGCCTGAATTTTTGAGGTGGACGACAGTAGCTGCATGGATACACCCCATTCGGCCGTCGAAAGAATGAAAGGAATTGCGGGTTAGCTGAATTTTGATAAAAAAACTGATTAACGCCATACGGGGCAGGCTATTCGACAACGATCGCTCCGATACCGATGGACCTTCAGAAAAGGCCGGATCACCGACAACCGAAAAACAAACGGACCCCCGTTCCGGACCAAAGAAAAGGCCTTTCCCGCGCCAAAGACCTAAAGGCGCGGATGAAAAACGCAAAGTCGTTCCCGATAGGCCGTCGCGGAAAAAGCCGAGCAAAACAGATGAACCCGCCGTCAGATGGGACCCGGGTCTCTATCAGGTGTCGGAGGAAACGGGGAAGACCCGGTTCCACGACCTGAATCTTCCCGATCCGATCCTACATGCCGTTGCCGATGCCAAGTTTAAATACTGCACCCCCATCCAGGCCGAGATCATGCCGTCCACCTTAAAGGGGCGGGACGCATTCGGCCGTGCCCAGACCGGTACCGGCAAGACCGCCGCCTTTCTCATTACCGTGCTCACCCGCATGCTGGAAAGTCCCAAAGCGGGGAAAAGACCCGCCGGCAAGCCCCGGGTGCTCATCATCGCCCCGACTCGTGAACTGGTTTTACAGATTGCCGACGAAGCCAATCTCTTGTCCACCTACTGTCCCTTTTCCATCGTCAGCGTATTCGGCGGGATGGATTACGAAAAGCAGAGGCGGCAGTTGCACGGGAAACCCGTGGACATCGTGGTGGCCACACCGGGACGGCTGCTGGATTTCAAGCGCCGCAGGGATCTGGATCTGAAACAAGTGGAGATGCTGATCCTCGATGAGGCGGATCGCATGCTCGACATGGGATTCATCCCGGATGTGCGCCAGATCGTATTCAGCACGCCCCACAAAGACAAGCGCCAGACCCTGTTTTTCAGTGCCACGCTCACGCCGGAGGTCACCCGCTTGAGTGCCAGTTGGACACGTGATCCGGTCTCCGTCGAGATCGAACCGACGCAGGTGGCCGTGGATACCGTGGATCAGGTGGTCTACATCGTCACCACCGACGAAAAGTTCGCCCTGACCTACAATATCATCACCCAGAAAAATCTTCGGCGGGTGCTGGTTTTTTGCAATCGGCGCGATGAAACCCGTCGGTTGGCGGAAACGCTGGATCGCTACCGGATTAACTGCGCAGTCCTGTCCGGTGAGGTCCCGCAAAACAAACGGATCCGTACGCTGGAGGCGTTCAAGGCCGGAAAGATCCGCGTGCTGGTGGCCACGGATGTGGCTGGACGAGGCATTCACATCGAAGACATGGACTATGTCATCAATTTCACCTTGCCCCACGATCCCGAAGATTACGTTCACCGCATCGGACGTACCGGCCGTGCCGGAGCCGCCGGTACCTCCATCAGTTTTGCCTGCGAGGAGGACTCCTTCTACCTGCCGGCCATCGAGGAATTCATCGGCCGGTCCCTGCACTGTATCCCGCCGGAAGAGCAGTATCTGGAACTGCCACCGACACCGCCACGGCGCAGACCCAAACCCGCGTTCGGCTCCGGCGGAGGAGGGCAGGCAAACCGGCGGCGACCGCGCCCGGCAGACGGCGCCAACCGCGGGTCACGTAAGCGTGGCGGCCGCCCCAACCACTCCGGATCGGGAAAGCCAAGACGGCGACCGCCTTCATGATCCCGTGGAAATAGTTGGATTGCCTGCGGCCTCAGGGGCCTTGGAAGAACCGTCTTTCATTCCGGAAGCAGGATCACTTTTGAGAACCATCACCGATCGAAAGCAATGGTTTCGATAAACGACCCTGCAGGTGGCCCATCTATGCTCGACTATCAGAGAAACGACACCTATTTCGCCCAGATCGCCGACGGTCTCGAAACGATCGGGGCTGAGGAACTGGTTGAACTGGGTGCGGTTAATACGCGGCCTATTCGTCGCGGCATCTTTTTCCAAGCGGATCGGACGGCACTTTACCGGATCAATTACTGCACCCGGTTGTGTACCCGGGTCCTTGCGCCGGTGAAATCATTTGCCTGCGCGGACGCCGCGGCCATCTACCGGGCTGCCCGAAGCATCGACTGGCCGCTTTTTTTCAGCCTGGATCAGACCTTTGCCGTATTTGCCAGTACCGCCGGCAGCACGGTGCCCCATTCCCAGTTTGCCGGCCTGAAGCTCAAGGATGCGGTAGCCGACCAATTCCGGGATGGATTCGGCAGGCGGCCGAATGTCGATCCACGTACCCCGGACCTTTGGATTAACCTCCATTTGGAGAAGGACAGGGGAACCATAAGCATCGACACCTCCGGCGGCAGCCTGCACCGTCGGGGATACCGAACGCGAAGCGTGGACGCCCCCATGCAAGAAACCGTTGGCGCCGCCATGGTGCGTCTGTCCGGTTGGGACGGTCGGGTGCCCCTGGCGGATCCCATGTGCGGCAGCGGCACCCTGATTGTCGAGGCAACCATGGCCTATTGCCGTATTCCCGCGGGATATCTTCGCCGCGGGTTTGGTTTTCAACGGCTTCCCGACTACGATCAAAAGCGATGGAAAACCGTCAAGGACGAGGCGGACAACCGGATTCGAAAACTATCGGACCGACTGATTTACGCCAGTGACATCGATCAGCGAGCCGTTTCGGCGACCCGGGCCAACTGCAAGATGATTCCCCATGCACGCAGGGTCAACGTCTTGAAAATGGATTTTTCGCAAATCGAACAGTTGGAGAACCGGGTCATCCTCTGCAACCCGCCATACGGCATCCGCATGAAGGGCCAGGAGCGCCCGGACGACATCTACCGGCGTCTGGGTGACTTTCTAAAGCAACGCTGCAAGGGATCGGAGGCGTACGTCTATTTCGGCGATCGGGAAATGATCAAACGCATCGGGTTGAAACCGTCATGGAAAAAACCGTTGCGAAACGGGGGCCTGGACGGACGATTGGTCAAGTACGCCATTTATTAGGAATTGAGGCGTTAAGCGATGGAAATCCATTATAATGATTTCGGCTAATTCTTCCCAATGAAACGGCACGTGGCAATCTAATGGCACTGATTTCCCTTCGTGATATTTGCATGAGCTATGGTGCTGAACCCTTGCTGGACCGGGTGAACCTGACGGTGGCGCACGGTGAACGGATTTGCCTGTTGGGCAGAAACGGTGCCGGTAAAACCACCCTCATGGGCATTATCGGCGGTGGCCTGCCGCCGGATAGCGGTAAGGTGATGCGGTCCCAGGGCGTTACGGTGAGCGGTTTGTCCCAGGGGGTTCCCGAAAACCTTCAAGGAACCGTGTTTGATGTAATCTGCCGGGGGATGGGATTGCGGGGGGAGCATCTGGTGACGTACCGCCGCCTATGCGATCTGAACGAATCGGGCGCTACGGCCGCGAACACCCAGAAAAAACTGATGGCCCTGCAACAGACCATCGACAGCGAAGACGGTTGGCGGATTCAGCAGCAGGTGACGCGCATCATCTCTCAGATGAATCTGGCGGCTGACGGGGAGGTGAGTACCTTTTCCGCCGGTATGAAACGGCAGGTATTGTTGGCCGCAGTACTGGTGTCACAGCCGGATATCCTGTTGCTGGACGAACCCACGAACCACCTGGATGTGGCGGCCATCGGCTGGCTGGAAGCGTTCCTGCTTAAATGGAACGGTACCCTGGTTCTGATCACCCACGATCGCATGATGATCCGTCGCCTGGCCACACGCATCCTGGAAATCGAACGGGGCATTGTGCATTCCTGGGGCTGCGATTACGATACCTATTTGCGGCGCGGCCAGGAACGCCTGGATGCCGAAGAAAAGGGTGACGCCAGGTTCGACAAAAAGTTGTCTGTCGAGGAAGCGTGGATCCGACAGGGCATCAAGGCACGCCGCACCCGCAACGAAGGGCGGGTGCGGGCATTGGAAAAACTTCGCCAGATTCGTCGCAGTCGGCGGGACCGTACCGGCAAGGTGCGCATGACCCTGGACGAAGCCGGACGAAGTGGTAAAACGGTCGTCGAGGCAACGGATCTGACCTTTGCCTATGGGGCGCAGATTATCGTCAAAAATTTTTCCTGCACCATCATGCGGGGAGACCGCATCGGCATCCTGGGGCCCAATGGCGCCGGAAAATCGACCCTGATCCGTCTGCTGTTGGGCGAGCTGTCATCCCGGCAAGGCCACATCAAACGGGGTACCCATCTGGAGGTCCTCTATTTTGACCAGTTGCGGGAACAACTGGATGAGAAGAAGACCGTCCGGGAAAATGTCTCCCCAAACGGTGATATGCTGGATGTGGGTGGTAAACAACGTCACATTATCGGTTACCTCAAGGATTTTCTATTTTCGCCCCAGCGGGCCCGCACCCCCGTGTGGGTGCTCTCGGGTGGTGAGAAGAACCGACTGCTGCTGGCCAAACTCTTCGCCCGGCCCGCCAATGTCCTGGTGATGGATGAACCCACCAACGACCTGGATGTTGAAACCCTTGAACTCCTCGAAGAACTGCTGCTCGACTACGGCGGTACGGTGCTTTTGGTCAGCCACGACAGGACCTTTGTCAACAATGTGGTCACCAGTACACTGGTTTTCGAAGGGGCTGGCCGTATTGAAGGATACGCCGGCGGATACGACGATTGGTTGGTCCAACGACCGGAAAAGGTTCCGGCAACACCTGAAAAATCGGAAGCGGACAGGGTAAAGAAAGCCGTTGCGCCCACGGCGGTCATCCGTAAAAAACTCGGGTACATGGAAAAACGGGAACTGGAGTCGTTGCCCGGCCGGATCGAATCATTGGAAGCCCGTCAACAGGAACTGTTTCAGACCATGTCCGTCCCGGATCTTTACCGGCAGGAGGGTGTGCATATCGCCGCCCAAAAAAGTGAATTGCTCCAGATTGAAAAAGACCTTCAAGACGCCTTTTCCCGATGGGAAAATCTGGAAGCCCGTGATCTGTCGTAGTGTTTTCAGGGGAAATATTCGTACCCGCTGTAATGGGGCCTTCGTCTTCATTCCGTGAAGATGAGAAGACGCCCTGATGATGCGCTAAGGGTTCGCTCAAAAATAA
>DEIP01000123.1:980-4961 GCA_002352605.1 Desulfobacteraceae bacterium UBA2771 | reverse complement strand
AAAATCATCGTACGTGCTGTGAAAAGCGTATTTTTTCTTTTGCGTCGAGTATGTGTCGTTGTCATAGGAATCAAGAACATTGTAATATGTGTCCCTGTATATCCTTACCTTGGTGGAAAGTTTGTCCGTGATCCTTGAATCACCAATAAAGTAATAGGTGTCTTTTTCCCATTCGGTGAACCGCCAGTATCTCGGCTGCGTTGAATAGGCATCGGGCGGTAGGCCCCATTCGCTGTTTATATAATTGATTCCGATGGCATATTCATGCCCATCCACAGGGGTAAACCCCACCTTGAATGCGGCGTTTTTCTGTAATATATCTGAATTATTCCGGGTGCCGTCCCCCTGATTCGGCCCAGAGGTAAAATCATTGGACACCTTGAATCCATCTGAATCGAGAAACCCCGCGTTTACGGCCACATAAAACTTATCCATCCGCGAGCCCAGATAGAGGTTGGTATCCGGAGTATTGGACTGGCGCATGCCCATGTTAAAATCGACCTCTATTTTCTTTTCAGGCTTTTTGGAAAGAATATTGATGACCCCACCCATGGCATTGGGACCGTACAACACCGAGCTGTTTCCCTTGGTGAGAATAATCTCCGAAATATTGGATGTGGGAAGCTTGCCCGCATCCACGTAACCATCATTGGGAACATAAATGGGTATCCCATCAAAAAATATCGGGACATAACGCTGATCGAATCCCCTGACCGTAAAATTCCGCTCGTTTTTGCTCCCCACGGAAAGAAAAACCCCGGGCAGGGTGTCGAGCGCCTCGGCAACGTTCTCCGATGTGGTCAGATCGATCCGTTCCTCGCTGATGATATCGGTTGTGGCGATTCGCGATACGGCATCTTTTTTCCCGGTCACCACCACCTCGCCAAGGGTAAAAACCGTTCCCACTTCCGGGATAGGACTTTTGTTCTCTTCCTGGGCCAGAGCCAAACCACTCATGATCAGGATCATGCTCATCCATAACAATAGACTGCTTTTTAACTTCATAATTTTGTTTCCTCCTGTTTCACCTTGAATTTGATTTCCGGGGATGGGCGTGTCCGCCACGTCATCACCATATAGATGCCTATTCCGGCAATCATGGCCGGGAACAGGACAAAGACCAAAAGCTTGACGGGATTCCGGCTGATAATCAGCCTGACATCCGGGTTGAAGGACGTGCGATCCCGGTTTCCCCCGCCTTTGGGCGGTGTAAAGCGTTGCAGTGTGACCTGAATGTCTTTCCAGGTAAACGGCCGCAAAAAATAGATTTTTCCCCGGGCCACCGGATTTCCATTTTGCGTGAGCGCCACCTCGCAGAAGTTGGCTTCCGGATGAAAGGCGCCGGGGGTTCGTCTTTTGGGGCGCTGGTAAAGGAGTTTCGGGTCGTCTCCAAAGTGAATGTCCTTGATGGTTACAACATACCCTTCGGGAAGCGTGAAGGACTGATTCGTCCCCAGTTTTACGTTTTCGTACCGGTAACCCAGCAAAAAGCTTCCGAAGTGGCCCAACGCCACAAGGCCGAAAACAATATGAATGATCAACATCACAAACCTGGATGCGGTCTGTTTGTTTCGCATAATTTTTATAATTTTGGTCCACGAACAGAAAACCAGATTGACCCCGAGAATAACCATTACCGAGCAAAGCCCCACAAACCAAAGTTTCAGCAAAAAAGGGAGTCTGCGGGGTTCTGAAAACCATACAGGAACCAAAGAGCCGTTCATCACATTGAATCCTTGCCGGAAGGTATCCGACTCCGCCAAAAGAATCCCCCAGGCAAACCACAGCATCAGAACGGCAAGAATAAGGGTTGTAAACTGCATGGAGGAGAGTTGGTCAAAAAACCTTTTCATGGCAATCCCTTGACAACCTTTATGGTGAGCATCAAAATGGGGGTCATAACCGCAACAACCGATCGGAGGTCATCGGCCCGGGGATTCTTGCCGGGGATATGAAAAGCCGCCATCAAACAGAGGATGATCAATGTGGATTGAAAGAATGCGGGGCTCCAGTGCCAAAAATCACCCCATCCATTTTGACACCAGATAATGCCGGAGTATTCGGCACAAAGAAAGGCAACCGCGCTCAGCAACAGAAAATTCCGGCCTTGTTTAAACAGGGGATTATTGACCCTCTTGCGCACCGGTTCGCGTCTGAACCGGATAAAATGGGCTGATGAAAAGAGTGCGAATGAAAGCGCGAGGCACCTGAAACCGTGAAACAGAACCACCCAGGGATAGGCGTGATGGTACCGGTGAGGGGGAGGTTCTTTTAAAAAAAACAGCGTGATACCGAAAAGCAGGAGAATCTCAATCCAGACCCATGTTTTGACGTTCAATTTTCCGTCTTCAGCCCGACAACAGAAAACGCCGAGTATCCCCAGAATAAATGCCACGAACAGCAGGCCTCCGAAGATTTCGAAGACAGGCGGCTGACTGGATACAATTGCGATCCCCGCCAAAATCGATCCGTTTACCGCCAGGGCCATAATGGACAGCAAACAGGAAACGCCATTCCAGTTCATGAAACAGCTAAAGAACGTCAACGCATAGAGAATAAAAACAGTTATATAGCCTGTTGAAATAAGGTCAGTCATTATCTAAGGCGGCAAGCCGCGGTTTTAGATTTTAAGTTTTTTGGCCCCGCACGGGTTTCATTGAAGCGGTATGGGAGGAGAAATCAACACGCCGCTTCAATGCCGCCAGCCGTTATTATGCGATGGTATCTATAATTTCCGGTTATTCTTGTCAAGCCATTTCTATATGATAGAGAATGCAGCCCTTAGACATCTTCAACTATCCATAAATTACAACTGGTGATATTTAATAAGCTGGGGTATTATTTTTATTAAGGAAGACGTTCCTTAGCCATTGCGACCCAATTCAAATCGAATGGTCATCTCAACCCAGACGCCCACCGGCCGACCGGCCTTCTTACCGGGCTTAAACCGCCATCGGGGCACAGCTTTGCGCGCTGCTTTCTCAAAAAAGCCCTTAGGGTCAGCCTTCACAATGGTGAGTTCCCGAGGGGTGCCGTTTCTATCCACCAGAAAATGGACCGTCACATACCCTTCGATGCTCATGTTTTTGGCCCGATAGGGATAACGGGGTCTGAGAGTGGTGATGCTCATCGGCTTCTGATCCACTTCATTGAGGCCGAACCGCATCTTTGTCGTCATGGGATTCCGGGAAACCGTCGGACGCGCAAGGACTCCGGGCGCCGGCGCCTTTGCCACGGCGAGATTCACTTTCAGATTCGCGGAATTCAACTGAACCGGCAGGGCACTCAGGGTTGCCGCCTGAAATTGAGGTGGATCCAGGGCAGGGGGAGGGAGAGCGGATAGTGTCAAGGGGGAGATATCCGGCAATTCGCATGCCGTCTTCATAGGTGCCATTTCGTGTGGTTTCAATTCGGGCGGTGAGATTTCAGGGAGGACTGGTGGTTCAGCTTCGAACGCTTCCACGTGTGACACAGGCACCTCCGATAGTAGCTCTGGAACCTCATTGGGACGCATGGCATCCATAGGCAAATCCAGTTTGATGGGGATCAAACGAGCATGTGAAACCTGTGGAAAACGGGACGGGCAAAACGTATGGTGCAATAGTAGGGGCACAAGGGCAAAAATCCCCATACTGATCCATACAGCCCCGGCAAAAAGGAACGAAAACCTAAGAAGATTTTCTCTTGCGAAACCGAAGCGGATCACTCAAACCTCCTGGCTGCGACAGCGATGTTTTCAGCGCCGGCCAAACAGCACTAATCCAGCACCGCCATGGGGCCGATCCTCTCATCCTGCCGACACACGATTTTCGTCATGGGTCTGCAATTACAGCAATGTCCCCATCAGGGCGAAACCCTTTTCTTCCATGTCCCAGGACAAATTGCGGGCGCATCATTGCAGCAAAAATAACGGATTTTTCTACCTTTTATTGTCATTTATTGTCAAGCTTTTTCTCAATTAACGAAAACAGAGACCTTAAC
>DEIP01000123.1:0-914 GCA_002352605.1 Desulfobacteraceae bacterium UBA2771 | reverse complement strand
CCCGCGATGAACTTCATTGACCTTGACCTATAATTGACATATAAAGCCGGATATGCTCTTATCCGTGCAAAGGAGGATCAAAAACCATGATGGAGAGATCGCTGCTGAACACTCGGGAACTGGCACAATTTTTGGACATCAACGAAAAAATGGTTTATACGCTGATTTCCGAAAAGGGCCTCCCGGCGACCAAGGCCACTGGAAAATGGCTCTTTCCGCGTCATCTCGTTGAGCAATGGCTGGAAACTCAGACCATCAACTTCCCAAAAAAACCGGAGCCTCTGCCCCCCTATCACGGCCTGCTCATTATTGCCGGCAGTAACGATATACTGCTGGACAGGACCATCTCTCTGATCAACCAACGTCACCCTGAAGAGATGGTGGCATTCGGGAACTTGGGAAGCCTTGGGGGTATTCGGGCGCTGAGGCGAAATCATTGTCATATGGCTTCAAGCCACCTGATCCAGAAAGACGGGCAGGAATACAATTTTGGATTTGCCATGGAGGAACTGGAGCAGATGCCCGGCATCATCAATTTCTGCCGCCGGGAACAGGGATTATTGGTTGAAAAAGGTAACCCCAAGGGCATTGGGTGCGTGGCCGACCTCAATCAGGCCGATATCAAAATCATCAACCGCCCTTTGGGCACAGGAACCCGTCTGCTTCTGGACGAAGAGCTGGCTAAAGCCGGTATTGAAGGAAAGGGGATCGAGGGTTATACCCGGGAAGTATCCCGCCACCTCGACCTGGGGCTGGAAATTCTTTCCGGCCGAGCCCATACCGGCCCCTGCATCCGGGCGGTTGCCGAGCTCCTGGACCTGGATTTTGTCCCGATAAAATGGGAGAATTTTGACCTGCTGATTCTCAAGGAACGTTTTTTTGACAAAGGCGTGCAACAATTCCTGGGGTTTTTG
>DEIP01000095.1:4038-4966 GCA_002352605.1 Desulfobacteraceae bacterium UBA2771 | reverse complement strand
TTTCGATAAAACACCAGATGAGGACAATCAAAGGGAAAACCATATCCGTCGAGTGCTGACCGGTCAAAGGTCCAATGGATCATTGCATATGCCGCCGTGGGGTCCATCTTTTCCATAACCGGAGGCTCGCCGCCATCGATACTGACCGCCAAATGGCAAAAGACCTGCGGATCGTCACCGATAATTTTTTCCAACGCCTTGGCCCGTTGACGGAGCAAAGAACGAATCTTGTGCTTGGTTAACCGTCTCCTGATGATGGCGTATTCTTTGTCGAGCAGGTCCTTGCCGATGTCGCGCAAAAAGTGGAAATGGCATATAAAGTCGGGGACACCGGGAAACACCGTGTTGATAGCCGATAAAATTCCACGGCCCATATCGTGGACCAGCGCAACCGGATCGCCGTATTGTCGTTTTATCTGTCGGAAAAACGGTATCAGCAGCTCCGCTTTTTCCGAAGGCAGTTTGACGTTGTCCAATACGATCTTGGCAATACCGTCCATACCGGTAAATAGATGCGGACTGTCTCCTTCGCAAGTGCCATCAAGATGCAGAATATATCCGCCCCGTGAAGCCATGACTTGTTTTAATCGATGCCGGCTTTGCTGGTGCGCGATGGCCAGGTAGGCAATAAATTTCCTGCTCAGAAAGCCGACCTCACGCGGGGATATCGCAACGTCTTTACGGGCCAGATCCGCTATTATTTTTTGTTCGCTGTGACAGTGCACAAAAAGGGCTCGGCCGACATGCACCAGCACATCGTATCCAAACGTAGCTCGGTAAGGCGCCAGCCTTTGCAACTGCCGGCTGCGATACACCGTGCCGTCACGGCCTTGCAGAATCGTTTCCTTGGCACGAAATGGCCCGATGTCCATGGTTACGATACGCTTTTCTCGGGTCTTGAGCACTCTCAAATCACCGCTGACGCGTG
>DEIP01000095.1:0-3944 GCA_002352605.1 Desulfobacteraceae bacterium UBA2771 | reverse complement strand
GTCGTGAAACCTTAAAAACCTTCTGATTGCATCGGGGCCGATCTGCCGGTCCTTTCTTGATACTTTACCGGCAAGCTGTTCAATGCCGATGCCGGGATGTTTGATCAGCTGAACAAGAATGACGATGGCTTGTGCGTCGGTTGGAAAGTCAGCGCTACCGTGGCTTAAACCCCACCGATGCTTCTGTCTGCCGTAAATCTCGGGATGGTCTGAAAGGTAAACAAACCGTCCCTGATGTTTTTCTCGCCTTACACCGGGTACATTTTTGATTCGTGATAAAAAAGAGCTGTTCGGTATCAGATCGACGATACCGGCAATCTCTACCGCACTGAGCCCTTTTGGCGAGGTTTTAATCAACTCGACAATGGTTCGGGTAAGATTGCCATGCTTTGAAAAAAGAACCGTTTGATAACGCCAAAGCCCGTTTTCATCAAAAACGGGAATCGGTGGCAGCGTGTAGTACCGTCCGTTTTTGTTGATGCTGGTGTATGTCTGCCATTTTTTAAGCCGCCTTCTGGCTGTTATTACCGAACAGGTGAGAAGTTTTACGAGCTGATCGATGGTGACGATCTTTTGTCGTCGGAATTTTTCAAGAGCGTATTTGTCATGCATGGCCCACCTGATTAAGTATGCGCTATTGGTTAACATTACGCATACCTTTTCATATTTACGCTCATAGATAAACTACTTTTCGTTGTGATTTCCAGTCAGATCGGCCAAAATAGGCCCAATTGTTCAGGAGTTTTGGAAAACGCATACTTTATCAACAAAACGTATTCATAGGTTAGGGCGCTAACGGCAGGCCTCTACGAGAATCCAACCGTTATTTGCCGCCATAGAAAATTAGTTTGTTGAGGTATTTAAGGACGTCCCGCAAATGCTCCATAATAACAGGAATATTAGGTAAACATTCCACATTTTGACAGGAGGTGAATTCATGGCACAAAAACTTATAGACCTGTCCATTGCTATCGAACCTGAACTGCCCAGCGATCCACCGATGATGATCCCGAAGGTGGATTACATCGATCACACAGCCGGTGCCGCGCAGATGGAAGAATTTTTTCCCGGCCTCAAAAAGGAGCAGCTGCCGGGGGGCATTGGATGGGCCCTGGAAATGATCACGCTGACCACACATTCTGGAACGCATCTGGATGCTCCGTACCACTATCATCCCACCATGGACGGTGGAAAGCCGGCCTTGACCATCGACCAGATCCCCCTGGAATGGTGTTTTTGCGACGGAGTGCTTCTCGACTTCCGCCACAAGGCGGACGGCGAGCGCATCACGGCAAAAGATGTGGAAAACGAGCTCAAGAGGATCGAATACGAACTGAAACCCCTTGACATCGTGCTTGTCCAGACGGGCGCCGACGAAGCCTGGGGCACGGAATCCTACCTGGTCAAGGGTGCCGGCATGGACCGTGAAAGTACGCTTTTTCTTACGGAACAAGGTGTGAGGGTCGTGGGTATCGATGCCTGGAGTTGGGACCGACCACTTCCTTTTCTTGCCAAGGAGTTTCAGGAAACAGGCGATCCCAAGGTGATCTGGGAGGCCCATTTTGCCGGTATCGACATCGGCTACTGCCACATGGAAAAAATGGCGAATTTATCCGCTATCGGGCGGCCGCACGGCTTCAAGGTCTGTTGTTTTCCAGTCAAGATCAAGGATGCCAGTGGCGCCTGGACGCGTCCGGTGGCCATCGTGGACGAATAATCTGATACTGACCATAGGAAGAAACAAAAACATGAACGATACTTCCAATGTCAGTCTGAATATCAAATTTAAATTGGAGAATTTATTGCCTACAAAAGAGGGACAAGAATGAAAACAGCTAAAATGCTCGTATTGATGGGGGTGATGATAGCTATCACACTAAATGTGTTGGTAGCACCGGCTCAGGCGAAAACCTATAAGCTGATGTCCGCTGCAGGCCATCCACCTATATTCCTGTGGGTGACATTGACCAGGGATTTTTTCATCCCCGAAGTCGATCGACGCCTTGCCGATGCAGGCAACAAGGACAAGATCGTCTGGGACCAGGCCTACGGTGGAACCATGGCAAAACTGGGTGGCGTTCTTGAGGCCATTGAAGAAGGCATTGTCGATTCAACCCCGTAAAAGTGTACAAGGAGAGAATCAAAAATGACAGCAGATTTGAACAACAAGAAAGTGATCACGGCGGCATTGACCGGAGCCATCCACACCCCAAGCATGTCACCATACCTGCCCATCACACCGGAACAGCTTATTGACGAAGCCGTTGCCGCGCATGCGGCCGGGGCGGCTGTTGTGCACCTTCACGTGCGTGATCCTGAAACCGGCATCCCAAATGCTGATCAGGAACTCTTTCGCCGGATTTCGGTGGCGGTAAAAGAGCAGTGCGACGTCATCTTGTGCACAACCACAGGCGGCGCACTGGGTGAACCGGTTGCAAAGAGGGTCAAGGTTGCCTCCACCTTGAAGCCTGAACTGGCCTCTTTGAATGCAGGATCCCTCAACTTTGCCCTGTTCCATTTGCTGGATAAGATCAAAGACTGGAAGCATGATTGGGAAAAGCAGTACCTTGGGTTTACCGAGGATTTTATTTTTCCCAATACGTTCAAGACCATGCGGGAATTCCTGGAGATTTTCAGCCGGGTAGGAACCAAGCCTGAATTTGAAATTTACGACGTGGGCATGATCAACAACCTGGCCTTTGCGATTCAGTCCGGATGGGTCAAAAAACCGGTCTATCTTCAATTCGTAATGGGCATTCTGGGCGGTATTCCGGCAACTCCCCAAAACTTAGTGTTCCTTTATGAGACTGCGCAGAAGGCAATAGGCGAATTCGAGTTCTCCGTTTGTGCGGCCGGTAAAAACCAGTTTTACATGGGCACCCAGTCCTTCCTGCTGGGCGGCCACGCACGTGTCGGGCTGGAGGATAATCTATATATAGGCAAGGGGCAGCTGGCGAAAAGCAATGCCGAACAGGTGGCCAAAATGATCCGCATCGCCCATGAACTTGACAACGAAGCGGCCACTCCCGATGAGGCCAGACAAATTCTGGGATTGAAAGGGTTGGATAAAGTAAGGTTCTGAATCAAGACACCGGTTTTGATACTTCTGTTCATAAGCACGTGCATGCTTAGGATTGGGGCATGAAAATCTATACTGGAACTGGAGATCAGGGGAAAACAAGCCTATTCAGTGGTGAGCGGGTTTCCAAGAGCATCCTGCGCCTTGAAGCCTACGGCGATTTGGACGAACTCAATTCGATGATTGGTACGGTCGCGTCAACCATTGAAGGAGATCGGCGTGCCTTGACGGCAGAACTTCAGATCGTGCAAAAACAGTTGCTAAATGCGGGATACTGGCTGGCCACTACGCCAGGCTCGGCGTCTGTCCAATTTTTAAATCCGTTTACTACGGTTCCGGCAGAGACACTGGAAACAGCCATCGATCGGATGAACGACACACTTCCGGAATTGAAGCATTTTGTTTTACCCGGTGGACACTTGTCTGCTTCATTGGCCCACATGGCCCGAACCGTTTGTCGCCGAACCGAACGGAGGGTCATCGAACGGGTTGAACAAGAAGACAGTTCATCGGAACCCAGCAGCACAATAAAGAATATCCTGGTGTTTCTCAACCGGCTCTCCGATTATCTGTTTGTATTGGCCCGCTACTGCAACCATCTGCAGGGCAAAAAGGATGTGATGTGGAAGGAGTAGTTGGTGAGAATCGATTGACGGCAAACCTGTTTGTTGAAGTAAAGATGCGGGACGTCCCGCAAATGCTCAAGATCCACGCCATGCCTTGCGCACAAAAAAAGGCAGGGCATTTGTTAAGCCCCGCCTTTAATTACAGACCTCGTTACATCAAAAATTATCCATGTCCAAAATACCCTGGGAATACAGTTGTTTCAGACAAAAAAACACGCTCTCAGATAAAAATTGGACAC
>DEIP01000124.1:38559-40149 GCA_002352605.1 Desulfobacteraceae bacterium UBA2771 | reverse complement strand
TTTGGAATGGTCCGCACAGCTCGACAATTTTCGCCGACCATACAACAAAATCCGATGACTGGCATAATTTACCTTGACAAGGTATCATTTGATACCATATTGATATGAACAGACCGTCGCATAAAGAGCTGATTGGCAAATTAAGGGTAGCCAGGCTGGCTGTCCAAACAGGACAGGTTGCCCTGCTAAATCAATCGGCTCTGGCAACCGATGCCATTGAACTGGATTACAGCATTGCCACTGAATTGAATACCGTCCTTACCGAGCTTTTGGAGGATGCGGCACCGGCAGATTACACCGGGTCGCGGCCTCCGCAGCGGTCATATGAACAAGATATTCAAGGCTTGGATCTGTTCGCGTTTAGCTTGGAAAGCAAGCGGTTTAAATGCCGAGTTTATCTGAAGTTTTCCATGGCGGGGAAATTGTTTTGCCTTGTGTCACTTCATCTGGACAGGCTGGCGAAGGAGGAATCATGATCACCCCTAATTGCCCAAAAGGCCACGGGACCATGGAGTTAAAACCCGTTAGAAAAGAGATTACCTTTAAGGGTGTTGATTTAGCCGTTGATGCGGATAGCTACATATGTCCCGAGTGCGGTATTGAGGCCGGAACAGTTGAAACAGCAGGCGCCTTGCAACTGTCAATCGCCGATGAATACCGTGCTAAAAAAGGCTTGTTGTCCAGTGACGAGATAAAAGAGTTAAGAAAGTCGCGCGATTTGACTCAGCGCCAGCTCGCCGAAATGATGAACATTGGCATTGCCAGCATAAAACGTTGGGAAACTGGAGCAGTTCAGAGTGAATCAATGGATCATGCTCTGCGCATGCAGCTGCAGTGTCGGATTCAAGCGGACAACTATTCCGGAAATCGGGAGATCTCACTGGAACGGATCAAATTGGTTGCCAGGCAGATGGAAAAGCTATTGGGAAAATCACTCCTGAAAAAGGGCGACAGGCTTTTATACCTTGCCAAGTATCTTTGGTATGCTGATTTTTTGTGTTTTAAAAAGCTGGGCCGAAGCCTGACTGGCGCATCTTATGCTGCGATTAAATATGGTCCACAATTGAACAATTACAGAGATCTTATTGACCCAATTAAAGAGGCAGATTCCAACGAGGCGGAGCCCCTGTCCGATGAAGAATTGCGGATATTGAAGAGGATTATCGAAGCCTTTCCCGAAGAGCAGTTGGTTTATGATGCAGCACACAGGGAGAAAGTGTGGAAAGAGGCTCAGATAGGGGCGTTAATACCATACTCCTGCGCACATCAATTAACCGAGCTATAGAAAGCGCGATGATAAATGCCAAGTTTTAATACACATGCCATGGTAGGCATAGCTTGAGGTACTGGCGTTACCTTGTAAAACCACCAACAGTGCAAAAAGAAGGAACCGAATGTCGAATTTGATTTCCTGTAATTGCTTATAAACATGGCCGTCGGGTTTGTGGGCGCGGCACTGCCTGACAGATTGGAGCCAGCATATTACCCAAACCACAGAAGCACTTGGCATAGTCTCTCGGCAGCAGCTTTAAATAGCTGGGGAATGAATGTTACAGAAAAATTAAGAAATTTCAGACCTCGTTACATCAA
>DEIP01000124.1:2126-38442 GCA_002352605.1 Desulfobacteraceae bacterium UBA2771 | reverse complement strand
GTGGAAATAACGAGGTCTAAATTTAGATCCATGCTGGAAATGTGCAATTAAATCCTTTTCCTTTGGCTATCTTTCCCACCTTGCTTTTGACCTAACGAGCCCAAAAGGGCTGCCCATTTGCGATTGCATTGCATGATGAAGTTGGCCCGCAAACCCTCATGGCTGTCGATTGCGACGAGATAAAATCACTGCCCTCAACATGCATACCCGCTATTCTTCTTTTTTCAGTCTGTGTATCGCCTTCACGGCGACAATAAAGATAGTTGATTGAAAAGGGGGGTTGACGATAAACTGGACCTGGGGAAGCTTGGGGTCGGTTTTTAATTGTCGCCAAAGGTGTGAAATACGGTGTGAAATCGATTTTAAACCCCATAAAAAAAGGGCTCACAATTTCTTGTGAACCCTTAATTATGTAGTGGCGGGAGCGACGAGACTCGAACTCGCGACCTCCGGCGTGACAGGCCGGCGTTCTAACCAAACTGAACTACGCCCCCGAAAATGATGTCAGTGCTATTGGCTGGTAGGCGGAACAGGGCTTGAACCTGTGACCCCCGGCTTGTAAGGCCGGTGCTCTCCCAACTGAGCTATCCGCCCGAATTTATAAAGAGCTTTCTTTTCCAGACCGGCAAAAGAGAAAGTGCATAGCTACCAATTCACCCCGACAAAGTCAAGCTCAAAACAAGGGTGCGGGCACTTTTTAATTGATGGATATCCGGGGTTGCTCTAAACCGCCGTCCTCCACCGGAATGGGCATGGCGTTGTTGGAAAACAGCCGCTCTCCCTGGCCGATCACCAGCGCATGGCCCAGTACCTCATCCATGTGTTCCACCGCCACCACCTTCATCTGGCGAGTGACCAGCTTGGGGATATCCCTGAGGTCTTTCTCGTTTTCCTTGGGGATGATCACTTTTCGGATCCCGCCCCGGTGGGCGGCCAGCATTTTTTCCTTCAGGCCGCCGATGGGCAGCACCCGTCCCCGCAGGGTGATCTCACCGGTCATGGCCACATCCCGCCGAACCGGTCGACGGGTCAACGCGGACACCAGCGAAGTACACATGGAAATACCGGCCGAGGGGCCGTCTTTGGGGATAGCACCTTCTGGAAAGTGGATGTGTAGATCCAACTCCTTGTAAAAATCCTTGTCGATACCCAGATACTCGGAACGGGAACGCACGAAACTAACCGCCGCCTGGGCGGACTCTTTCATCACGTCACCCAGCTTGCCGGTGATACTGAGCTTGCCTTTTCCGGGCATGGTAAGGGTTTCCACACAAAGCAGTTCCCCGCCCACCTGGGTCCAAGCCAATCCAGTCACCAGGCCGATATGGTCTTTTTCCTCAATCTGGCTGATCTTGAAGGGCGGCGGCCCCAGCAACTGGGTGATGGTATTGGCCGAAATGACATGCTTCTTCTCATCCTTCTGATTGACCACTTTTCGGGCGGTCTTGCGGCAGATGGAGGAAAGCCCCCGTTCCAGGTTACGCACACCCGCCTCGCGGGTATAGCGTTGAATAATCATATAAATAGCCGCCTTGGAAAAGGAGATGTCGACGTCTTTGAGGCCATTGGCGAGAATCTGCTTGGGCACCAGGAATGCTTTGGCGATGCTGTATTTTTCCAGTTCCGTGTAACCGGGCAGCCGGATAACCTCCATGCGATCCTGCAACGGCAACGGAATGTCCGGCAGCGTATTGGCAGTGGTGATAAATAAAATATCCGACAGATCGTAATCCAAGTCCAGGTAGTGGTCGTTAAAACTGTAATTCTGCTCCGGGTCCAGTACCTCCAGCAGTGCGGATGACGGATCGCCACGAAAATCCATGCTCATCTTGTCCACTTCATCCAGGCAGAAGACCGGGTTGTTTACTCCCGCCTTCTTCAGAGACTGGATGATCTTTCCAGGCATGGCGCCGATGTAGGTGCGGCGATGGCCACGGATTTCGGCCTCGTCTCGCACGCCTCCCAGGGACAGACGCGCAAATTTGCGCCCCGTGGCCCGGGCAACGGATTTGGCCAGGGAGGTCTTTCCCACACCGGGGGGGCCCACCAGGCACAGGATGGGGCCGCGCAGTTTTTTCACCAGCGTCTGCACGGCCAGATACTCGAGAATTCGCTCTTTTGGTTTTTCCAGGCCGTAGTGGTCTTCGTTGAGTATCGCCTCCGCCTCGATCAAATCCTGACGGATGCGGCTTTTATTGAACCATGGCAGGCTGATCATCCAGTCGATGTAATTTCGCACCACCGTGGCTTCGGCCGACATCGGTGTCATCATTTTAAGCTTTTTGAACTCCTGACGGGCTTTGGTCGCGGCCTCCTTGGACATGCGCTTTCGCTTGATCTTCTTTTCCAGATCCTTAAGCTCATCACCCACGTCATCCCCACCACCCATCTCCTTTTTGATGGCCCGCATCTGCTCGTTCAGGTAATAGTTCTTCTGGGTCTTTTCCATCTGCTCCTTGACCCGGCCCTTGATCCGCCGATCCATCTGGTACACTTCAATTTCAAGCTTGATCAGTTTTACCAGGAGCGCAAGGCGCTTGCCCAGGTCAGCAGTTTCCAGCAGATGCTGTTTGTTTTCGAGCTTGAAGGAAAAATGCGACGCCACCGAATCCGCCAGTTTTGATGGATCGGCAATGGCGGAGACCTTGGCCAGCAGCTCTTTGGAGATACTCTTGTTGATGCCGGCATATTCGGTGAAGTCGTCGATCACCGCACGCATCAGGGCCTCTACCTCGACGGTGTCAGCAGGTACGTCCGGCAGCAGGGCCAGTTCGACTTCAAAAAATTCGGAATTGGGCACATACCGCGCTGTGCGGGCGCGCTGTTTTCCTTCGATCAGCGCCTTGACGGTACCGTCGGGAAGCCGCAACAGCTGAAGCACCGTACCGATGACACCCACATCGCAGATATCCTTTTCCGCGGGATTGTCTACACCGGCATTTCGCTGGGTGGCCAGAAAGATACGTTTGTCCTTGTTCATGGCACTGGAAAGCGCACTGACGGACCTGTTGCGTCCGACGAAAAGCGGCGCCACCATGTGAGGAAAGACGACGATGTCCCGCAGTGGCAACAGGGGAAGCACCTCGCGGGAGACCTCCACGTCCTGATTTTTAAAAAACTTGGGAATATTAACCATATTATCTAAATAACCTTCGGTTACCTGTGCAAATCAAAGAAACGCCTGAAACAAAATGAATCAGGCCTGTTTCTTGGACGGTTCGTAAAGCAGAATCGGCGCCTCTTTTTGCAGCACCACTTCTTCGCCGATCACGCACTCTTTAACATCGTCCTTGGAGGGAATATCGTACATGATATCCAGCATGCAGGACTCCAGGATGGCACGCAGCCCCCGGGCGCCGGACTTGCGCTTCAGGGCCTCATCGGCAACGGCAGCCAGGGCGCTGTCCGTGAGCCGCAGGTTTACGCCTTCGATTTCGAAAAGTTTTTTGTACTGTTTAATCAGTGCGTTTTTCGGTTCGGTGAGAATCCGGACCAGACTTTCGGCGCTGAGTTCATCCAGTGTGGTGATAACCGGCAGCCGGCCAAGGAATTCAGGGATAAGGCCGAATTTGATCAGATCCTGGGGCTGGACCTCAAGCAGCGTCTCACCGAGGCTGTGCTCCGTTTCCTTTTTGACCATGGCGCCAAATCCCATGAGCTTGCTGCCCATGCGTCGGTTTATGATCTGCTCCAGCCCGTTGAAGGTGCCGCCGCAGATAAAAAGGATGTTGGAGGTGTCCACCTTGACGAAGTCCTGCTGGGGGTGCTTACGGCCGCCCTTGGGAGGAACGCTGGCTGTGGTGCCCTCGATAATCTTGAGCAGGGCTTGCTGGACGCCTTCACCGGACACGTCCCGGGTGATGGAGGGGTTGTCCGATTTGCTGGCAATCTTGTCGATTTCGTCGATGTACACGATACCGCGTTTGGCCTTTTCCACGTCGTAGTCGGCATTTTGCAGCAGCGCAAGGATAATGTTTTCCACATCCTCGCCCACGTAGCCGGCCTCGGTCAGGCTGGTGGCATCGGCGATGGTGAACGGCACATTAAGAAACCGCGCCAATGTCTGGGCCAACAGCGTTTTACCACAGCCGGTGGGGCCAATCAGCAGGATGTTGCTTTTTTGAAGCTCCACGTCTCCGGCGCTGATGCTTGTATCCAGACGCTTGTAGTGGTTGTAAACGGCCACCGCCAGGTGTTTCTTGGCCACGTCCTGTTCGATGACGTATTCGTCCAACCGGGTCTTGATCTCATGGGGAATCATCAGATTCTCAAAGTCACCGGCCTCTTTATCATTCTCTTCCTCGATGATCTCGCTGCACAGCTGGATGCACTCATCGCAGATGTATACGGCCGGTCCGGCGATCAGTTTTTTGACCTCTTTCTGGTTCTTCCCGCAAAAGGAGCAGAATAGGTTGTCATTGGGCTCGTCTTTTTTGGCCATGTCATGCCTCCGTGTCGGTTATTTGATCCAGGTCATCCCGGTTGGTGATGACATGGTCCACGATGCCGTACGTTTTCGCCTCCATGCCGGACATGAAGTTGTCCCGGTCAGTATCGTTTTGGACATCTTCCACGCTCCTGCCGGTATGATGCACCAGGATTTCGTTCAGGGCATCTTTCATGCGCAGGATCTCTTTGGCCTGGATGGCAATATCCGACGCCTGGCCCTGGTAGCCGCCCATGGGTTGGTGAATCATGATCCGTGCATGGGGCAAGGCATAACGTTTCTTGTCGGCACCGGCGGCCAGGAGGAGTGCACCCATACTGGCGGCCTGGCCGATGCACACGGTGGTCACATCGGGCTTGATATACTGGATGGTATCGTAAACCGCCAGCCCGGATGTTACAACACCGCCGGGGGAGTTGATGTAAAGGTTGATATCCTTGTCCGGGTCTTCCGATTCAAGGAATAGCATCTGAGCGATCAACAAGTTGGCCACATCATCGTTGATGGCGGTTCCAAGAAAGATGATACGGTCTTTCAGGAGCCGCGAGTAGATGTCGTAGGCCCGCTCCCCCCTGCTGGTTTGGTCGATGACCATCGGAATCAATGCCACAGTCTTTGTCTCCTTTACATCTGTTTCGTGTCCATGGAAAACACGTTTCCGGCAAACGGCACGCCATCAATCCAATGGCACGATATACCGGTTACAGCGGGTGGCGCCGAATCAAAACGCCTGCCGCAACGGTCAATCAAACAGCCTATTCTCAATCCTCGGGAGCCGTTTTTTCCGGCGCCACCGATTCGATTTCGTTCTTTTCCATTATAAGCTTAATCGCCTGTTTTTCAAGTAAGGCGTGTTTAAAAAGCGCCATCTTGTCGCCGGAATTTCCATAGATGCCCTTGACCGCATCCACCGGCTGATTGTAGGCTGCGGCCATCTCTTCGAATCCTTTTTCCAGATCCTCATCGGACAGGTCCATCTTTTCCTGCTTGATAACCTGACCCAAAATCAGCTGACGGCGCACCTGTTTTTCGGCGGTTTCCCGGTATTTTTCCGAAAGGCTCTCCCGTGTGATACCGGCTTCCTCAAATGTCTTGTTATGGTAAGTAAATGACCGCTCCGCCTCGGCAATGATGCCGTTGAGTTCATGCTCTACCATCACATCGGGCACTTCGAATTCGGTCTTTTCCAGGATCTGGCTGAAGATCTGCTCGTTGATTTCCTGCTCGGCACGCTTGTCGTAACCCTGGGTCAGGTTCTCTTTAATTTTTTCGCGAACCTCATCGAGGGTGGTGAACGGCCCCAACTGTTTGGCCATCTCATCGTCGATATCAGGCAGCACCTCTTTCCGGATTTCGTTGAGTTCAACCCTAAAATCTACCGTATGGCCGGCCAGCTTCCGGTTGAAGTAATCGTCGGGAAATGAGGTGACAATATCCTTCTCGTCACCGGGATTCATGCCCACGACGCCATTATCAAAGTCTTCGGATATGTGGGCATCACCGAGTCTTATCACAAAATTTTCAGTTTTCTTGGTCTCTTCAAAAGGCTTTCCACCTTTGAAACCTTCGTAGTCCAACTGCACGAAATCTCCGTTTCGGGCCGGACGTTCTTCGTCAATGGGCTCCCGTTTGCCCAGGTTCTTTTGCATCATCTGGATCTGGACGTCCACCTCCGCATCACTGGCCTGATAGAGGGTCTTTTTCAGTTTCAGGCCCGTGAAATTAATATCGGCAATCTCCGGCTGAACTTCAACCGCGGCGTCGAAATAGTAAGGCCCATCGGTTGCCAATTCAGCCGGGTCAACCGTCGGAGAACCGATAACTTTCAATTCAGTCTCCTTTAACGCCGCCATGTAGCCCTCCTGGATCAGCTTTCCGGTCACATCGGCATTCACCTCTTTTTTATACAGGCGTTCGAGTACCCCGCGCGGGGTTTTCCCCGGCCGGAAGCCTTTGACCTTGGCGGTTTTTTTCAGGGTTTTGTAAGCCTCATCAAGTTCACGGGTCACGTCCGCTTCGGGGATCTCAATATGCAATACTTTTTTTACGGAACTGCGATCTTCAACGGTAACCTTCATAATCATCCTTTCTAAACCCTGAATGGAGCACTTCCCAAAGCAACGATGGCTGCCGACCGACGTCAAAAGCCACTCGATTCAGGCAAAAAATTAAGCGCCCCGACGCGACAGGCATCAGGGCTCCTCTTAAATCATCGCCGGCAACGGTGTTTCGCATGCAATCGCTAAAAATATTGTATTTCAGTCAGTATGAACCCGCAATCGATCAACGCCAATGGTCAACCGGTCCGCGCCGCCAATCGTTGTTCGATGCCGAGGCCTCGATATGGTGCGAGAGGGGAGACTTGAACTCCCACTCTGTCGCCAGAGCTGGATCCTAAGTCCAGTGCGTCTACCAATTCCGCCACTCTCGCATGTATTCAGCCGACATCATCATGACCCAATGCATCCCGCGACTTGACATTATCTGCAAATAAACTAAACTCAACAAAAAAATCAAACTATAAAAATAATATTGATATCCTTTAATGTCAAGAATTTCCGGTTCCCCATGGCTTCGTTCATGCCGATATCCAATTTTCGATTCTGCGTGTTTGTCACCCTGATCGCCTTTGTATCTCTGAGCGAGCCGCTTTTTCTGCCGGCCTGTCATGCCCGGACCGCCACGATCGTCCTGGATCCTGGCCATGGGGGCAACGATAGTGGGGCAGGCCGTAACGGTGGATTGGCCGAAAAACAATTCAGCCTGGCGCTGGCACAAAAAATTGCCGGGCTGTTGGGCGCACGCCACCGGGTGGAACTGACCCGCACTTCGGATATTTCCCTGGCACCCGCGGATCGGGCCGCCGTGGCCAACCACCTGCGGGCGGACCTGATGATCAGTATCCATGCCGCTGTGGCCCCCTACTGCAGCGACCGAACCGCCGCCGTCTATTTCCATGACGATGAGCGGCTATCGCTTCCTCCGGAAATTGCGATTCCGGGCACGGCGACCGAATCGGATGCCGACCAACCGGCATGGGCCAGGCTCCAGATCCGGCACCAGCATCAGAGCCGATATATGGCCGCCACGCTGAAACAATCATTGGAAGATAGCGGAACATTTGACAGCGTGGCCGTCTACGGCGTTCCCTTGGCACCATTGATGGGGGCGGATCTGCCGGCGGTGCTTATGGAAGTGGGCTGCATCCGCCCGACTGCGGCACCGGGCCCATCGACGCGTGGAAAGCAACTGAACGACTATGCCGAATCGATCGCCAAGGCCATCGAAACAGCCGTAGCCGGACTGGCCCGATAAACCCCATCGGGACGCATTCAACACTTGCACGCCACTATAATCAGTGGTAAAAGGGCTCAAAAAAATGTCGGGGCGTGGCGCAGCCTGGTAGCGCACCTGCTTTGGGAGCAGGGGGCCGGAGGTTCAAATCCTCTCGCCCCGACCAAATCAATCAAGGGCTCATGTTGTTTTGACAGGCCCTTTCTTTATGGCTTTTTTACAGCGTACCCACCGTATCGCCTATACCTCTTGGCTCGGCTACCTCACCGATAGGAGGGAGAGATGAATTATCCTGCCGAAAAAATCTTTGATCATTTGCGTGCCATAGCCGTTCGCGCCTTCGAACTGATCCATGATCTTGATGCGCGTCGCAAGTTAATCGACCGGTATTTCTGCGTCCACCCGTCTACCTCGGAAATACATGGGAAGTGGTATCCGGTCAGAACGGGTCACATTCCTATGGAGTGGGTGGTTGCGAACGGCGCAGATACCAACCGCCGAATCCTCTATATTCATGGAGGTTCCTGGGTTTCTGGTTCCCTTGCCGGTTATCGAGCCTTTTTATCACGCGTTTCCCAAGCCGCGGGGGCGGCGGTCCTTTCAGTGGATTATCGTCTGGCGCCAGAAAATTTATTTCCAGCCGGGCTGGAAGATTGCGTGCAGGCCTACCAATGGATGCGGGAAAATGGTCCAGACGGCAAAGAACCAGCCGGGGCCAACTACCTGATGGGTGATTCCGCCGGGGGTAATTTGGCGTTGTCCACACTTTTGAAAGTCAGAGATTCCGAATTGCCTTTGCCTGCGGCCGTGATTGCCATTTCTCCGGCAACTGATTTTACCTGTGGGAGTCCTTCTCTGGTTTCTCGAGCTTCGGTAGACCCGATCATCAACCCGGAAATTTTGCCTGCTCTGATCCCTATCTATCTGGGCACCCATACCAAACTCACCGATCCGTATGTATCACCGCTATTTGGCGATTATAGCGGGACGTCTCCGCTTTTATTGCAGGTAGGTGACTCCGAAGTCTTGCTGGATGATTCCACTCGATTGGCAACGCATGCAGCCGGGCAAGGATGCGAGGTAACACTTGAAATATGGGATGGAATGCCCCATGTGTTTCAAGGTTTTGCACCCTTTCTGCCGGAAGCCTCGGAAGCGATAGCAAAGATTGGGGCATTTATCCGGCAGCACTGAATGGGTCCGGTTCCTTTAGCGTCAAGACGTATCGCAAACTTTTATTAAATTTCAATGGGATGAGATAATTGAGTTTGTACTTGAGCTTACACGCTCGAATGCGTCTCGTTTCATTGGTACGCGGTTGTCACGCCGGTGATCGTGGCGCCGGGCAACAATAAAGAATTAAGATACCAGTATGGCATCAATGAAAACACTCGCCCGCCTCATGCGGGAACTGGAAGATCAACTGGCCGTGTGCATGCGTTGCGGCATGTGCCAGTCGGTCTGCCCGGTTTTTGACCAGACCGGCCGTGAGGCCGACGTGGCCCGGGGCAAGCTGGCCTTGTTAAGTGGTTTGATGACGTCCATGTTCGACAATCCGGAAGGGGTCTACCAACGGCTCAACAAGTGCCTGCTGTGCGGATCCTGTACCGCCAACTGCCCCAGCGGGGTCGGTGTGCAGGAGATCTTTCTCAAGGCCCGGGTCATACTCACCGGAACCATGGGCCTGTCGCCGGCCAAGCGGTTGATCTTGAAAGGCATACTGGCCAATCCGGTACTATTCGATCGGCTGATCGAATGGGGTGCGCGGTTGCAGAAGATATTCATCCGTCCGGTCAACGACATCGTAGGCACATCCTGCGCCCGGATCATGTCCCCCTTGATCCGGGACCGGCATTTTCGGACCCTGGCCCCGGTGCCCTTCCACCGCCAGGTACGGTCTCTGGATCTCCCGGCTGGAAAATCCGGCCTCAAGGTGGCCCTATTTACCGGGTGTCTGATCGATAAAATATTCCCCAACATTGCCCACAGTACGATAACGGTGCTGGGCCATGCCGACGTGGGGGTATACCTGCCGGAAAACCAAGGGTGCTGCGGTATCCCAGCCTTGTCCAGCGGCGACCTGCCGACATTTCAAAAGCTGGTGGCCCACAATCTGAAGTTATTTGAAAACGGCCAATTCGATGTGCTGGTCACCGCCTGCGCGACCTGCACGTCAACCATCCACGAAGTGTGGCCGAAGATGGCCGATAAGCGAAACCGTGAAGCGGCCGGCCGGCTAGCCAGGAAAACCATGGACATCAACCGGTTCCTGGTCAAGGTGGCCAGGCTCCACCCCCTGACGGATCCGAAAAAGGGTAACGCCCGCACGGTCACCTACCACGACCCGTGCCATCTGAAGAAAATCCTGAACGTCTTCAGCGAACCCCGCGCCGTGATCCATGCCACCCCTGGATGCAAGTTGGTGGAAATGGCCGAACCGGACTGGTGCTGCGGCATGGGTGGCAGCTTCAACCTGCAGCACTACGATATCTCCAAGGGAATCGGCCGGCGAAAAGCGGCTCGGATTATAGATACCGGTGCAGACGTGCTGGCCACGGGATGCCCGGCCTGCATGATTCAGATCTCCGACATGCTCTCACAGGCCGGTGCGGATATCGCCGTCCGGCATCCCGTCGAACTTTTTGCGGCATCCCTGGACGAATGAAGATTTAGAGAGGTGAACCATGGGTGATATCGAGAAATTTCAAAAGGAGCGGGAAGCTCTTAGGTGATTTGCGTAAAAGATCATACCATGCATCATGCAGGCTTTATCATGATGTCCCATTTTGGGAGCAGGGGATTTCGCACCAACCTCGCTTCTACTTCCTGCATTGCCTTTTTAGAAAGTGAAACACCTTTCTGATAAACTTTTCTGCTGACCCTCACAATAGGATTTATGCCTTTCCATGTCATGCTCTTTGCCCATTCAAGCATAGTATCTGCATCCACAAGTTTAGCTCCATTCCAATGTTTTTCCAAGATCCCCCAGCATCGCTCCACAGGGTTGTATTTGCTGTGGTATGGCGGATAGTAAAGAAGTTGTATAGGCTTTGCGATATGATCTGTGAATTCCACTAACCCCCATGCCCTACGGGCACAACAAAACATGAAACACTTGCGAAGTTGAAAAAATGGCCATAGCTATTACATTTAAAAAAAAGCAAAATCAAATTATGAGGAATAGCTATGGCCCTTCGTGACCTTCGTGGAAAAAAAGAGGCTGTTTCCAGACGCGTTAATTCCACCGCTAAAATCAAACGTCTTCTGGACGCCGTCAATCTAAACGGTCATTCCGATCGCTATCCGCATCAACTTTCCGGTGGTGAACAGCAGCGATTGGCCATCGTGCGATCATTGGCCCAAGAGCCAAAATACTTGTTGATGGACGAACCGTTCAGCAATCTTGATCCGATCTTGAAAGAGGATCTGGAATTGTTTATCTCTCGCATTCAATTTGAATCGAAAATCGGCATTGTTTACGTAACACACAACATCAAGGATCTTGAACGAATCACCGACCAAGTGGCGGTCATGCAAAACGGCCGGCTGATTCAGATCGGGGAGAAAGAAGACGTATTTAACAATCCAACCAACCGGTTTGTAGAGAAAATGCTGCGGGTGTAGGTATGATAAAACGAAACAGAATTGGATGGCGATCGTTTCCAATCTTCATCTGGGTTGTATTTCTGGTGGCAGCACCATCTATTGTCGTTGGTCAGTCGCCCGGTCCCGTTTTTTCCACCTGGGATATTTTTGAAGTGGATAAACTCGCTTCCATCTGGCTGATCAAGCGATTTGTTGACCCGGAAGCCCAGATCAAACTCTACCCAAAGGGTGATGCCATTAAGGAAGGAATCCCCTTCGACACGCCCGACGCCAAATTTCGCCGCTATCACAATGTTTCAACCTATGAGATGATCAGGCGACACTATAAGATCAATGACCCGCGATGCCAATACATCTCGAAAATCGTGCACGATATTGAGATCAACACCTGGGAAAAGAAAGTGATGGCAGAGTCACGCCCCGTCATCGATGTCATTCAACAGATCATCACCGGTTCTTCCACGTCTGATGAAATCATTGTAAAAGGCCTTCAATTCTTCGATCAGCTTTACAGCCGGTAGATCGACCATTTTCCTTTTCAAAACGGACCAAGTCTCCCGATTGCAGAAGCGGGCTGCTTCGATACCACTGAGGCCGGTAACCAACGATCCAGTGAGCGCCTGGACCATCTGCCGCTGGACCGGGAAAACGAGAACGACACTGTGTATGTCGCGTTGGACTCAATCCAATGAGTGACGGTTCAAACGACGCAGAACAGATCGAATTCTCATTTTAATGGTAAGGGCTCGCGCAAAAATAACTTCACATTTTTGCATCTCAGCTTCAGCCCATCTTTGGCTGANNACCAAATTTGAGCGCCAATTCTGCGAAGTTATTTTTTCGCGAACCCTAAGCGGCAGCTGCGAATCGGTATTCGCATAGGTGAGTTGGCAAATGTTCATCTCTTAAACAACTGCTAACCTGCAGCCAAGCGCCTTTGTTACCTTGCTGATCGTATCAAACCTTGGGTTGCCGTCTTCAGAAAGGGATTTATAGAGGCTTGCGCGGCTGACGCCGGCTTTTTTAGCAACTTCGGTCATGCCCATCGCCTTGGCGGCTGTATTCAACGCATGGATAAAATCGGATTCGTCTCCGGTAGCGGCAACTTCCTGAAGAAAACAGCGAATATCTTCGGCGGAATTCAAATGTCTTGCGATATCGAAATATTTAGTTTTAAGGACCATGATTTAATCCTCCAGTTCATTCAAAATCCCGACGGCTTTATCAATATCTTTGGCTTGAGTGGATTTACTTCCGCCAGCCAGCAGGATGACCACTTTTCTCCCCTGGATGGTGTAGTAAATTCGCAGACCGGAACCAAAGAAAAAACGCAGTTCAAACAGGTCGGAATCGATTCGCTTGAAATCTCCGAAGTTACCGTTTTCAAGCCGATCAAGCCGGGCCAGGATTCTTACCTTAGCCGAAGCGTCTTTCAACCTGGCAAACCACTTGTCGAATTGATCTGTGCTTCGGAGTTCGTATTTCATAGCCCATAATGTATCCCACAGGAAACAGACAGTCAATTAAAATGTTATTATTCTACCAAGGCAATTAAAATAGAATTTTTCTATAGGTTCCGGCTACCCTATCGTTTTTAGCTATTTGATTTCCCTGACCAGCGCGATTAGTATTAGCAGATTGGAGGTATTGGGAATGGATATGGCCGGAAACGGGTTGTCTTGCATTGATCCCCGAATGACGGTATTGGATATCGTGAGCCGCCACCGGGAAACCGAAGCGGTGTTCAAGGCGTGGGACAGCCGGGCGGACGAATGCATCTGCTGCCAGGCACTGTTCGATACGATGCAGCAGGTGGCCGACAGGTACGGGCTGAATCTGGATCAGCTGATGGCCGAACTCAATGCCGCCGTCAGGGACTGCAATCACACGCTTCCCAATTTACCCTCTGACCGGGAGAAACAAAGTGGACGAAAGTAACCTATCTTCGAAACCCCTTCGCCTCACCGAAACGGTGAAGGGTGCCGGCTGAGCGTCCAAATTGCCTCCAGGGGACCTGGACAAAGCGTTATGCGGGCTGAATTTTCCAACCAACCCCAATGTGCTGGTGGGCCTTTCCCGGGCGGATGATGCCGGGGTCTACAAAGTGTCCGACGATCTGGCCCTGATTCAAACAGTGGATTTTTTCACGCCGGTGGTGGACGATCCTTACTGGTTCGGACAGATTGCCGCGGCCAATGCCCTGAGCGATGTCTACGCCATGGGCGGAGAGCCCAAAACGGCCCTGAATCTGGTGGGTTTTCCCCTTAAACAGATGGATATCTCCATACTGCGGCAAGTGATCCAGGGGGGGATCGACAAGGCCGAGGAAGCGGGGGTGGTTCTGCTGGGGGGCCACAGCGTGGAGGACGAAGAACTCAAATACGGGATGTCCGTGACCGGTTTCATCCATCCCGATCGGATCCTTACCAAACAGGGCCTTAACGTGGGTGACCGCCTGGTGCTTACCAAACCCCTGGGAACGGGTATCGTCAACACGGCCATAAAAGGCAACCTGGCTTCGGGGGAGATCACCCGCAAGGTTACCGCCATCATGGCGGCCTTGAACAATACCGCCGCCACCGTGATGCGCGCGTATCCCGTGCATGCCTGTACCGACATCACCGGCTTCGGGCTCATCGGCCATTTGGCAGAAATGATGCGGGGAACCGGTCTGGGATTGAAGATCATCCTGGAAAAACTGCCCATCATCGATGTGGCATTGGGTTTTGCGTCCATGGGCATGGTGCCGGGAGGCACGCACAAAAACCGGAGTTTCCTTGCGCCCATGGTGGACATGGACGAGGGGGTGGAGCCAGGTATGCAGGACATCCTCTATGATCCCCAGACATCAGGCGGTCTGTGCATCGCCGTGGCGCCGACGTCGGCGGACGGACTGGTGGATCACCTGCAAAGCGAAGGCGTGGAGCATGCTGCGGTCATCGGCGAGGTGGTGGACTACCCGGCTGGAATCATCCAGGTGGTCTGACTTGGGGAAAAGATCAGCGGAGGGATTAACGAGTGAACAAGATCGACGCAAGAGGACTCTCCTGTCCGGCACCGGTGCTGGAGACCAAGGCGGCTGTGGAAAGCCGGCATCCCCGACGCATCGAAGTGTTGCTGGACAATGAACCGGCCCGGCAGAATGTGGTCCGTTTTCTGGAATCACAGGGCTATCGCACCTGGGTGGATCTCGATGGCGAGTTATACACGGTGATCGGCACCGGCGGAGATTCAGCGCCCGTGCCGGAGCCGGTTGCAACCGAACCGGTCGGTGCCGGAAATAAGATCATGGTGATGGTGGCGGCGGACCGCATGGGCAGTGGCGACGACGTGCTGGGCGCCAAGCTGATGTTCAACTTCATCAAAACCCTCAAGGAGATGGGCGACGAGTTGTGGCGCCTGGTCTTCGTTAACAGCGGGGTCAAGCTGGCTATCGACGGCGCCGGAACCGTAGCGGACCTGAAGCGTATGGAAGACGCGGGTCTCACCATCCTGGTGTGCGGCACCTGCCTGGATCACTTCGACCTGCTGGAACGCAAACAGGTGGGGCAGACCACCAACATGCTGGACATCATCACCGCCATGCAACTGGCCGACAAGGTGATTAACATTTAAGGATCCTGGATGTCTGAAGATCTACCGAAAACGATCCCACAGGTTTTTGGGCGGACCGTGGGGATCGGAAAAGGCATTGAGCAAACGGTCAATTAAATTGAAATATTGATTGATCGCCTTGAATTCATGGGGAAAAAGACACCGGCACCGCTGCCCACCACGATGGCGTCAAAATCCGTCGAGTCATCCGCTTTACCTTGAAGACGATGTTTTTCCGGTGGATAGCTGCTTGTCGAGTTCCGTCAAGGCCCGGCGCATCTGCCTGAGACCTTGGCGGATGCGGTTTTCGTTTTCCACCAGGGCCAGACGCAGGTGACCGTCCCCCTCCTCACCGAAACCGGCACCGGGCGTGACCGCCACGTTGGCCCGTTCCATCATCTCGATGGCGAACTTAACCGACCCCATGCGGCACCAGGGTTCCGGGATCTTCACCCAGACGAACATGCCGGCTTTGGGCTTTTCCAGCGGCCAGCCCATGCGCGCCAACCCTTCGCACATGACATCCCGCCGACTCTGGTAGAGCTGGGCCTGGCTGGCGATATCGTCTTCGCAGTCGCGCATGGCCACGATGCCGGCGATCTGGATGGGGGAAAAGATACCGTAGTCGTAGTACCCCTTGATTTTTCCCAGCCCCTCGATGATCTTTGGGTTGCCCACACAATAGCCCACCCGCCAACCGGCCATGTTGTAAGATTTGGAAAACGAGCCGAACTCCACCCCCACGTCCATGGCGCCGGGAACCTCCAGAAAACTGGGGGCGGTATAACCGTCGAAGGTGATCCGGGCATAAGCGAAGTCGTTGACCACCATGAACCCGTACCGCTTGGCCAGGTCCACAATCTGGCTGAAAAAATCCCTGGACGCCAGAGTACCCGTGGGGTTGTGGGGATAGTTGAGCATGAGCAGCCGTGGCCCGGGTGTCAGGGACTCGCACATGGTGGTGATGCGTCTTACAAATTCATCTTCCGAGGCGATGGGCATCCGGATGACGCTGGCGCCGGCAATGACCGCGGCATAGACGTGGATGGGAAATGCCGGGGAAGCCACCAATACCGTATCGCCGGGCCCCACCAGGGCCAGGCACAGGTGGGAGATGCCCTCTTTGGAACCGATGGTGCAAATCGCCTCTTTTTCCGAATCCAGGTCCACATCGTAGTTTCGCTTATAGTACCGCATGATCTCCCGCCTCAGATTCCGCATGCCCCCGGCGACGGGGTAGCGGTGGGCCTTGGGATCCTGGGCAACCTCGCTCAGTTTGCCGATGACCGTGTCCGGTGCCGGGTCTATGGGATTGCCCATGCCCAGATCGATAACGTCCTCGCCATTCCAGCGGCGCTCCATCTTCATCTTGTTGATCATGCCGAACAGGTAGGGGGGCAACTGGGACATGCGTTCTGAAAAACGAATAGGGGTCGCATTTCCCATGAGGTTCTCCTCTTTGCGTTTTTGGGGAATACCGTCACCACCGGCTTTGATTCAATCGTACTGGATATTTCCATAGCAAATTCGCCGCGATGCTGTCAATGATTCTGGACCATCGCGGTTGCATTTGACGCGGGAGGCCCAACCCATGTATAAACCATCAACGACCGTTCCGGCACTTGAAACGGTCGAACCCGGGGGGTGCGAGACAACGCCATGTTAATGCCGAAAAACAGGTGGGCACGGATGAAACGCGTTGCACATGGAAGGTTCACGATGAAAATTGCCCTTATTCTCATTTTGGTGCTGGCGATTAACGGGTTGCATGGTTGCGCCACTTCACCGAAGGGCGCTTCGTCCGCCGATGCATCCAACCGAGGGGATCGGGAATTGAAACGGGGCGTTTACTGGTATCAGAAAGGGTGCAGCCGAAAGGCATTGGACCATTTTCATGCGGCTCACGAATACTACTGCCTTTCCGACCGGCAGACCCGTGTGGCACGCAGTCTGAACAGTCTGGCCAACGTGTATCGGTACGCGGGTGATCTGGACGGTGCCCATCTGTTTTATGATGCGGCCATCGCCGCGGCCAGACGGAGTGACGACCAGACGGAGGTCGCCCAGGCCCTGTCCAACAAAGCGTCGCTTTTCATCCATTCCGGTGAACTGGCCACTGCCGAGGTGCTCCTGGATGAGGCGCAGCTGTCGGCCCGGGAAACGGGCTCGGTCTTTGCCATGGTGTTGAACCACCGGGCCCTGCTTGCAATGAAGGCCGGTTACTACGATGAAGCCGGCAACCTGCTGGATCAGGCCGATTCCATTGCATCCGGAGAAGGGATCAATGCCACGGCAGCCATTCATTTCACCCGGGGCCGCCTGATGATGAAAACCGGTGATTATCCCCAAGCCATGGACCATTTTCAACAGGCCCTGGAGATGGACCGGCAGGCCGGGTTCTCCCGGGGTATGGCCGACGATCTCGCCGCCATGGCCGATCTTCACGAACTATCGGGTGAGGATGAAGCCGCATTGGATTGCCTGGATCGGAGCATCAAAATCCAAGCCCTGCTGGAAAATCGCCCAAAAGTCATCGAAAGCCTCGACCGTTTGGAATCCCTGGCCGGCAAGACCGGGAACGATGTTCGCGTAACCATTCATTTTGTCAAACGATGGTTGGCCGGAGAAACGGTCGATGCCATCTGCCGATAGTCCTGGAAGGTCGGTGAAGATTTATCTATATCCACGATGCGCTCCCCTTGTGCATAATTCTTGGTTTCATAGCGGGTGATGCCCATGAGTTTCTGGGTAATGGCACTCATGCGATCGATCTGGGATTTGATTTTGATGATTTTGGAATAGACGGGGTCATCCTGCTCGAGGGTGCCCATGAGCAGTTCCGTGTGGCCGGAGATAGCCATCATGGGTTGGTTCAATTCGTGACAGATGGCGCCGGCGGTTTCCAGAACCGCCTGGAGTTTTTCCCGGTAGATACACTCGGATTCACTGTGGTGGCGGTGCAGGGCGATTTCGATGGAGACGATCAGGCTGCGGGTATCGAAGGGTTTGACCACGTATCCGAAGGGCTCCATGACTTTGGCCCGCGCCAGGGTGGCCGTGTCTGTATAGGCGGTCAGATACACGACGGGAACATGGTACCGCTCTCGGATCCGGCCGGCGGCTTCGATGCCGTCCATCTCGCCTTTGAGTCGGATGTCCATTAGTACCAGGTCCGGCCGCATGTTCCCGGTATGATCCACCGCGGTTTCACCGTCGTGAGCCACCGCACACACCGTGTAACCGTTTTTTTCCAGGCGACTTTTAATCTCCTGGGCCACAATGCCTTCGTCTTCTACTACCAGAATGCTCGCCTGTTTCATGACGGAAGTCCTTAATTGGGTTGTTCGGGAACGTTCATGGTGATACTAAAATGAGTTCCATTATCCGTTTCGATGGCAAGGGCGCCATCCAGCTGTGTGGTGAGTGTGTCGATGAGCCGCAGGCCCAACGATTTTTTTTCAGCATCCGCAAGTGGCGCCGCAAGACCGATGCCGTTGTCGGCCACGACGATTTCCATTCGACCCGCGCTCAGGGTTCGAATGACGATGTCAATCGTTCCGCTGTTATCGGGAACAAAGGCATGCTTGAGGGCATTGGACACCAATTCGTTGATGATCAAGCCGCAAGGCACCGCCATGTCCGCGCCTAAAGCGATGTCATCGGTCCGGACATTAAGCCGGATACATGCCGGATCGATTCCGTACGCGTCGAACAGGTTGCCGGCCAGCCCTCGAACGTAGCGGCCGAAGTCAATTTTTGCCAGATCCGTCGTACCATAGAGCTGCTCATGGATCAAGGCCATGGACTTGACCCGGTTCTGGCTTTCCCGCAGAATTTCCACGCCCTTGGGGTCATCCATATAATCCTCTTGCAGGTAGAGCAGGCTGGAGACAACCTGCAGGTTGTTCTTCACCCGGTGGTGGATCTCCTTGAGCAGCGATTCCTTTTCCGCCAGCGACTGCCGCAGTTTTTGATCCGACGCCAGCAGCTCTTTTTCCGCCGTCTGTCGTTCGAAAAGCTCCCGTCTTAATTCAGCGGTTTTACCTTTGACCATCCGGTTGTGCTGCAGGTAACTGAGCAAAATAGCCATTACCAGCACGGCGACCCACAACACCACCCAAAAAAAGCTTGCATGCATGGCGTCGCCGCTGTCGGCGGCGGCATGGGCCGGTATCGCGGCCAGAATGGCGGCCGCAACCCCGTGGCGGAAGCGGCATCGGGTTATGGCGTGAGCGTGGATGGTGGGGCTGAAAATCATCAGATCAGCAGATGAATCCGTTGCGCCAAATCATAGACGGCCCGGGCCGCTTTGCTGCCGGGGGTCTGTTCGACAAAGGGCACCTGGTCGAGCACTGCCCGGCAGACCGACCTGTCTTCCGGAATGCTGCCCAGATGGAACAGTTCCAGGTTGAGAAACCGATGGGTCACCCGTTTGATGGTGTCCACGGTATGGTTGGCTTCGCGAACCCCGCGTACGAAATTGAGCACCAGGTTGAATTGGTTGATCCCGTGATCCCGGGACAGCAGCTTGATCAGTGCATAAGCATCGGTCATGGATGTGGGGTCCGGGCTCAGGATGAAAATGTTATGGTCGCAAAACCGGTTATACCACAATACCGACGATCCGATTCCTGCCGCGGTGTCGATGATGACGTAGTCAAAATCCGATGAGATGGTTTTTAGAAAATCCGTCAGCCGGTTTTGCTGGCGCGCTCCCAGCGAGACCATCTCCGGAACACCGGAACTACCCGGCAGCACGGCCAGGTTGGGGCGTGCGAAGATCATTGCCTGCCGGGGGTCAGCACCGCTTTCCAGGATGTCCCGGATATTGTTTTTAACCGACAGTCGCAGCATTACATCCACGTTGGCCAGCCCCATGTCGCCGTCGACCACCAGAACACGCTTGTCGTTTCTGACCAGGGCGATGGCAAAATTTACTGTAAAGCTGGTCTTGCCCACGCCACCCTTGCCGCTGGTCACACAAAGGGTTTGCGGCGTTAACTTGCTTTGGGCCATATTGGTTCCATCCGGGTCTTGTCATGGGTTGATTGAACTGTTTCCCTCGATATCGGCTCCCGGCGGACTTTCTTTAACATGCACAGCAAATAAATAGCATTCATCCAGTCCGGTTTAGCAAACGAGTCGATAGGATGGGTTACGGAATGATACCCTTTTGAAAAGATTGATCGGCCCAATGGATCTATCTCCTTCCAAACACTTCCGGCCAGCACGCCGGTGGGCGAATCATCGCCGAATAATAGTTTGAAAGGCTATTGATTAGTCTGTCTAAATTTTTTAATGACAAAAAGTTATTAAAGCTTATATCTCGCTATATTTACTTTTTGAGGCGTTCATGACAGAGCAAGATACACTGGCCACTGCCCGCTATATCTTTACCACCGGCAGAATTATCCATGATCGTGTGCAGCGGGTCGCTACCGGTGCATGCATGCGCATGACCGGTGGCAAATTGGGGAATTTGTCTTCACCGCAGATGAACATGATCATGATGATCCGCGTACGTGAAACGGTGTCGGTCACCGAATTGGCAGCGCTATTGGGCGTATCTCCGCCATCGGTCTCCACCATGGTTGACCGTCTGGTGGAGCGGGGCCTTTTGACCCGTACCCCCTGTGACCAGGATCGGCGCAAGGTGGACATCCGGGTCTCTCCGGAAGCGATCGAAGACATCGCCCGCGTGGAACCGACGATCCTGGACGCTTTTGTGGAAATGGTGGAGGCATTGGGGCCGAAGACCGCGCAAAAGTGGTGTGAGGTGCTCCAGCAAGTCAAACAGGTTTTGGAATATAACCACCTTTCAGCAATTCAAGGTCGGCAAAATGGATAATCAGAAAAAAAACAGCCAGAAGAAACACGTGATGATTCGTATCGTCATTTGTACCCTGATTCTTTTTGTCGGCTGGGTGGGGATGAACGGACTGGCCGGCCTGAAGCGGCCCCCCGCCGAATCCAAAACCGAAGAACGGACCATTAAAGTGCAGGTTACGACGGCACTGCCCCGGGATTATCCGGTGACCGTCACCGGGTTTGGCGAGGCCAGGACCCTGACCGTGGTGACCATTGCGCCGGAAGTCTCCGGCCGGGTGGTCTACACCCACCCAACCCTCAAGATCGGGCAGATCATCCCCGTCGGCGACGTGATGTTCCGTATCGACCCGGCCGACTATGAGGCCGGCTTCAAGGAGGCCAAGGCTGGAGTCAACCAGTGGCAGAATTCGGTGGCGCGCCTGAAAAAGCAGTTTGCCATCGACACCCAACGATTGACAACCCTGGAGCGAAATGCCCAGCTGACCAAGACCGAGTTCGAACGGATCAAGCGGCTGTTCGAGGCGGACCGTGTGGGAACCCGATCCGGGGTGGATCAGGCGGAGCGTGCCTATAATAGCGCCTCGGATCAGGCGGATCAGATGGTCCGGGCCGTTACCCTCTACCCGTTGCAGATTCGGGAAGCCGAAAACAGCCTGACCTCGGCAAAGGCTCGCCTCTCGCTGGCAGAAACGAAACTGTCCCGCTGCACGGTCAAGGCACTTTTCGATGCCCGGATTAAATTTGTTTCCGTGGAAGTCGGGCAATTTGTCTCGCCGGGGCAGAATATCCTAACTCTGGCCGATGATACGCTTCTGGAGATTCAGGTGCCCCTTGACAGTCGGGATGCCGGGAGATGGTTGCAGTTTGAAACGCCGGCCGGCAACCACCAGGCCGCGGCCTGGTTTGCCAAACTCAAACCCGTCACGTGTACCATCCGCTGGACAGAAGACAAGACCGGATCCGCCTGGCCCGGTACCTTGAACCGAGTGGTGAAGTTCGACCGGCAAACCCGGACGCTCACCGTGGCCGTGCGCATCACCGCAGAATCGGCCGTGGGCAAGGATAGCCGGTTGCTGCCGCTGGTGGAAGGGATGTTTTGCTCGGTTGAAATTCCAGGCCGGACCATGCATGAAGTCTACCGGCTGCCCCGGCAGGCGGTGAGCTTCGAAAATAAGGTCTACCTGGTCAACGCCGACAGCCGGCTCAAAACAGTGGATGTAACTGTGGAGCGGATCGAGGGAGAGTATGTTTATGTGGGCCGGGGGCTCAACCCGGGCGACACGGTGATTCTCACCCGACTCATTGACCCTCTTGAAAAGGCCTTGCTGGAAATCGCGGACACCACTGCCGCCGAGGCGTCTGCATCATGAAACGGGTTCTTACCGCATTTGCCAGGAACACGGTGTTCGCCAACATCATTCTGGTGATGATTTTTATTGCCGGATACATCGCCACGGCCAACATGATCCGTGAAACCTTTCCGGAATTTTCCCTGGATATGATCACCATCTCGGTGCCGTATCCCGGCGCCGATCCGGAAGAGGTGGAGGAGGGAATCAGCCGAAAGATCGAAGCGGCTATTGAGGGACTGCAGGGAATCAAACAGTACACCACCAAATCGTCCGAAGGGCTGGGTGCGGCCAATATCGAGATCCGGGAGGACTACGATGTGGACGAGGTGCTCAACCGGGTGCGCACCAAGGTCAATGCCATCTCAACCCTCCCGGTGAATGCGGAGAAGCCGGTGATCAGCGAGTTGCTGCTCAAGGATGTGGTGACATTGCTCTACCTGTCCGGCGACATGTCCGAACGGCGGATCAAGGAGTGGTCCGAGCAGATCAAGGACGAAATCCAGCAACTATCCGATATCTCACAGGTGGAAACCTTCGGTTCCCGGGACTATGAAATTGCCATTGAGGTTTCCGAGGAACGACTCCGCCAGTATGGCCTTTCTTTTTCCAACGTGACCGATGCCGTTCGCCGCAACAGCCTTAACCTGGCCGGCGGCACCATCCGCACCCGCGAAGAGGAGATCCGGGTGCGCACCATGGGCCGGAAGTATACCGGTCAGGAATTGGCCTCGATTGTGGTGCTGGCGCGACCGGAAGGGGATGTGGTCACCCTGGACCGGCTGGCCCATATCGACGACGGGTTCACCGAGGACCCCATTGCCGCCACCATCAATGGGGAACCGGCCGTCCTGTTGATTGTCTACAAGACGCCGGAAGAAGATGCGCTGTTGATCTCAAAGACCATCGAGAGATACATCGAACAAAAACAGCGGCAGATTCCGGGTGACGCCAAGATAAAAATTCTTTACGACAACACCGAAATGCTCAGGGCACGGATCGACCTGCTGCTTAAAAACGGCATCATCGGCCTGTGTATTGTCTTTTTGCTGCTATGGTGTTTTCTCAATGCCCGGCTCTCTTTCTGGGCAGGCATGGGCATTCCCCTCTCCATTGCCGGTGCCCTGGCAATCCTCTGGGCCATGGGCGGAACTATCAACATGATCTCCCTGTTCGGCCTCATCATGGTGCTGGGCATCGTGGTAGACGACGCCATCGTCGTGGGCGAAGCCATCTACGTTCACCGCAAGCAGGGCAAGCCCGCCCTAAAGGCTGCAGTGGACGGTGTTGTGGAAGTGGGTATGCCGGTGATCGCCGCCATCCTCACCACCATCGTGGCGTTTCTGCCGCTGTTTTATGTGGGCGGCATCATGGGAAAATTCATCTCCATCCTGCCTGCGGTGGTGATCGCCTGCCTGGTGGTGTCGCTGGTGGAGTGTCTCTTTTTGCTGCCGGCCCATCTGAGTCACCTGCCCGACCCCAACCGGCCGAACGATCAGGAACGTACACTGGTTCGACGGCTCTCCCGGGTTCAACAAACCACCTCCCGGTGGATGGAGCTGTTAGTCGCCCGCGTTTACATGCCATTTCTCAGCAAAGCGCTGTACTGGCGCTACATCTCCTTAGCCACGGCCATTGCCGTACTCATGCTCACCATCGGCCTGGTGCGCAGCGGGATCATCAAATTTGAAGTATTTCCGAAACTGGACGGGTTCATCATGACCGCCACGGCGGAGTTCCCCAGCGGCACCCCGCCGGAGGTTACCCGGCGGGCCATCGAAGCGATCGAGACCGCCTTGATGCGGCTGGAAGAAAAGACCCGGACCCGGTCCGGCGAGCCCCTGGTGGAAGACCGGTTGACCCTGGTGGGCCAGACCCTGAGCGGAATACCCCAGGTGGGCCCCCACTACGGCTCCGTCCAGGCGATTCTCCTGGATTCCGAAAAGCGGGGGATTCACGCCGAGGCGCTGATGGTTTTGTGGGAAAAGGAGATCGGCATCCTGCCCGGCATCAAATCCCTGACCTTTGCCGGCATGGAGGCCGGGCCGCCCGGCGATCCCATCGAGGTATGGCTCCGGGGATACAACATGGATGATATCCTGGCCGCTGCCGACGAGCTGATGGAACGGCTGAGAAAATTCGACGGGGTGTACCAGGTTCGCACCGACTTTTCCCCCGGAAAGAACGAGATGCGCCTGAGCCTCAAGCCGGAAGCCCGGGCGCTGGGGCTCACCGTGGAGGACCTGGCCCGGCAGATCTACGCCGGATACTACGGTAACGAAGCCCTCAGGCTCCAACGGGGCCGGAATGACATCCGGGTGAAGGTACGTTACACCGCCGATGAACGCAGCCGCCTGTCCGACCTGGACCAGGTGCGCATCCGTACCGCCGGCGGGTTCGAGGTGCCGCTCATGTCCGTTGCCGACGTCACCTTTACTCCCGGCTACTCCACCATCACCCGCACCGACGGCATGCGCCGGGTGGCCGTGAGCGCCGGCGTGGACACCAACAAGGCCAACGCCAACGAGATCTTTGCGGAGCTGTCAGCCAACTATTTCCCCCGGTTGAAGAAGCGCCATCCCGGACTGTTCGTTGACCTTCAGGGGGAGCAGAAGAAGATGCGAGAATCCTTTGGCAGCCTATTCATCGGCTTTCCTCTGGCGGTACTGGGCATCTTTGTCATCATCGCCACCATATTCCGCTCATACGCCCAGCCCCTCGTAATCATGTTTACCGTGCCTTTCGGTATGATCGGGGCGGTGTTCGGCCATATGCTGATGGGCTACGATCTATCCATCATGAGCATCTTCGGCATGGTGGCCCTCACCGGGGTGGTGGTCAACGACGCCATCGTACTCATCGAACGCATCAATGAGAATTTTGCCTGCGGGATCCCTTTTTTCGACGCTATTTTGAAAGGCGCTGCACGACGCTTCAGGGCGATTTTCCTCACCACATTGAGTACGGTGGGTGGATTGTCCCCGTTGATCCTGGAGACCGATTTCCAGGCAAAATTTCTCATCCCAATGGCGCTTTCCGTCGCCGCCGGCGTGGCCTTCGCCACCGTTCTTACGCTGGTGCTCATTCCCAGCCTGATGACCATACTGAATGACCTTCGGCTGGTGGTACGACGGGTCAAACACGGCCAATGGCCCAGGCGTCTGGAAGTGGAACCGGCCAGAAACCGGCATGAAGATCCGCCGGCCGACGATCATGGACAATTGCGCTCACCGTCCGTGGATGTCTGCAAGTGATGCCTTAAAAGCAGGTCAGGAAAGAGTCGAAACGATGAAAAATCGCGCCATTTGGTTCGCCGTACCCATGCTCTGCTGGATGGTCGCCCAGCCGTCGGCGGGGATTGCCCGGGAAACCGTAGCCACAGGGTCTTCCGCGAAGGAACAACCCGGTCATGCAACAACGATAGACTGGGCCGCCATGTCGCCCCTGGACCTTAAAACCACCGTGGATATCGCCCTGACCGGCAACCCCGGACTCGAAGCGGCAGCGGCCCGCGTTCGCCAGGCCAAGGCCCAGGTGGTTCAGGCACGCGCCACCTACTGGCCACGGCTGGACGCCAATGCGTCGGGAGCGCGGGCGGAACTTTCCGAAAATGCTTACCGACAGAATCTTGCCGCCGTCCGGCTTCTCAACCCGGCCGCCACCATCGAGGACCCCCAGGACTACTACAATGCCGACCTGACCGCGTCCTGGACCCTGTTTGACGGGTTCGAACGCAAATTTTCCAATGCGTCGGCCCGTTACGGGGAACAGTCCAGCGCAGAAGCATTGAATGACGCCCGCCGGCTGCTGATTTCCGCCGTGGCCCTCTCCTATTTTTCCGCCCAACTGGCCTTGGAAAACATTGCCATCGCCGAGGCAGACGAGAAATTCAACCGGCGTCAGCTGGCCGATGCCCAAGCCCGCCGGCGGGTGGGAACCGGTGCGTTGAGCGACGTGCTCAACTTCCAGGTGCGGAAAAATCAGGCCAAGACCACCCGCATCAACCAGGAATACCGGTACGAGATCGCCCTATACGGGCTGGCCGCGCTGCTGGGGCTTCCCGGTTCCCGTCTGCCGGCCCACGTGCAACTGGCCCGCCTGTCTGCGGAGACGAACGCGGAGCGTTCCACCCCACCGGTGGATGAACTGATCGCCAATGCAATGGATCATCGTCCGGATATCCGGCAGGCCCAATGGCGCATCAAACAGACCGAGGCACAGGTCAAAATCGCCCAGTCCGACTACTATCCCACGGTCCTGGTGGCCGGCCGTGTAGACGGCGAGCGAACCGGGGATCCGGGATTCGGGCGGGACGATTTCGGCAACCGTGTCCAGGTTGGCCTTGCATACAACCTGTTTGCCGGCGGCTACACCCGGGCAAAAATCCGGGAGGCCCGGCAGCGCAAGGTGGAGCTGCAAAAACGCCTGGAGGAGCTGATCCTTTCGGTCGCCTCGGACATCCGCAGTTCCGTGGCACTCGTGGTTACGGCCCAAACCCAGGTAACCCTCCAGCTGGAGAATGTGGATTTGGTGCAGCGTACACGGGATCTTGTGGAAAAAGAATATAACGCCGGACAGGGGTCTCTGGTTCGCCTCAACGAAGCCCAGAAGGATCTGACCACCGCCCGGAGCAATCTGGTCCTGGCCCTGGTCGGCCTGCGTCAGGCCTGGGTGGCGCTGGAAACCCGTACCGGCAAGATCCTGGTCACCTACGGCATTCCTGAAGTGTTCTGAGGCTGCTGCCGGCGCTGTCATGGTCCTGATATCCTCGACCGCCGTCCAGCGGATTCGCACCGCAGCGCAGTTTTCCGTATAGTCTTCCGACTTTATCCTTGACAAAATAGCAGAATTTGGAATAAAAATTGATGGCCTAACGACCGGTCGGTTAAACTGCTTTTCTCTCCCCGGTCATCGTCCGTTGTATCAGGAGCCGCAGCGCCTATGGCCGACACGAAGACAATCATTAAATCCGTATGTATCGATCTTTTTTTCAAAAAGGGCTATTTCGCCACCAGTGTCAGCGACATCGCCAGAGGCAGCGGCATCCAGAAGGCCAGCATCTATTATCACTACGCCAGTAAAGAGGATTTGCTGTTTCATATTTTAATGTCCACCATGAATGATCTGACCATCACCCTCGAGCAGCGCCTGGCGGTGGTGGCGGGCGTCGAGCCACGGATGCGGGCGGCCGTACGCGTCCATGTGGCTTTTCATCTGGAACGGCAGAAGGAAAACTTCATTGCCAACGCCGAGCTGCGGGGGCTTACCGCCGAACACCACCAAACCATCGTAGACATGCGGGACCAATATGAATTGATCTTTCAGGACCTCATCCGCCAGGGTACCGGGGAAGGGGTGTTTGCCGACGTGGACGTCAAGATCCTCTCTTATGCCATTTTGACCCTGTGTACGGCCGGTGCCACCTGGTACAAGCCCGATGGCCGTTTGGCGGTGGATGAGATCGCCGACATCTATGAAAATTTTATTGTCAGCGGATTGAAGCACGGCCGTTTCGACAGCCCTGCCGCCTGCTAAAATAAAATATCTTCAACGGTACCTAAAATTGGTCGGCGCCGTATCCGGAGGGTGCGGTACAACCGGCTCCGCGGTCGCGGAAAGGAGGTCGTCGTGGATTTCGACTTGACCCGAGAACAGGAGATGATTCGCAAGGAGGTCCGCAAATTCGCAAAAAGTGAGATCGCGCCAGTGGCCTTGGAGCTGGACGAAGCGGAAGCATTCTCTGTAGACCTCACCCGCAAGATGGGCGAGATCGGCCTGTTCGGCATGTTTGTCTCGGAAGCTTACCACGGACAGGCCATGGACTACATCTCATACATTATCGCCGTGGAGGAGATCGCCCGGGTGGACGGCTCCCAGGCGGCCACCATTGCCGCGGGAAACTCCCTGGGGATCGGCCCGTTGCACTACTTCGGGAACGAAGAGCAGAAGCGGAAATACCTGCCCAGGCTTTGCGACGGGGAGGCGTTGTGGGGTTTCGGGCTGACCGAACCCACAGCCGGTTCGGACGCAGGCGGGTCCAAAACCACGGCGGTGCATGACGGTAACGAATGGGTGATCAACGGTTCCAAGATTTTCATCACCAACGCGGCCAGCGACATGACCCTGGGGGTGACGGTCCAGGCCATCACAGGCACCCGCCCCAACGGCAAACCGGAATACACCTGTTTTATCGTGGAGCGCGGCACCAAAGGATTCAAGGCCGTGCCCATGAAAAGGAAGATGATGTGGCGTGCCTCCAACACGGCGGAGCTGTACTTCGATGATGTACGTGTGCCTGCGGAAAACGTCCTCGGTCAACCGGGCGACGGGTTTCACCAGATGCTCAAGACTCTGGACGGCGGCCGGCTCTCCATAGCCGCCATGGGACTGGGGGGCGCCCAGGGGGCCTATGACGCAGCCTTGAAATACGCCCGGCATCGAGAGCAATTCGGCCAGCCCATCTCCAAGTTCCAGGCCGTGGCCTTCAAATTGGCGGACAGCGCAATGGAGATCGAATGTGGTCGCAATCTCCTTTACAAGGCCTGCTGGCTGCGTGACCACAAGCGTTCATTTGAAAAAGAGGCCGCCATGGCCAAGCTATATTGCTCCGAACTGATGGGGCGGGTGGCCAACCACGCCGTTCAGATTCACGGTGGCTACGGACTGATGAAAGCGTACGACGTGGAGCGGTTTTACCGCGACCAGAAGCTGCTGGACATCGGTGAAGGCACCTCGGAAGTTCAGCGTATCGTCATCTCCCGCTATATCGGCTGCTGATCATTTCAACCCACACATCCTATCAACGGAGGGTTACATGAACGAAGCTATTCTGCTTTCCGAGCAACGAGACGAGGTGGTCCTGATCACCTTGAACCGACCAGAAGCCATGAACGCCTGCGACTTCGCCCTGCTTCATGCGCTGGCGGCCAAAATCAACGCGATCCGCTTCGATACCAGCGTTCGTGTGATCATCATCACCGGGGCTGGCGATCGGGCGTTTTGCTCCGGTGCAGACCTAAAGGAACGGGCCACCCTATCACCCATCCAGGTCAAGGAATATATCTTTACCATCCGCAACCTGTTCACGGCTATCGAACAGCTCAACAAACCGGTGATCGCCGCAGTCAACGGCGTGGCCCTGGGCGGCGGCACCGAACTGGCCCTGGCATCGGACATCCGGTTTGCTTCGGAAACAGCCACCATGGGACTCACCGAAACCCGGTTGGCCATCATCCCCGGTGCCGGTGGTACCCAACGCCTGCCGCGCCTGATCGGCAAAGGCAAAGCCAAAGAGCTGATCTTTACCGGCAGGCGCATCGGTGCGACCGAGGCGTTTGGAATCGGTCTGGTGAATAAAGTCTGCGCACCTGACGCCCTGATCGACACTTGCCGCGCCATGGCCGCCGAGATTTGTGAGACCGGCCCCGTGGCCATCGAGCAGGCCAAATACGCCATCAACCACGGCATGGAGACGGACCTGTACACCGGCCTGGCCATCGAGTCCAACGCCTACTGGGTCTGCATCCCCACCGAAGACCGATTGGAGGGGTTGGCCGCCTTCAGGGAAAAACGCAAACCGGTATACAAGGGCCGCTGAAATTCAAAAATAGGAGGCATCATGACCGAATACAATTATTGGAAAATCTTTCCGCGTATGCCCAAAAAAGTGACCCTGGGAGACATCACCGTCCGGGATGGCTTCCAGCATCTGGAGAAGTTCATCTCCACCCGGGCCAAGATCTTTTACGCCGAGGAGATGATCTTTGCCGGCTGCCGCAACATCGAGGTGACCAACCTGGGCAACCCCTACCTCATGCCCCAGTTCGGCGACGCCGAAAAGGTTCTGGCACACTTGCGCGGCGACCGGTTTAAAGCCCGCTGCAAAAAGCGGGGGATCGATGCGGATGAGATTACCATCACGGCGGTTACCATCCGGGAGCCGGGTGTGGACCGGGCCATCGCGTTGGCCAAAAAAGGGGTCGGACCGGACCGCTGCCTGATGATGGTTTCCACCGAAGAGGAGCACCATTTCGCCAACTCAGGCCTGACCCTGCCCGAATACTGGAAAGAGTGCGAAAGCGCCATCCGCAAGTGCCGGGACGCCGGTCTTCGGATGTGCGGCACCGTCAGCACCATCTGGGGCAGTCCCATTGCCGGCGCCACCGATCTGAAAGACGCGGTGGAGTTCACCAAGCGCTGGCTGGAGATCGGCGCCACCGACATTGAGCATGCTGACCACGACGGCAGTGCATCGGCACCGGACGTGTATCGCTATTTTTCCATGATTCTCGACGAAATTCCGGACACCTCGGTGCACATCGCCCACTTCCACGAGACCAAACGGGTGGCCTCGGCATCGGTACTGGCGGCCCTACAGGCAGGCATCTGCCACTTCGAGGGAACTTTGGGCGGTCTGGGCGGACAGCCGGCCAATTTCCTGGACGACTGTCCTGTGCCGGGTACCGGCGCGTACTACTACGAAGATCCCCGCTATGTGGGCCTGACCTGCCTTGAGGATATGATGGTGCAGATTGATGAAATGGGTATCGAACACGGCTATGATGTGGACCGCGTTTTGTGGCTGGGGCGCCAGTTGGAGCGGAGCGTGGGACAACGATTGAGAAGCGAAGCGGTGATCAACGGGCGTACCCTCAAGGAGGGGCATCTAAAATTTGCCCGGCCGGGGCTGAAGACGCTCAAGGAGAAAATGAGTGAGACGCCCGGCCAGAAGCTGCCCGCCCAATGGGCGGCGGAGGCGGTACTGCCCAATCGTTATCGTCCCGGGTCGGCTTGACCTATGGTTGGAAACGGGAGATGCTGCACGAACACGTGCCGATCCATAAATGGCCCAATAGACCGATTTCCGGACTGATGCAAACAAACGGCTGCCCCATAACGATCCTAAAAGAAAACGGGATGATTCCCGAATCAGGAGTATTGCCATGGACACAGGCGAAAAAAAACCCCACATCAACGTGGACTATTTCGAAGACCTGACCGGAAAAATTGGGAAGGATACCCTCAAGCCGCAACAAGGCGGTCAGGAAGATATCGGCCGGCGGATCAAGGCAATCCGGGAAGGCAAGGGCCTTTCCCTGGATGCGCTATCCCACATGACCGGCTTTGACGTAGAGCTGCTTGCCGGCATCGAAAACTGCGAGGTCCAACCCCAACTGGGAACGGCCATCAAACTGTCAAAGGCGTTGGACAGTGCTTTTGGCCGGCTGGTATCCGGTGTGGGCGAAAAGCTGTACTCCATTACCCGCAAAGGGGAACAGAAGATCGTTTCCCGCTCCACCTCCCGGAAAGGCAAAACCCAAGCGTATACATATAAAAGTTTGGCGCCGGAGGTGAAGGGCCGGCACATGGAATCCCTTATGGTCCAGTTGGAGGAGGCTCAGGAAAATGAGCGCTCCGTTCATGACGGCGAAGAATTCATCTATGTGCTGGAAGGGAAGGTATCCCTGGACATCGGAGAAAATCATTTCGATCTGTTGCCCGGAGACAGCGCCTATTACCTGTCCACCACGCCACACCTGATCGCCGCCGCCAAGAATAGGGCCACTATCCTGGCGGTGGTTTACGGCGGGTAGGGCTTTTGCCGTCGGAAGACGGAGGAGCGAAGCCATCTGCGTCGCTTCGACCCGGCGCCTCCCGCGCTCCCGACCTTGCCGATTCAAGGGCCATGGAAAAACCAAATTGCCCCATCTCGCTTCTCTTCCGGTCCGGCATCGGTGTCGGTGACGTCTGCGCTTTATGATCACCTTCCAGGACCCTTATCCGGCGTGCTCCCTTCCCCGCCGATGCCGAGGCGATTTTTCTTGAGCACATGTCCGAACCAATGGAATGCGTCCTTTCATGGTGCCGGTCGCCGGTCGCGTTTTGGTCAGGTCTTTTCCGACTGCTCATAAAACCACTGTTTTGCTTGACAATTCTTCCGTTATATTGTTTTTAACAGAAAAAGGGGACAACATGTTCACGGTTCAAGCCGCTGGTTTCAGTGATATCGGCAGAGTCCGCAAGGCCAATGAAGATAGCTTCTTGCTCAACGAATCCATTGGACTATATGTCGTGGCGGATGGTATGGGTGGTCATCGCGGCGGTGCCGTGGCCAGTCGGATTGCCGTAGAAACCATCGGCACTTACATGGCAACCCCATCTGAGAAAGCTTCAGGTACCGGCGGGACCGACCCCCTTGATGCCGACAGTGAGGCCGCCCAACGACTTCGCCACAGCATTTTTTTGGCCAATCGGAAGATCTACGCGCAGTCAGTCAAGGATGCGGCCTGCCGGGGAATGGGCACCACCGTTTCCGCGCTTCACCTTGCCGGTAATTCCATTGTCACTGTCAATGTGGGTGACAGTCCCATTTATCTGTTGAGAAACGATGAAATTGAAACCCTTTACACGCCACACACCCTGCTCCATGAGCGAAAAAAAATACCCAAGTCATTGGAAGGCCGGTTTTCCAGGGACAAACTGTCGCATATTCTTACCAGGGGCGTTGGTATCCGGCCGGATGTACGTATGGATCTTGTGGAAACCCCATGCTTTACCGGGGATATTATCGTTCTCTGTAGCGACGGCCTCAGCGGCAAGGTCTCCACGGAAGAGATCCGGGACGTGGTCTGCCAGAATGATTCACAAACGGCCTGCAGCATATTGACTGAACTGGCCAACCGAAGAGGCGGCGAGGATAACATTACCGTCATCGTGGTAAGAATTACGTCTGAGGACGGGGATTCGGCAAGACAGCGGTTTGGCCGGATTTTAGGTATTCCGGCATGGATAGGATCCCTTTTCGGTGCGAAACAACACGATTGAGAACGTCTCCCGCAAAAAGGCGACCAAATGATCCGATTGCTTGTCAGGTTCAGGGATAGAACGATCAAAGAATACGCCCTCGATCGAATCGATGCGCTCTCCATCGGAAGAAGTCCCACCCACCATTTGGTCATCGACAATTATGCAGTTTCCGAAAACCATGCCCTGATCCGCAAAGAAGGCAACCGGTACATTTTAAAGGACACAAACAGCAAAAACGGCACATTCCTGAATGGCTTGACCGTTCAACAGGCCACACTAAGAAACGGTGATGTGATCACTATCGGTAAACACGTGCTGGTTTTTTTGGATCGCGGAAGGATGCGACCAAAACTCGATCACGGCGGGTTAAAGACCTCCGCCTTGCCCGGCGATCCGGGTCCGGATCATACCATGTTCATGGACACCGAAGTCTACCGCCGGATGCTGGCCGAAAGCGGAGATATTCCCGAAAGTCGCAAAGCACCAGCCTATGTGGTCTTTCTGGCTGGTGGAAACGGCAGATTCGAACTGGATAATAGCCTGGTCACCATCGGTAGAACCCACCAGTGCGATATCGTTATCGGCGGTATCTTTTCCTTTCTGACCGGTGATCCGGCGGCAACCATCAGCAAAACCCCTCAACACCACTACATCAGCGGCATGAGCGGCTGGATTAAGCCGAAGGTCAATGGCCATACCGTCCGTAGACCGGTTCGTTTGAAGGACATGGACATTATTAAAATCGGCGCAATGGTCCTCCAATACGCCTCAGAAGGCCAGGCATCACCATAGCGGAGACGCTCCGGGAAAACAGGATGAAGCGGGTGTGGGCGCCATGAAAAAATGGATCATTATCGTCACGTTTTCTGCGCTATGCGCCGCCGCGACCTCCTTTTTGAAAGTTGACGTGACCTCGAACAGGCAGGTCATCTATATCAAGGGCGGGAAATCGGTCCTTGCCGATCATGTCCGCCGGTCTGATCAATTCGTTTTTTACGAAGCTGATGGAAAATCCGGCATGTTCATGAATGTCGACGTGACTTCCGTAGGATCGATCACGGTAGAAAAAAAAACCCCCCTGCTCTATATCATCGATCAATCGAAACAGCAGATCATGGTTTATCTGGGGTTGAATCGTAAAATGATTCGTGCTTTCGATGGCCGCCTGCTTATTTTTCTGGTTTTCCTGGCCGTTGCATCCGGAATCACCAAGCTGATTTCGATGCTGTCGACCGCAATACAAACCACGGTTTCAAAAACATCGACAGACAACGGTTCCCCCGGTTGTACCGATCGGTCCGACAACCCCGATGAGGCGTGCCGGGAGACTTCCGACCTAGGGGATATCGCCCTGTTCTTCCTCGACCTTTACAAGGTTCAAAACGGGTTGGGCAAGGATGCGCCTGCGCGCTATAGCATGACCGACGCCTCGGTATCACAGAAGCTGAAGGTTTTCGAGTTGGGCGTCAAGGGCAGCGGCGACTGGCTGACCCGTCGAATGTCCGTGGGGCCCTTAGGAGAAGATACCGGCAGCAAAAGCAAATGTTTTTACGTCATCTACGATACCCATATGGTGGTCAAGATACCACCGGCGCCGGTCACCGACATGGTTAAATATGTGGAAAATATCCGCCGAGAGGCGCAGATCGCCGCACAACTTTCACCGGTCGCATGCATCGTCCCCATGGTATCCGTTGTGCTCAATAAAGTTAAAAAGCTTCCCCATGAATCGGTCCTTACCCGGGAACAACTGGAAAAACAGTATATTCGGCTGGTCGAAGAGAGGCCCGAATATCAGGAATACCTGAAAATCGGAGATCGTTTTGCCTTTTTCATGGAACTGACCAACAATTTCTTCTTAGGGCGCGTCATCGATGAATTGCATGCGTCAAAAGACCGAATCGGCGATGAAATCCGTGAGGCACCGGACGCGGCCTGGGACCAGGAGGCGTTCACCACCCGATACGGATTGGCATCCCTTTCCGTATTTGAAGGGATGCAAACCCTTTATTGGCGTTGTGAAGCCGAAATCCAGCACATCATCAAAGCGTCGGGTCAGGGAATGAAGATTCACACCTTTCAGATCAAAAACTGGTTTCTTTCATGTATTTCCGGAGAGAAACTGGACCGGGAAGAAAGAGGGATCGGGAAGCCGCTGATCGCGCAGATCGAAAATGGCTTTTCCACCGTTTTTAAAGCCAATCGGAAAAATGTCGACGACCTGATCCAACTGTTGAAATCACAGATGGAAACCAAGGCTTTTTTGAAAAATCGGCGACAAATCGAAAATATTGCATCCAACACGCTTCAGTTGCTCTGCCTGCTCAAAGAAAAACAGATTGCGCTGAGAGACCTGAAGCCGGACAACTTATTTATGGATGCAGATCCGGACAACTACCCCGTGTTTTTGAAAAGCAGATCCGACTTTTCCATTGGTGTCATTGACGTGGAAACGGCGATCTCCCTGATTCCAACAGGGGATGGTACCATTAAACAACCCCTTCTCGGGGGGACCCCCTTGTATGCCACACCGCTCCATCTTTTTAAAAACAGGATCATCTCATCCTATTTCGGAGCGTTGCCCGATGCCCTTCATCTCCAAGACTGGTTCGCCACCATCGCCATAATTTTCAAGTCGATTACCGGAAAAAACCTGTTTCCAAGGGCCGCCCGATCTTTTCCGGGGATTTTGAAAATTCTCAAGTCCGGTGGTTCCAAATCAGACCCCGATGAGGCCACGGTCAAGGCCATGAGCCAAAAATTCTGGTCGGCCGCAGCCACGGACATCAAAACCCATCTGTCAGCATTTTCTAATGTATTGAACCAATTGACCCTGTCCGTTCCCCAAGCCCTGGCACCGTCAATCCAAGCTGAACTGGAACGGGAAAAAGGTCGCCTCAAACAGGCGGTTCGCAGGCACGTCTCGTTGTCCCCGCTTTTCAAGGGTGAGAAAACCAGGACGTTTCTGTTGGAGGCGTCCGGCGACACCATCATCAAGCAGGTCGCCCGGTGGGAAGACACCGCGCATCTTGCGGAACCACATCGCCAAGTGGCACCCCGGATGGTGGCCTTTCTGAACAATCTGAACCGCTTGAAACTGGGCGAATCGGAGAAACGCAGGGCCCTCACCACCTTTACCAATCCGCCCCATCATATCTCCGCCTATTCGCTCCTGGAGGCCATGTTCCAGATTGCGTTCAGGGCCATGTACAAATCCCGTTGGAACGCGATTCCCAAACCAGCGGATTCGTCCGACCAACAGGCCGCGGTTGAGGAAGATCGTGCCATGGCCACTGCCATTTTGAACGACAATCGACCCTGACGAGTCAGGCTATCTTTGCGCGAACCCTTAGGGTTCGCGCAAAAATAACTTCGCAGAATTGGCGCTCAG
>DEIP01000124.1:0-2088 GCA_002352605.1 Desulfobacteraceae bacterium UBA2771 | reverse complement strand
TCAGCCAAAGATGGGCTGAAGCTGAGATGCAAAAATGTGAAGTTATTTTTGCGCGAGCCCTTAGGATCGAGAAGCCTTGATGGCCTCCATAATGGCTGCTTTATCCATTATTCCGTCTTCGGTCACCAGAAAATCCACATGCTTCAAACCCACCATGTCGTGGGAGTGCGTAATCAGCTGATAGCGTACGTCACCATGGATCATAGGCTCCACCTTGCGATGAATCTTCTGCTGGGACGAAGGCCGATGGGAAAACTTGAGCGTGTTAGCAAACAGGTAGACCGGCAGGTTGTTCAGGTGACACAGGCTGACCACATTGGCTGATCCCGTAGCCGACACCACCTTCATGTCGTCGGTGATGGACAGCGCCCCCATGAACACCTTGTTGCCCTGCTCGATGTAGTGGTTCAGGCTGTATTCGGGAATGATCTCCATATCGATGTCCGTGGCGGTCAGGGACTTGATCAGCCGGCGGGTTTTGGTTAGATCCTGTCTCAGCACAATCAACTTGAAGGGTTTATGCAAGACCTCACTGGCCAGTTTCAGCATATTGGTGACATCATAGCTGATGTTGTGAACGATCATCACATCCCCTTCGTTGATGCAGGTCAGACCGTGTTCAATCACCTTGCCGATCTTGGTTTTAATCTTATGGTGCTTTTCTTCCAGAATCCGGATCGCCTGATCCTTCAACTCGTCGATGGTCTCATCGGGCGACTCACCGATCTCTTTTTCAAACTCTTCGATCAGGTGAATCAAGGGAATGACTTTGGGCTCCGTATGCTTGATGGCCCCGGATAGTTCCGAATAAAGCCCCCGGACTTCCTGAACGCTGCATTGCACCTGTTTGATGGACTCGATCAAGGCCATGATGGCCATCATGGTGACCCGAGAAGATCCTACGATATCCTCGTGGTCACGGATCAGACTGCATAGCCTTTGTCGGTCTTCCTTTTTCATAACGATATCCACAAATAAAGCATTAAGTAGCCCGAAGCAATAACCAGGGTGATCAGGGTGATCACCACACTTTTCCTGGCAAAATCAAGAAATGAAATCTCCTGCCCGAATTTTTTAGCCATTCCCATGGATACGATATTGGCCGAGGCCCCAATCATGGTCAGGTTACCGCCCAGGCAGGCGCCCAGCGAGAGTGCCCACCAAAGGATGTTGTTGGGAATGGGGTTGTTTTCCAGCATCAGTTTCACGATGGGAATCATGGTGATGGTAAACGGGATGTTGTCCAGAAAACCGGATACGATACCGGATACCCATAGCACCGTAAGAACGATCACATAGGGGTTGTCACCCACACGCATGAAGATGTTGTGGGCCATCCATTCGATTACCCCCTTCTCCTCCAGCACACCCACCAGGATGAACAGGCCGGTGAAAAACAGCAGGGTACTCCACTCGATCTCTTCCAGCATCTCTTCTACATCGATACGCGTGATAAGGAAAAGGATCATGGCCACGAAGACGGCCACCACTCCGGGGGAAAGTTTGGTAATGGTCTGGGTGACAAACAGCAGGATGGCCAGGCCCAGGCAAACCAGCCCTTTGGTAAGAAAAATCTTGTCAATCGTCATATCCAGAAAATTGAACCGGATTTTTTCCAGCAGCAGCTGAACCGAAAAGAGCTTTGCCAGGTTGGTGTCGATGGGCTTGAATTTATCTCGGTTGGTGGCCCAGATATAAGCGAGTGCCGCCGCAAAGCAGACGATCACCGGCAGGGTGAGATTGAGCATGAACTGGTTGAAGGTCAACCCGACCTTGGAACCGATGATGATGTTGGGCGGATCGCCGATCAGGGTGGCTGTGCCGCCGATATTGGAGATAATCGCTTGGCTGATTACGTACATCTTGGGATCGAGGCCCATGCCTGCGGTGAGTTCAATGATGATGGGGATGATGATCAGCACCGTGGTCACATTATCCAGAAAAGCCGACAGGACGGCGGTGACAATGGAAAAAAGAATCAATATTTTCAGTGGACTGCCCTTGGTCAACTCGGCGATTCGAACCGAAACGATCGCAAAAAAACCGGATTTCCTTAATATGGCCACAATGGACATCATGCCCAGCAGC
>DEIP01000118.1:2770-3023 GCA_002352605.1 Desulfobacteraceae bacterium UBA2771 | reverse complement strand
GCAAGCCGGTTCCATTCGCCGAAGTTGAAGTGGAGTATTACAACCAGGAGAAGAAAGCCGATGCGCCCACCGAATATATGATCACCCAAACCATCAAGGCGGACAAAAACGGCGTTTTCACTTATGCCGCGCCAAAGGCTGGCTGGTGGGGTTTTGCCGCCTTGAACGCCTCCGACGAGAAAATGAAACATGAAGGCCAGGAGAAAGACGTGGAACTGGGGGCGGTTATCTGGGTGAAATTCCTTGATTGGAA
>DEIP01000118.1:0-2733 GCA_002352605.1 Desulfobacteraceae bacterium UBA2771 | reverse complement strand
TGGGGCCGTGAACAGGACAATCTCGGCATCGGTTATGCCCACCTGAGGGGCGGAAATCTGGATGTGGACCACACGGACGTATTCGAGGTTTACGGCCGGTTTGCCTTAAACGATATTTTTGCCGTTACGGGCGACGTCCAGTACATGAAGGATTCCATGGATGTGGGCGACAGCCCGGATGGATGGATCTTCGGGCTGCGGGCGACCGCAGAATTTTAGAGTATTGTGAACAGGCCTTAACTTTCTCTCTCCTAGGCCTTGTGAGAGGCAAGAGTCAACGACTCTTGCCTCTTCTCTTTATGAGGATAACGTTATGCATATCTCCGAAGGTGTTCTGTCCGGTCCGGTTCTGGTTTCAGGAATTGTGTTGGCTGCGGTCGGCGTTGCGGTAGGACTAAAAAAACTGGATTACGACCGTATTCCCCGTGCCGCGATCCTTTCCGCCTCTTTTTTTGTGGCTTCCCTGATCCATGTTCCCGTCGGTCCTTCGAGCGTTCATCTTATTCTCAACGGAATTGTGGGGCTTATCCTTGGATGGGGCGCTTTTCCGGTTATATTGGTGGCTCTGACGCTCCAGGCCATGTTATTCCAGTTCGGAGGTATTACAACCCTTGGGGTCAATACCATGATCATGGCATTACCGGCCGTTTTCTGCTACTATCTTTTCGGTCGTCTGGTCGGTAGGCAGCCCCGCATCGCCCTGCCTGCCGCATTCGTCTGCGGCGCCCTTTCCGTCTTCCTTGGCGCCGTTATGGTGGGGCTGGCGTTGACTTTCACTGATGAAAACTTTCTCAAGGTTTCCTATCTCGTGGTAACTGCGCACCTTCCCGTGATGATCATAGAGGGGATCATCACCGCGTTTTGCGTGGCGTTTCTGAAAAAGGTGCAGCCTGATATGCTCCGCGAATAGTAGGGGCACGATGCATCGTGCCCCCACTTGTTTGGAGGAAAAGATGCGTACAAACAGTTTGACAAGATATCGAATGTGTTGCAGAAAAGCTCTTGGATTTATGCTTTTCGTGATGGTTTGTGTTGTCTGGACAGGCCCTGCCATGGCCCACAGGGTAACCATTTTTGCGTGGGTGGAAGGCGATAAGGTTTTCACCGAAAGCAAATTCAGCGGTGGAAAACGGGTCAAGCAGGGAGATGTCATCGTCTACGATTCGGAAGGTAACCAGCTCCTTGAAGGGAAAACCGATGACAAGGGAGAATTCTCGTTTGGGGTTCCCAAGAAGACTTCCTTGAAAATTGTCCTTATAGCCGGTATGGGACATCGGGGGGAATGGACCATCCCGGTTAGTGAGCTCGAAGATGTGGCCGGGCCACAGACAAAAATAACCCCATCTCAAAAAGCCGTCCGAAAAAAGACTGGGAAGCAACCGGAAATATCGCATCTCAGCTCGAACGAAATTCGACTAACGGTAGAAGAAGCCATTGACAAGCGGCTCAAGCCGGTAATGAAAATCCTCGTTGAGTTGCGGGAAAACCGTCCTACCTTCAGAGACATCTTTGGCGGTATCGGCTACATTCTGGGTTTGCTAGGTGTTGCCGCCTATTTTAACTATCGCCGCAAATCGGCTGAAATAGACGGGAAGAAAACGGACTGATCTATCATGTTGCAAGAGCCATTTTCCAAGGGAAACTCCCAGATACACCGTCTCGATCCGCGATTCAAGGTGGTTTTCGCGACAGTCTATGCCTTTGTTGTTGCCCTTTCAAACAGTTTTCCGGCCCTGATTGCGGCCCTTATCTTCTCTTTTGCTCTGATCTGTTTGTGCCGGCTGGATTTTTTGGAAGTTGCCAAGCGGGTCGCTTTGGTCAACGGCTTTATTATTTTTTTGTGGCTTGTCGTTCCCCTGACCTATGACGGTCAATCCATTTTCTATCTGGGGCCTTTCGGGGTGAGCCGTGAAGGCGTCCTGGTTTCAGCCCGGATCACACTCAAATCCAACGCCATTCTCCTGGCTTTTATCGCCCTCATTGCTTCGAACACTGTTGCCACATTGGGAAACGCGCTCGGTCGCCTGAGAGTCCCTGAGAAGATCATTTATCTTCTGTTGTTGAACTATCGATATATATTTGTGATGGAAGAAGAGTACCGTCGCCTGCTGAGATCCGCGAGCATCCGCGGCTTTCGGCCAGCTTCGAACCTACATACCTACAAAACATACGCGTATCTCATCGGCATCCTGTTTGTGAGGGCCGCAGATCGCGCGGAACGTGTGTATAAGGCCATGCTTTGCCGCGGTTTTTCCGGGAGCTTTTATTCCCTTCATGAGTTCTCGTTTTCACGACTCGATTGGATCTGGCTGATCGTTATGACGATTGCCATTACTGGACTGGAAATCTTAGAATGGATGAAAATGACGTGATAATTCAGCTTGAAAACATTGTTTTTTCGTACGCAGGGGGTAAACCTGTACTGGATGGTCTCTGCTTCACCCTCGAAGAAGGGGCAAAGCTGGGGCTTATCGGCCAGAATGGAAGCGGCAAAACCACCCTGTTGCATATCATCATGGGGCTCCTCAAGCCCTCATCCGGCACGATCCGGGCCTTCGGAAAGCCGGTTGAAACAAAAAAAGATTTCCTTGATGTCAGGCGCAAGATAGGATTTCTGTTCCAAGACGCCGACGACCAGCTCTTCTGCCCGACGGTCCTGGAGGACATTGCTTTCGGTCCGCTCAATTTGGGAAAAAGCCCGACAGAGGCCCGTGAAATGGCCATGGAAACCTT
>DEIP01000020.1 GCA_002352605.1 Desulfobacteraceae bacterium UBA2771 | reverse complement strand
CCATTTCGATGTTCGCTGTCAATAAGAAATAATAAAAAATCGAATTGAGCGATTCCACTTTAGAAGCCGTTTGTGCCGGCGTCAGAAGGCGACCATCAGGGCGCGTTACACGAGCCTTCGTAAATGGCATATTTTTAAAGATCCCAACGGTCAGTCAATCGCTCCATTCGTCCGAAACGAAGTATATTTATCTACACGATCCCAATGAAGTTGTCAACGAATATTTAACTTTTTATTCGTATTTTGAAAAAATTCTTTTTCCCCGCCCGCAGCAATATCTGCATATCCTTGATATCGTTGATAGTTAACATTTCATCAAAGTGCTCCAAGCGACGGCCATTCACATATCCTCCGCCCTGTTTGATCAACCGTCTGGCCGCGCCGGATGAACCGGTCAGGCCAACGCTGTGGAACAGTTTAAAACAGGGGATTCCACCAATGAAATCATCCATGCGCATCTCGTTTTGGGGAACCGTGTCATCATCTAAGGTGTCATTGTCTCTCGGAATCCCAATAGACGGAAACAACCCAGGGGGATACCGCCTCGCACCAAACATTGAGGACGCGGATTGATAGGCCCTCAGGGCCTCTTTTTCACCATGAGCCAACCGGGTGGCCTCAAAGGCAAGAATTGATTTGGCCGCGTTGAGATCTGCCCCCTCGAGGGCGCCAACCGATCGGACTTCCGGCATAGGAAGGAAGGTAAACAACGCCAGAAAACGCGCCACGTCCCGATCGTCCGTATTCACCCAAAACTGAAAATAGTCGTAGGGAGAGGTTCGATCAGGATCAAGCCAAACGGCCCCAGCCGCGGTCTTACCCATCTTGGCGCCGCCGGCGGTGGTAATCAGCGGGAAGGTGATACCGAAAGCACTGTTGCCTTCCACTCGTCGGATCAGGTCGATGCCGGCCACGATGTTTCCCCATTGATCGCTGCCACCCATCTGCAGGCGACAGTCATGGCGCTTGCGCAATTCAAGGAAATCATAAGCCTGAAGAACCATGTAGTTGAACTCGATGAAACTAAGTCCCTCTTCGGAATCCAAACGCATTTTGTAGCTTTCCGCCTTGACCATTCGATTGACGGAAAAATGCCGACCGATATCCCTCAAAAAAGGGATGTATTCCAGCCGGGTCAGCCAGTCCGCATTGTTAACCATAACGGCCCTATCGTCGGAAAAATCGATAAACCGTGACAGTTGTTTTTTAAGCCCCTCGACATTCACCGCCACATCCGCTTCCGTGAGAAGCTTGCGCATTTCGGTTTTACCGCTGGGATCCCCAACAAGACCGGTCCCACCACCAACCAGGGCAATTGGTTTATGACCATTTCGCTGCATGTGGGCCAACGACATGATCGGGACCAGACTACCCACGTGCAGGCTTGAGGCCGTCGGGTCAAAACCGATATAGCAGGTCACCTTTTCAGATTCGAGATAGTCGCGTAAGGGATCATCATGGGTCTTCTGTTCGATAAAACCACGCGAGTTGAGTGTATCCAGCACGTTTTCCATTACGCATCACCTAATCGTTCGAGCCTGCTACAATCTCCGCAGTCTTATTTATTGGCGTATTCAACCGACCGGGTCTCTCGGATCACCGTCACCTTAATCTGACCCGGAAAAGTCAACGCTTCTTCGATTTTTTTTGCGATATCACGGCTCAGCAATACCGATTCTTCATCCGACACTTTATCACTTTCCACAATCACACGAATTTCTCGACCCGCTTGGATCGCATAGGTATTGGCCACCCCTTTAAACTCATTGGCAATGCCTTCAAGCTCCTCGATGCGCCGGATATAGTTTTCGAGCAGCTCCTTTCTGGCCCCGGGTCGCGCACCGGAGAGACCGTCTGCGGCCTGTACGAGCAGGTCGTAAACAGATGATGGCGGGATATCTTCGTGGTGAGCGCCGATCGCATGAACGACACCGGGATTTTCACCAAATTTTTTGGCCAGTTTCGATCCGATCACCGCGTGAGGGCCTTCGACTTCATGATCAATCGCCTTTCCGATATCATGAAGCAACCCTATCCGCCGAGCAACTTTCTCCTTCAACCCCAGTTCCGCGGCCATAATTCCGGACAGCACGCCCACCTCAACGGAATGCTGAAGCACATTTTGGGCATAACTGGTTCGGTATTTCAAACGCCCCAGATATTTGATCAACTCGGGATGGATACCATGGACACCCAGATCAAATGCAGCCTGCTCACCCGCCTCCTTGATGGCTGTGTCCACATCATGGCCGACCTTTTTCACCACATCTTCAATTCTGGCAGGATGGATACGCCCATCGGATATCAACTTGATCAAAGACAAGCGAGCAACCTCTCGGCGAACCGGATTAAAACCGGAAAGAATAACTGCTTCCGGTGTATCATCGATAATCAGATCAATACCCGTAGCGGCTTCGATGGCGCGAATGTTTCTTCCCTCACGGCCGATGATCCGTCCTTTCATTTCATCACCGGGAAGCTGAACCACCGACACCGTCCGTTCGGCAACAAAATCGCCGGCATAACGCTGAATCGCGGTGGCAATGATCGTCTTGGCCTTTTTTTCCGCCTCTTCCTTGGCTTCGTTTTCGATCCGTTTGATCAGCTTGGCACCCTCATACCGGGCTTCATTTTCCATGGCTCGGATCAACAGCTCTTTGGCCTGGTCGGCGGTCAACGTGGAGATCCGTTCCAATTGTGTTTTTTGTTCCACCAAAAGCGCATTGTATTTTTTTTCGTTTTGGCTAAGGGTTTCATCCCGATTGGAAATAATTCTTTCTTTTTCGGCAAGCGCCTTCTCACGTTGATCAAAAAGATCGGCTTTTCGGTCGATATTCTCCTCTTTTTGGATCAATCGATGTTCGGCGCTTTTAATTTCCGATCGGGTTTCCTTGGCTTCGGATTCGAACTCGCTTTTCATTTTGAACAGGCGGTCTTTGGCTTCAACACCCGCTTCCTTGATTAACCTGTCCGATTTGGCCTCGGCCGCAATAACAATTTTTGCGGCTTCGTTTTCAGCTTCTTTCAGCTTTTTAGATCCGATCACGCCTTTCAGAAGCAGCGCCGCAGCACAGCCGATAACAGCCGACATCACAGCAACAATAATGGTATATATTTCCATGCAAATCTCCGAGTGCTAAATAGTATATATGTAGAGGTTCATCACCTGACAACCAGATAATGCCCATGTCACCCAAATCAGGAATAAAAAACGCGTTACGCAGGATAGCGGTGCCTATGCGGAAGGCAGGAAGGGAAGGTTGAAGCGGTTGTGGAACCCCCACCATTGTGCCGTGTTGGTAGTTCTTTGATCCTATGGATCAGGTGGGTACCTTATAGTTTCTTTAGGCTTTTCTGTACATGCAGAACTTGCTCACCAAAACCAGTGAAGGTTCCCGGTAATTGAATGTTGGGTCAAAGTTCACCATCCAATCACGAACACGGCAGGGGTTGATACGTTACGCCTTTTCCAATCACGGTTACAGAATCTGTATTTAACGTCGATAATTGCTTTGGCATAAATTAAGAACCATTTTTCAGCGATTCTTAATTGAAACGTTAAGAGGTCGCTTTTTCCAGCGCACTGAGAACCACCGTAGATCTTTCGGTTATACGGTTGAAAAATTGGTGGTACCGTTCTTCACGCTTAAAATGCTCGCTGGCAATGTTCAGTCCGGTCAGGACCAACATCGTTTCTCTATCGACTTTAACCGGCTTTCCGTCAAACTGAGCTTGAACCTTCTCGACAGCATCCTCGAATAGGGCCGTCACCTTTTTCGCGTCTGGCTCAGCAGTACCTGTCTGAAAGGTAAATTTGCGACCAAAAATTTGCAGTGTAACCGTTTGTTCCACTTAGCATCCGTTCATAGTTAAATCCCGCAGGTCGGTTTTTTATTCTTCCGTAACCCCTTCTAATTTTCCGATCAGGCTATCAATTTTGTCTCTTACGCGTGTCATCAGGCCCTCACGCGTTTTTTCTTCTTCAGTCTTATCCTGCATCAGGTTTTCAAGTTGCCCTATTCGGCTCTTCAAATCTTCGTTTTCTTTTTCAAGCTGTTTGCGGACCTGAACCAAGTGTTCTGTTTTTTGTTCTATTATTTCGAATTGTTGCAATATTGCTTCTATATCCAGCATATTATTTTTCCCCTCGATTATTAATATAACCGGCCAACGGTTTTTAAGTCAAGTGAATTCACCGCGATAGTAATTTGGCCGACAGGGATGGAAAGGGACTATCATTTCTATTTGTCAGTAATTTTTTTTAAGACCATTTGTTACAGTCGACGCAAAAGGGGCGGACCGATTCCGGTCCGCCCCTTTTGCGTTTCCAAAACGGATGCCAATCTGTCATCAGCAACCGGTTATTTCGGAGAATCCAAACCACTCAATGTAGGTCACCTTCAACTCGTTTCGTTGAGTTGGATCCGGCTGACGGCGCGAAGCAGCGCTGCTTTTGCACGGATAAAATCAATGTCTACATCGCCGGATTGGATACGTTTTTCGGCTCGTTCGGCAGCCTCCCTGGCCCGTTGAACATCGATATTCACGCGTCGCTCAGCGGATTCAGCCAAAACCGTTACCCGATCAGGCAGCGCTTCGGCAAATCCGCTGCTGATAAAAACAAACCGTTCACGGCCTTTTTCATCTTTATATTTCAGGGAGCCTGTCTTCAGTGTCGTCAGAAACGGGGTATGACCGGCGAGCACACCGAACTCGCCCAGCGAACCGGGAGCCATGACAATCTGTGCACTTTCACTGACGACAGACATCTCGGGGGTAACCACTTCGAGTCTTATGTTTTCAGCCATTTATTGCCTCTTTCTCTCCATTAAGCCTCGGCCATTTCCTTCGCCGCTTCAAGCACATCTTCGATGCCGCCCCTCATGTAAAAGGCCTGTTCAGGAATGCTGTCGTGAATACCGTCGCAGATCTCTTTAAACGCACGGACCGTGTCTTCGACCTTGACATATTTTCCGGGTTTACCGGTAAACGTTTCGGCTACATGGAAGGGCTGAGAGAGGAATCGCTGGATTTTACGGGCCCGCTGTACGGTGAGTTTGTCTTCGTCAGAGAGCTCTTCCATACCGAGGATGGCAATGATGTCCTGCAGCTCTTTGTATTTCTGCAACATGTTCTGAACCCGGCGGGCCACCTGGTAGTGCTCCTCACCGAT
>DEIP01000005.1:61813-64347 GCA_002352605.1 Desulfobacteraceae bacterium UBA2771 | reverse complement strand
AGATTGCCCCTGTTTTCCTCAAAAAGCCCGAGCGGATTGAAGCTATGACGTTTCTTTACTTCATTGCCCTAATGATTGTCAGTCTCATGGAGCGTAATATCCTAAAAAATATGGTAGAGGGAAAAGTTGAAAAACTGCCCATATTACCCAACGGTATGAATACCAAAACACCAACCTGGAATAATCTCAACTATTTTTTCGAAAATGTTCATCTTAGCCTGGTTGAAAAAAAAGGTCGGACAATTCAGACAATACTGAAAGGCGTCACAAAGCTACATGAAACCGTACTCCGATTACTGGGGGTTTCAACAGCAGCTTATACCACTATCAAAAACCATTGGTGGATTTTTAAGAGTACAGTTTCAACTCAAAATTTTGGTTACACATAATTCTTACAATCATGCTCCAATTGTGCGAAATGTAAGATAGTAAATTTAAAACTTATGGTTTTTCAATGGGGCCTGAAAAACCGTTACACTATTTGAATCCCAATAGATGGTGCCGGCCGCAGCAGGGGCGAAATGACAAGAAAGGGTGATTCGGGCCGATTAAAAGCGGTTGTCACCATCAATCAGTCCGCCCAAAGATCCCAGGAGAGAACCTTCGCCCCGGCTGCCGCCTTTCTGGGGCGCGGCCTGGAGCATCCGGCCGGCCAGCCGCGAAAAGGGCAGGGACTGTAGCCATATCCTGCCCGGCCCATGCAGGGTGGCGAAAAAGAGCCCCTCGCCGCCGAACAGGGAGGTCTTGATGTTGCCCGCCTGGCGGATATCGAAGTTTACGCTTTTTTCCAAGGCAACGATGCAGCCGGTATCCACATCCAGTACTTCGTCGGGTTTGAGCCGGCGCTCCACCACGGTACCGCCGGCATGCACGAAGACCATGCCGTCTCCCTCCAGCTTCTGCATGATGAAACCCTCGCCGCCGAACAGACCGGTGAGAATTTTTTTCTGCATGTGAATGCCGATGGAAACGCCCTTGGCGGCACACAGGAAGCTGTCCTTCTGGCAGATCAGACAACCATCGACACCGGGCAGGGGAACGGGAATGATGTTGCCCGGATAGGGGGCGCCAAAGGCCACGTGGGCCTTGTTCCGGCCCGTGTGGGTGAATACGGTCATGAAGAGGCCTTCTCCGGTCAGCAGTCGTTTGCCCGCGCCCAGGAGCTTTTCCATGAATCCGCCGCCGCCATCGCCGGAAGGTGTGGATCCATCACCGAAAACGGTCTGCATTTCGATCGTGCTGTCCTTGTACATCATGGCACCGGCTTCGGCCACGGCACTTTCGCCGGGATCCAGTTCTACCTCCACAAATTGCATTTCTGCCCCGAAGATTTTGAAGTCGATTTCGTCCGCACCCGCAACGGAGGCGGCAACCGGTTGCGGGGGTGCGGGCACCGGTGCTTCGGGTGCCAGATTGAGTTCGGCGATGCTGGTGATGGGCTGCCATTCGGTAAATCCGTCCCGCCATGCAAAACCGTTGGGATTCTGTCGGACCTGTGCGATGGCCTGGGAGAGATCCATGGGGCCCTGCTGATTGCCGTCAAAACTCAGATACCATTGGGTCATTTTAGCTTCCTCCTGATTATACGTCATGCCGGTGCCAAGCTGCGGTGAATCGGTTCGACCGTCGATTCATCCAGCCCCAGCCGGTTGGATAGGGTGTCCATGTACCGGCGTTCCTTCTCAGTGTCCACCTCGATCGCCATTAAGGATACGGTGTAAACCTGCCGGGCCAGCTCCGGGGAGGCAACGCCGCCCACAATGGTTTCCAGATCCGCCGGAGCAAGCAATTCCTGAACGATAAAGGCGTGTTCATCCGGAGAAAGATCAACGGGTTGCAGACGTTTCAGGATGTTGTTCCGCTCCGCCTGATCGATGACCCCATCGGCATTGGCCGCCGCAATCATGGCCCGGATGAGAAGTACCGCTTCCGGATTGCCGACAGGTTCGGCTGCCGCCGGCGGCGCAGACGCCGGTGTACCCGGTATTGGCGGAGGCGGCGGAACAGCCGAAGCCCCCCCCATGACCGGTGGGGATGGGGGCCCCGAACCGGGGATGGGCGGCGGCACCGGTGGTAAGGTACGCGGACCCTGGGGTTTGTTCATGAAATGCTCGACGGCCTCCATGGCTACGCCCAGCGCACCCAGGGCGGCACCACCTGAAAGCAGGCTGCCGAGTCCCCCCCGGCTGCCCCGGGTGCTGCTGCGGATCAGTCCCCCGAGAAGTTTTTCCGGATTAAACATGATTATCTCCCCTGTATCGGAATAGATTTTCCCATCATTGTAAAAGAACCAAAATACGGCGCCGTCTTGTGTAATTATTGCTTGCCGCGATCCTTGACCCTGATATTGGCATGGATCGCCCTGTTGTTCAAGGCCGACAGCCTGTGTTACAAACGCCGGAGCGTCGAAAAAAAAACCGTCACCCAAGGGGGGGGGATCCTTATATTTCGTCCACTATCTTTAGGATTGTGAATTTTATTAATTACCCAGAATTACTTGTTCTTGCGCCCGTCTTCCGTGTTGCATCAACGGC
>DEIP01000005.1:0-61726 GCA_002352605.1 Desulfobacteraceae bacterium UBA2771 | reverse complement strand
ATCGGTATCGTCCGCTCGTGCTTTACAGAAAAATTCGGCATCCCCCGGCAGCCGCGACTGGTAACCGCCGCTTGCGCCACGCTGGAAATCCTGTCGCCCTATGATCAAGATGAGGCATTCGAGGGCCTCGACGCCTTCTCCCACCTCTGGCTTGTTTTCGTCTTCCACGGTATCCCAAAAGGGAAATGGCGACCCACGGTTCGTCCGCCCCGAATGGGGGGCAACCGGCGAACCGGCGTCTTTGCCACCCGGTCCGGATTCAGGCCCAATCCCATCGGCATGTCCGCCGTGGTGTTGGAAGGCATGCGCCGACACCAGGGCAAGTTGCTCCTGGAATTGTCGGGCATCGACCTTTTGGATCGAACCCCCGTACTGGACATCAAGCCTTACCTGCCCTACGCAGACATCATTCCGGAGGCGGTTGGCGGGTTTGCGGCCGGTCCACCCCGTCCATCGCTGTCCGTTGGATTTACTGACCGGGCACGACAGGTCTGTACGCTGTTGGAAAACGACCATCCCGGTTTTGTCGATCTGCTCAAGCAGGTGCTCAGTGCCGATCCAAGGCCCGCCTATATTAACCGGCAGCCCGCCAGAACGGATTTCGGCATTCGGTTGTATAACGTGAACATACGCTGGCGGATCCGGCAGGGAGCCATCGTTGTCCATACCATCGAAGTCCGCCCCGACCCATAGGAAATAACAGGCGGGTTGGGGACGAAATCAATTGTCGTCGATTGATAATCGTTCACGAGCCTCAGATACCGGAGAGGATAGATCGGTCGGTCGTCAACCCGAAGGATATGGTGTCTTCGCATGTCACCCGACGGTAAAAAGTGTCTTTCGATAGGCACCGATCGTGTTGCTCAACCTGACGAATGCCGACACGGAAAGACTTTCCGCCCGCCGCATGGAATCGATCTGTGCCGCTGCCAGAAGTCGTTCACAGGTGGATGGTTCAAGATTCAGATCGCTATGGGACAGTGCGTTTCTCAACGTTTTGCGCCGCTTGCCGAATGCCGCCTTGACAACCTGAAACAGAAGCGCTTCGTCATCGGCCGCGAAAGGCGGCGGGTCGGCAAAACGGATACCCACCACCGTGGAATCCACCCTGGGCGCCGGGAAAAACCGGGGCGCCCGCACCTGCATCAGCATCCGTGTGTCCGCACAATACCCCAGCATGACGGAGAGCCGGCCGTAGTCCTTGGATCCGGGACCGGCACAGATGCGCTGGGCCATCTCTTTCTGGAGCATGAGCACCGCCCGGTCGATCCGGCTTCCGGCATGGATCAATTGGACGATGACCTGGGACGAAATATTGTAGGGCAGGTTACCCATAACCACCAGCGACCGGCCGGCCTCACGGGAGACCGCTTTCAGGTCCATCCGCAGAATATCCGCTTCCCGGATCTCGACATTATCGATGCCGGCGGCCAGCAGTTCGGCCCTGAGCAAGCCGATGATCCGCCCGTCCTTTTCAACCGCAATTACCCGGTGGGCGATTTTTGCCGCAGGAACGGTAATGGCCCCCAGACCGGCGCCGATCTCCAGGACCATATCGTCGCCGCCAATGCCGGCATGGTTCACGATGGCCCGGGCCACATTGGGGTCGTTGAGAAAATTCTGTCCCAGCCGCTTTTTGGCCTGGGTGTTCCAGGCGGTCAGCAGGGCCCGCGGCGACGTCATGGCCTTGGCCCTGAATCGGTATCGACCTGCCGTGCCCGTCGCCGGATGATGATGAATATTCGGAAGGTTACAAAATAAGCCACCAGGCCCAGAATTGCCCCGATGACCACACCGCCGACAATCATGGCCCAGGTGACCTCCAGTCCCAATTCCATCAGTTCGGAAAAAGAACCAACGGCGATGCCGTCTAAAGTTTTCTGAACCCCCATCAGGGTGCACCCCAGTTTATAATTGGCATAATAGACCACTGGAATGGTCAGCGGGTTACTCAACCATGTGCCCAGGACCGCCGCCGATTTGCTCCCCCGAACCAGAAAGGCCAGGGCAATGGCAACCACGGTCTGCAGGGGAATGATGGGGGTAATGGACACGAAGATGCCCACGGCCGTGCCCAGGGCAATATAGTGGGGGGAGCCCTCAAGCGCGTGCATGCGAACCAGCATCTGGCTGAGTCGTTCCCTGGGGCCCGTGAACACAGGAGGCTTTTTCGGATGGTCTGTGCGCTTTGGATTCATGGTTCTGCTAAACGTTTCCGTGTCTGAACCCCCACGCTTCCGGCTCGGGGGGTATACGTATGCTTTTGCCTCCAGATTCATCGGTTGTTTTTTCGTTCCCGTTCCAGCTCACGCTTCTGGTCGCGGTCCCGAATGGTTTCCCGTTTGTCGTGATGCTGCTTGCCCCTGGCCAGGGCCAGGCTGATCTTGACCTTACCGGCCCTGAAATAGAGTTTCAACGGAACCAGCGAATACCCCTTTTCATTGACCTTGCCGTAGAGCTTTTTAATTTCATAGTTGTGCAACAAAAGCTTTCTCGGACGCAGGGGATCGTGATTGTCATAATAGGCAAATGGATAGGCGCCGATATGCAGTTGATAAATGAAAACCTCGCCGTTTTTAATACGGGCGTATGAATCCTTGAGGTTGGCCTTGCCCATGCGCAGCGATTTGACTTCGGTGCCGGCCAGCACCATGCCCGCCTCGAATTTGTCTATGATGTGATAGTCGTGCCGGGCCTTGCGGTTTTCCGCCACCATTTTGATGTGGTTCTTCTCCACTGGCCTAATGCTCCTGTTTAAGATGATCGTCCTTCTCATCGACGGCGCCGTATTTTTCCGCCACCAAAGCCTCGACGGCATCGGGGGTGGTTTGGCGCATCACCGCATCCATGAAATCACCGACGTCCGTGGTGTCAATGGACCGGATCGCGTCCTTTACCTGGGGAATGGTCTGGGGATTCGTGCTCAGTTCATCCACACCCAGGCCAAGTAAGATCGGCGCATAAAGGGGCTCGCCGGCCATTTCGCCGCACATGTAAGTCTTGATTCCGGCCGTCCGGGCCACTTCACAGGTTTGCTTGATCATCCGCAGAATCGCCGGATGCAGCGGCTGGTACAGATGGGCCACATGTCGGTTGCCCCGGTCGATGGCCAGGGTATACTGGATCAGGTCGTTGGTGCCGATGCTGAAAAAATCAACCTTTTCAGCCAGAATATCGGCGGTGATCACCGCCGAGGGCACTTCAATCATTATCCCCACCGGAACATTCCGGTTGTGGGCGATCCCCTGTTGTTCCAGGTGTTGGGCGGCCTCGTCCAGCAGTTGGACGGCCTGTTCCACCTCTTCGACCCCCGAAATCATGGGAATGAGAATGCGGACATTGCCGTAGGCCGCGGCCCGCAGGATGGCCCGCAGCTGGGTTTTGAAAATTTCGGGTTTTTTAAGGCAATAGCGTATGGCCCGAAGCCCCAATGCCGGATTCCGCTCTTGATTGTCCCGGATATAATTCACCGTCTTATCGCCGTTGATATCAAGGGTCCGGATGGTTACCGGCCGCTTCCCCATCACGTCGATCACGTCTTTATAGTTTTCAAACAGCATCTCTTCGCTGGGTAGATTCGGCCGGCTGAGATACTGGAATTCCGTTCGGTAGAGGCCGATGCCGTCACCGCCATGATCCAGCACGGAAACAACCTCTTCGGGAAGTTCGATGTTGCCCATGACCGAAATGCGGATGCCGTCTTTGCTCCGGGCGGGCAGATGGCTTTTTCTGGCCACCAGTGCCTTTTTCATTTCGTATCGTTCCCGGCGTTCCTCGGTCTCCAGCAGGGTCTGCTCCGTGGGGTTGACCACAACGGTGCCGGCCTTGCCGTCCACGATGATAATGTCGTCATTTTTTATCTTCAAGGTGGCGTTGCCCACGCCTAAAACAGCCGGAATTTCAAGGGTTCGGGCGATAATGCCGGTGTGGGAATCCCGGCCGCCGCGATTGGCGACGAAGCCCTTGATCCGCTCCAGCTTGATCTGACTGGTCTCTTCCGGTGACAGTTCCCGCGCCACCAGGATCACCCGCTTATCGATGCGGGCAATGTCCACCGGGTCCGCCCCCACCAGGTTTTCCATGATGCGGTTCGACACATGGGTGATGTCTTCGGCCCGCTGCTTGAGGTAGTCATCGGACATGTTTTCGAACTTGGGTTTGACCAGGGAAACCACTTTTTTCAGCGCCCATTCGGCGTTGATCCGCTCCTTCTCGATCATGTCGATGGTCCGGTCGTAGAGCATCTTGTCTTCCAGTACCACCACGTGGGTTTCTAAAATCTGTACGTGCTGGCGAAACTCTTCGGGGGTATCGTCGATGATCCGACGCAGTGCTTCACCGGCTTTTTTCACCGCCGTCTTGAAACGGCCCACCTCGGCAGACAGTGATTCTTCTGAGACGATGTACTTTTTAACGACGTCCACCCCCTCTTTATCCACGAGGTAGGCTTTGCCGATGCAGATCCCGGGGGATCCACCGATTCCCCTGAGGATGACTTCCTGGGATTTCCGTTCTTCCATGAACAATTACTCTCCGAATCCGGAACGAACCAACGCCGCGATACGTTCCAGGGTTTTCATATCGACTTCATCTTCGATACTGACGGTAATTTCAGCGTCCTTGGGACAGGCCAGCGTCAAGATGTCCAGTATGGATGTGGCGTCTGCCGAATTGCCGTTTTTCAGAATCCAAACCCCGCCACTGGCCTCGCCGGCCAGCTTGGCCAGCTTGGCTGCGGATCTGGCATGCAGCCCGAGCTCATTGACGATCCGAAGGGTTCTGGATTGGACAGGTTTCATTTTGTCCCTACAGTCTGCCTAAATTCTGATGGATCGCACCCCATTCAGGAAGCCCGCAACGGTCCGGTGAAACCGGCCTGCCGGGTTAGGGCCTCGGAAATAAAAAAAAGGGAATAATCCCTTTGCTTGAACCAACCTATTTATCAACCGCCGGAAGCGATGTCAATGCGTAATCATTGACAATACCGGCCCATGAAGATATGCTGATTACCAATCAACTCAAGCATGATCGACGACCTTTCACCGATGTTCAGACCAATCCGAAACTCCGGGAGACGGCCATGACCGAAAAGGTGACCATCTTCGGCAAAAATTCGTGACCCCATACCGCGGCAGCCCGTGAGGCCTACGCAAACGAGAACCGATCGGTTGAATACATCAGCGTGATTGATGATCCCTACGCACTGAAAAAAATGCTGGCGCTCTCCAACGGCCGGCGAAGAATCCCCGTAATAGTTGACGGCAAACGGGTAATTGTGGGTTACCAGGGAAAAGGGTGAACGGTTTGAATCCGGCGGCCGGCGGCCGCCCAGGGACGAAAAATGGTCGTATGCGCGAACCTGCTCCTGCCGGCGGTCGACACGAAAGCGAAACGTAATAGAGCACCTGTTTGCAAGCCCATGGATAACGCCAAGCCGTTGAACCATAATTTAATAACACCTTCCGCAGCCTTTTCCACCACCACCACGGCGGACGACCCCACAATCCAGCGCCGGAATGCGTCGTTGCGGGCCCTTCACGAGACGGCACTGGGACTGCTGGACAAGATCGACAAAGAGGAGTTGCTGGAAACCATCATCGAGCGGGCCGCCACCCTGACCGGTACCGAGCATGGCTACATCTACCTGCTGGAACCTGAGCGGCAGGTGATGCAGATGCGCGTGGGAAAAGGCTTTTTTTACGGACAACTGGGTCGGTCCGTCCGGATGGGCGAAGGTATGGGTGGGTGCGTCTGGCAGGCGGAAGCCCCGATACTGGTGGCGGACTATCGCAACTGGCCGGGGCGGCTGGACGACCCGGCTCTGGACGGCCTGCGCAGCATCATCGGAATCCCGTTAAAATCCGACAAACAGGTCCATGGCGTCATCGGCCTGGCCCACGTTGACCCCGTCGGGCAATTCGACCAGGAAGATATCACGGTTCTGGAAAGATTTGCAGCCCTGGCGCTGCTGGCGCTGGAAAAGGCCACCCTGTACAGCAAGGTCACCCGCGAACTGGCCGAGCGGAAAAAAGCCGAGACCCGCATCCGTGAGAGCGAACAGCGGTACCGGTCGTTCCTCGAGTCTTCCCCGGATCCCATTGTCGTCTACAACATGCAAGGCGTGGCCACCTACGTCAACCCCGCCTTTGAGCAGACCTTCGGCCTTTCCCGCCATGAACTGCTGGGCAAACAGATCGATTTCGTCCCCGAAGCGTGCTGGCCGGAGACCAAGGCCGCCATCGACCGGATGCAAAGCGGCCGGAAAATCACCATGTTCGAAACCAAGCGGCTGACCCGGGATGGGCGGGTGCTGGACGTCCAGATCAGCTCCACCCTGTTTCAGGATCAAAACGGCCGGCCGGTGGGCAATATCGTTACCCTTCGGGATATCCGTGCCCGAAAAAAGGCGGAAGCGGCCCTCCAGCAGTATCACGGCCAGCTGGAGGAATTGGTTCAGGAACGCACTGCGGAGCTGGCCGACGCCAACCGTCGGCTGAAGCAACAGATCGAGGAGCGCAAGCGGGCGGAAGCGGCCTTGAGGGCCCAGTCCAATCATCTGGAAGAGGTCAATACGGCATTGCGGGTCCTGCTCAAAAAACGGGAAGAGGACAAGAAAGAGGTCGAGGCAAATGTCCTGTCCAATGTCAAGGAACTGGTATCTCCTTATCTGGTCCGTCTGAAACGGGGGCGCCTGGAACCCCACCAGGAAACCATGCTTGAAATTCTCCAGTCCAACCTGAACAATATTATTTCACCCTTCATCAGCAAGCTCTCTTCACGATACCTGAACTTCACCCCTACCGAAATCCGCGTGGCCAACCTCGTCAAGGAAGGCAAAATGAACAAGGAAATCGCCGAATTGCTCCTGATCTCAAAGAATACGGTTTTATTTCACCGCCACCACATCCGCACCAAGCTGGGACTCAAAAACAAGAAAATCAACCTCAGAACCCATCTCCTCTCATATGAAGAATAGTGGTTATTACCCACCACTATCCTGCTGTTTTATCAACTTGACATCCTCGGTTGATGAAACCATAATGAGCCCAGCAAGTTGTATTCGACATTGTTTACCCTTGAATCACGCAATTCAACAGTTTAGAATTCCCCGTGAAAATTGAATGCGGGAATACCCGTCATAACGATATGAACAAAATTTATTTATTAAACACCAAGCGAAATATTGAGGACGCTTATTAATTAACATCGCTAAAAATATTCAGCTGTCACACCAACCAGGTTGAGCCCATATGACCACCTTATCCATTGACAACGTTACCCTTACCTTCGGCGGGCTGAACGCACTTTCCGATGTCAACATGACCCTCGAACCGGGGTTGATCACCTCCATCATCGGCCCCAACGGTGCCGGCAAAACCAGCATATTGAACTGTATTTCCGGCTTTTATCACCCGACCACAGGGGAGATAAGATATGGTGACAATCGCCTGACCCACGCTTCTCCGCACCAGGTGACCAAACTGGGCATCGCCCGTGCGTTCCAGAATCTGGAACTGTTCAGCGGCCTGTCCGTGCTGGACAATCTGATGCTGGCCCGGCACACCAACCTGAAATACAATTTTTTCCAGGCCATGATTTACGTGGGCAAGGCATCGCAAATAGAGGCCGAAAACCGCGCCTACGTGGAAGATGTCATTGATTTCATGGAGCTTGAGCCTTACCGAAAAAGCACGGTGGGCAATCTGGCCTACGGCAACCAGAAACGTGTTGAGGTTGCCAGGGCGCTCACCCTGGACCCCCGGCTGCTGCTGCTGGACGAGCCCATGGCAGGCATGAATATCGAAGAAAAAGAAGATATTGTTCGATTTGTCATGGAGATAAAAAAGGAGCGCAACACGACGATTATCCTGGTAGAACACGACCTGGGTGTGGTCATGGATATATCCGACCAAATCTATGTGCTCGACTTCGGGGAAGTTATCGGATCGGGAACGCCGGAAGAAGTGGCTTCCAACGCAAAGGTTATCGAGGCTTACATCGGAGAAGATTAATTGAACACGAAAAACATGGAACACCTGAAGTCACTTACCATTCCGCAATTGCTGCGCTGGCGCGTTAATAGTACCGGTGGTAAAGTCGCTTTGCGGGAAAAGGATTTTGGATGCTGGAATAACTACACATGGAACCAATATTATGATTTTGTTCGCAAAGTCAGTCTCGGCCTGTCGCAAATCGGATTCAACAAAGGTGACGTCATCGCCCTGATCGGCGATAATATTCCTGAAATGCTTTTTGTCGCCCTGGGCGCCCAGGCCCTGGGCGGTATCTCGGCGGGTATTTATCAGACCACCATGCCCGATGAGATCGCACAGTTGCTTAAATACTTAAAAGCCACCGTGGTGTTTTGCAACGACCAGGAGCAGGTTGACAAGATTGTCGAGGTAAGAGATCGGGTGCCGCTTGTCAAAAAGGTGATCTACGAGAATCCTCGGGGCATGCGGGATTATAAAACAGATGACTGGTTCATGTTTATTGAGAACGTTTATGAAATTGGAGAAAAGGTTCATTCGGAAAACCCCGATCTTTTCGAGTCATCTGTGGACAGTGGAAAACCGGACGATGCCTGCCATCTGTGTCTCACATCAGGAACCACGGGCCTTCCCAAAGGTACCATCCTGACCCATAAAAACTACATCAGCATGGGCCTGCAGATTACCCAGGTGGATTCCCTTGAACCCACGGATGAATATGTCTCCTTTCTGCCCTTTGCCTGGATCGGTGAACAGATGAACTCTTTTGGGGTGGCCATGGCCACCGGGATCACCATCAACTTCCCGGAATCGGTGGAGACCGCCATGGAAGACCTAAAAGAGATCGGCCCTCATTTCATGTTTGGCGCACCCCGGATTTATGAGACCATCCGCTCCCAGATCTGGCTCAAAATCGATGAGTCCTACTGGCTCAACCGGAAGCTTTATAACTACTTCATTAAAATCGGCGAAAAGGCGGCCACCTACCGTATGATCGGTCAACGGATGCCCCTCGGCCTGAGATTCAAGTCCTGGCTGGGATATCAGATAATATTCAGGCCGCTTATCAATCAGATCGGCTTTTTGCGTTTGCGCCGGGCCTATACCGGCGGAGCCGCCCTCGGGCCGGAGCTTTTTACGTTTTACCAGGCGATCGGCGTGAATCTTAAGCAAATTTACGGTCAGACGGAGATCGTGGGGATTGCCTATATGCACAGAGACGGCGACGTGCGGCCCGATACCGTGGGTAAACCGCTTCCGGAGACCCAATGCAAAATTTCAGATACCGGCGAGATCCTTTCAAAATCACCCTGTGTCACGCCCGGGTATTTTGAAATGCCGGAAAAGACGGAGGCGCTGCTTGAGGGCGGGTGGCTCCATTCAGGGGATGCAGGGTATATTGATGAAGATGGACACCTCATCGTCATCGACCGCCTGTCGGACGTCATGCACAACAAAGCGGGTGAGATGTTTTCCCCCATGTTTCTGGAGAACAAACTCAAGTTCAGCCCTTATATCAAGGAGGCGGTGATATTCGGCGACAAGCGGGACTTTGTGGCCGCACTGATCAACATCGATCCCATCGTGGTGGGAAAATGGGCCGAAGACCGGGGCATCTCCTACACCACCTTCATGGGTCTTTCGGCCAAACCCGAAGTGGCCCAACTAGTCAACGAGCAGGTGGCCGAAATCAATTCGCGGGCCGAAAAAGAACACTTCAGGATCAAACGATTTGCTGTTCTTTACAAGCTGCTGGACATGGATGATGGTGAATTAACCAAAACCGGTAAAATCCGACGCAAATTTGTCAAGGAGAAGTACGAGGATCTCTACCAGGCGCTCTACGAAGAGGGCCTATCGGAAAAAGAGGTCGAAGCGTTTTTCCAGTACCAGGATGGGCAATCAACGACGGTTAAAACCAAGATTTGTTTTTACACCATGGAAGGGTTCTGATGAGTTATTTTTTTCAATTGGTGGTCAGCGGCATCGTGGTGGGTTCGATTTATGCGCTGGCGGCGCTGGGATTTGTATTGATCTATAAATCAAGCAAGGTGCTCAATATCGCCCACGGACAAATTATTGCCGCGGGTGCATTCATCGCTTATGCCCTTACCGGTATGGTGGGGATACCGATTTATATATCCTTTTTACTGAGTATGGTTATTACTTTTTTCCTGGCCATGAGCGTGGAGCGGATATTCCTGCGCCGGCTGATCGGAGAGCCGATTATCTCCGTCATCATGGTAACGATCGGACTGATGTCCATCATAGACGGTTTAATTTTTTTAACGCCGTTTGGCTCCGTCAATTTTTCTTTCCCCTTATTTCTACCTCAAGAATTGATATCTTTCGGGGGTGTGTCTATCTCCTGGACACAACTGGTGGGCGTGGTCGTGACAGTTTTTATGATCGGCGGATTCTCATGGTTTTTTAAAAAATCCACAGTGGGCATCTCCATGCGTGCGGTGTCGGATGACCAGTTTGCCTCCATGTCCGTCGGCATTTCCGTCCCCAGGGTATTCGGTCTCGCCTGGGCCACGGCCGGTTTAAGTGCCGCCGCTGCCGGCGGCATTATCGGCAACATCACCGGACTGAATTTTGAAACCTTGCAAGCCTTTGGGATTACCGTGTTCCCCGTGGTCATTCTGGGGGGGCTGGATTCCATTTTAGGCGCCGTGGTGGCCGGTATCATCATGGGCGTGATCCAACAGTTTGCCAGCGGATACCTGGACGGCAACTGGGGGCTCAACGGTACCGCCGAAGTACTGCCCTATATCATTTTGTTAATCATCCTGCTTTTCAAGCCCCACGGTCTTTTCGGCATCCATGAAATTGAACGGGTATAGATCATGTCAACAAATCGTTGGTTAGCCACCGGCAACTACTTTACCTCGTACCGGGACGAGCAGAGAATATTCTTCACGCATTTGGATCGGGTAATCCTTAGCATGTTTCTTTTACTGCTTTTTGCCTGGCCCCTGATTTTTCACTTAAGCAACAAGTACATGCTGGTAATAGACAACATACTCATTGCCATCGTTGCGATTATCGGCCTCAACATCGTTACCGGTTTTGCCGGCTTGATATCTATCGGGCATGCCGCTTTCGTGGGTGTCGGGGCATACACCGTCGCCTCTTTTGCAAGAACCCTGGGTGATAGTCATGTCGTCATCACCCATGCATGGCCGCTGTTGATCGTTCTTTCCGGACTAACGGGTGCTATTTTCGGGGCCATCGTCGGGCTTCCTGCCATGCGCCTGAAACATCTTTACCTGGCCATCGCCACCTTGAGCTTCCAGATGATATTCTCGTGGACTATCAATTTTTTGGAGTTTTTTAACCAGGGACAGACCATTGCTATCAGCCGGGTAGTCTGGTTCACCGGCAAGCTGGGCAGAAAAGATCACTACCTCTTCTGGTATTATGTGCTGCTTGTGGTGGTAATCCTTTCTGGATTCATGGTGAAAAACCTCCTTAGAACCCGTTATGGGCGTTGCCTGAGTGCTGTGCGGGACAATGACCGAGCCGCCGATGCCATGGGGATGCATCCCGGTCTTACCAAAGTTTATGCATTCGGTCTGGCCGGTTTTTTTGCCGGTGTGGCCGGCGCCCTGCACGCATACGTGTACCGGGGTGTTGGTTTTGAATCCTTTACCCTGCATCACTCGATCACTTATCTTGCCATGGCCATCGTGGGCGGTCTGGGAACACTCAACGGCTCTTTCTGGGGCCCGACCGCGATAATTGCGCTCGAACTCCAGGTGGAAACCCTTGCCGAACATGCCGGCAAAATATTACCGTCAGACTGGAATCTTGCCACTGCTTTAAAGCCACTGTCATTTGGCCTGGTGATCGTCCTGTTTTTAATGTTTGAACCGAGAGGGATCGCCAACTGGTGGCGCATTGTACGCTCATATACAAAACTGTGGCCGTTCCGTTACTGAACCACCGAGGATAGACGGCTTGCGGGAGCCCAAAGGACCCGCCGGCGAATGAATATCCGTTTTGTTCAGCCCACCAATCAACACCCAACCAACCAAAGGGGGAAACATGGAAAACAGAAAAATGATGACCGTTAATTTAATGCTTACGCTTATTGTTCTCTTTGCGTTTGCGTTCCAAGCTCAGGCCGGCGAGGTGTACAAGCTGGCTTTGTCAGTGGCCATTACCGGACCGACCTCTGATGCAGGCGACCCCTACTCAAAGGGTGTTGAAGACTATTTTCATTATGTCAACGACATGAAAATTATAGGCGATGACAAAATCGATTGTACTATCAGGGATGACCAGTATAAGACCGAGATAACCAAACGGAATTTTGAAGATTTTATGGATCAGGGCATTGTTTTTTACCTCAACTACTCCACCGGCAGTACCCTGGCCTTGAAAAAAGATTTTGACGAGGAGAAGATGCCCACCATCCCGGCCTCCTTCCATGCCGGCAACCTGGTGGATTCCAGTTACATCTTCCTGCCCATCGCCTCCTATTCCGCCCAGGCCATCGGCCTGGCCGAATACATAGCCAACAACCATAAGGACGGCGGGATCCCCAAAGTGGCCATGTTCCTGCACCCATCCGCTTTCGGCCGCGGCCCCCTTAAAGATGTCAAGAAAGCCGTCGCAGCCGGCCTGAAGATCGAAATCGTTGAAGTGGTCGAGCACGGCAAGGACCTGGACAACACCGCCATGCTGAAGCGCCTGATGAGCAAGGACGTCCAATATGTAATCAGCCAGACAGTCCAATCGCCGGTGGCCACCATGATCAAAGATGCCAGCCGCCTGGGACTCGTCGCAAAAACCTTTGGTGAAAAGGGAAAGATTACCTTTACGGGATGTCACTACACCGGTGGCAATGACCTGGTGGCATTGGCCGGCCCTGCTTCCGAGAATTTCTATTGGACGACTTCATACATTATTACATCTGAGCCGGGTGTGGGTACCGATGCTCAGCTGGCCCTGGCCAAAAATTACGGGCGGGATGATAAATTCGCCAATTCACACAACTACGCCAATGGCATTATGGTGGCCCAGGTTGCTACAGAAGTGATTCTGCGTGCAAAGGCTCGGGGTAAAAAAATCACAAAAGACGTTCTCTATGAAGAATTGCTGGCCATGAACGGCCTGAATGCGTTTTATCCGGTTACCACGGTAGGGCCGGTGACCTATTCCGAGACCGACAAGGCAGGGGTCGACACCCTGCAGCTGTACGCGGTGAAAAACGGAGCGTTCAAAGCAGTGGGCAAACCGTTTATTCCGGAGTACACGAGCAAAATTAATTAAATCGCCTGCGGTCGGCTCGCTTTCCCGGGTCGGCCGAATGTTCCGGTTATCCATCTGCCGACACTGAAACCGGATCGTTGAAGGGGCATGGGATTGCTGCGCGTAAGTTAATTGGGTGTCGGCGCACTGTCTTCCTTATAAGTTAGAAAACCGCCTTATGGACAAACAGAATTCGGAAAACCTGCTCGAAGTCAACAACATTGAAGTGGTGTACAACGATATCATCCAGGTATTGCGCGGCGTTAGCCTGCATGTGCCCAAAGGCGGTATCGTCGCCCTGCTGGGAACCAACGGTGCCGGCAAGACCACCACGTTGCGGGCCATCAGCGGCCTGCTCAAACCGGAAAACGGCTTTGTCCGCGATGGGTATATCCAGTTTGCCGGCAGCGACATCACCAATGTCCTGGGAACCCATGTGGTCAAACTCGGCGCTGTTATGGTGCCGGAGGGACGCCGGGTGTTCAAACATCTCACGGTGGCGGAAAATATCCGGGTGGGGTCCATTACCCGCAAAGACGGGTCCCGAAAGATTCGTGCGGACAACGATAAGATGTACGATCAATTTCCCCGACTGGCCAAGATTACCCACCGGCTGGCCGGGTACTGTTCCGGTGGAGAGCAGCAAATGATCGCCATTGCCCGGGCACTGATGGCCTCGCCCGAAATGCTCATGCTGGACGAGCCGTCCCTGGGCCTGGCGCCCCTGCTGGTCAAAGAGATTTTTGAAAACATCGAAACCATCAACAGGGAGATGGACACGACCATCCTGGTGGTGGAGCAGAATGCCAAAATCGCACTGCAGGTGTCCGATTATGCCTATGTTATGGAATCCGGAAAAATCGTCCTGGAAGGCCTGTCCAAGGACCTTCGCGAAAATCCGGACGTCAAAGAGTTCTACATGGGCGTTACCCAGGGCGGCGGACGAAAATCTTTCAAAGCAGTCAAGTCCTATAAGCGGCGCAAGCGTTGGATGTAGTTCATTCAGCCGCCGGCGTTTCGCCGAGGGGGAAAGGGCATCCGGTTATGAAATTTCTCGTTGCCTACAACGATTCGACAGCGTCCAGGGCAGCCCTTGATCTGGCGATAAAACAGGCGTCGTTGTTCAAGGCCAAGGTGTTTGTCATTACCTCTATGGAGGGTGGCCGCAGCGAAAAGCCGGAAGACATCGTCCGGGTAAAAAAGGAATTGAAAGGAGTTCGGCGACAATTCGAAGGTACCGGGATCGAAAACGACGTTCAGGAGATGGCACGGGGGCTGTCTCCGGGCGAGGATATCGTCATTTTTGCCGAAGAGAACAGTATCGATCAGATCTTCGTGGGTGTCGAAAAGAAATCCAGGACCCGCAAACTGCTTCTCGGCTCAACGGCACAATACATTATTTTGAAAGCGACCTGTCCGGTGACCACCACCAAGTAACCCGTCACCGCAAACCAATCCGGCAAAAGCCATTGATGCGCAATGGATGAGGCGGCGCTGCCTGAAGGTGGTTGTCACTTCATACCGGTAGACTGTTCTTTTTGCCGTATGAGAAAAAGAATTCTGATCCAAAGGATCATGTTTTCCAAGGCCCTTAAACCAACAAGCACAAGGAGTATAACCATGGGGCTTTACGATTTTTCCCTTTATGACCTGATCCGTCGCAACGCCCAATGTTACCGGAACCACCCGGCCTGGTTTGAAGCCGATGTCGGCATGACGGTCACCTTTGGACAGTTCAAAAAACATGTGGATCGACTGGCTGTGGGGCTGCAGCAAGCCGGAATTCGTTCCGGCGACCGAATCGGCGTCGTGGGAAAAAACAGCCTGGCCTTTTTTCGGGTTTATGGCGCCGCCGCGGCAATAGGGGCCATTTTACTGCCCATCAACTGGCGCCTTTCCGCCGATGAGGTGGCCTTTAACCTCAACGACGGCGAACCGGTGGCTCTATTTGCCGATGATGAATTCGGGGCGATGGTGGCCGGTATCCGGGAGCGGCTTCATTCGGTGAAACACTTTTTTAACCTGAACAATGCCGGTTCTTTCGATGCCTTCGATCAGCTGATGGTCGACACCCCCTTTGCCGCCGATCCGGTCGGAAACGACGACGGACTGGTTATCATCCACACGGCCGCCGTGGCCGGCCGGCCGCGGGGTGCCCTGTTGAGCCATGCCAACCTGCTGTGTGCCAGCTTGCATCTCAACCACTGTTTCGGTCTCTCGCCTGCCGATGTTCACCTGAACCTGCTGCCCCTGTTTCACGTGGGCGGCCTGTTTATGGCCGTTACTGCCTTTTACGCCGGGGCATTGAACGTCAACATGAGCAAATTCGACGCCGACAAGGCGGTCGACCTGATCCAGTCCAAAAAGGTCTCCGTGTTATTCGATTTCTCACCGATTCTGGGGTCTATCCTGGACGCGCAGGAAAAAACCGGTGCCGACATCTCATCGCTGCAATCCGTCATGGGCCTGGATGCGCCGGAAACCATCGAACGCTATCAGACCGTCACGGGCGGCTGTTTTTACAATATGTACGGTCAGACGGAGACCTCCTGCCTCGTCTCCATGGGTCGCTACGATGACCGGCCCGGTTCGGCCGGCCGGCCGATTCCTTTGGGACTGGTGGATCTGGTGGATGAAGACGACAACCCGGTGCCGACGGACCAGGTGGGTGAAATCACCCTCAAAGGACCCATGGTATTCAAAGGGTACTGGAATCTGGACGAGGACAATGCCCACACCTTTCGCAACGAACGGCATCACACCGGCGACCTGGGCCGCTTCGACGAAGACGGGTTCCTGTGGTACGCCGGACGCAAGCCGGAAAAGGAGTTGATCAAGCCCGGCGGCGAAAATGTCTATCCGGCGGAGGTGGAAAAAGTAATCCTGGACCATCCGTCGGTGGAACAGACCATGGTGTTCGGCGTGCCGGATCCCAAATGGAAGGAGGGAATCAAGGCGGTCTGCGTGCTGAAAGCCGGCCGGACGCTCACCGAAAAGGAGTTGATCGAATTCGTCGGCAGCCGCATCGCCGGATACAAAAAACCCCGGTATGTGCAGTTCGTGGAATCCCTACCGGAGACCAGTGACGGCATCGACCGGGAGGCAGTGAAATCACGTTATGGGGGCGAGCAGCAGCGTACCAATCAATAAATTCTTACCTATTCAACTGAACCAGTATCGAAAAAGGCCAACCACCAGATGTTGGGGTTGGCCTTCTTGTTCTTGGAGCTTTTGTATGCCGCGCCTGATAGCAGTCTATGTGTCAAGGTGCGGATGTGATCTCAAATGGATGGGAAAATGACGCTACCGTTTAAAATAAAGGGTTTTGGAAATGGTGCCCTGATTTCCGGATGTATCATATGCAGTCACGGTGATGACATTTTCCCCGCGCTTAAGCATGATACGGTCAATGAACCATTGGGTGGTTCCCCTCGCTATGCCGTTGCCGCCGATACTGTTTTCCCAAACTACTTGTGCTATTTCCCGGTCATCCCAAGCGGTTCCTGAAAAACTGATTTTATGCCAGCTAACTGTTATTGGATCACCCATTGGTTCCGCGAAAGTCAAATTTGGAGCAATGGTGTCCTCTGATGGTGCTTCAGGGGCTACGATAACCTGACAAGTATCCGTTGCCATCATCCCACCGCTGTCGGTAACGGTAAGTTCAAACGTCAACAGGCCGCCCTCATTGCCCATATCCTGTGCGACAAACACTGGTTGCTGTGCAGTGGTATCGGACAACACCACCGGTACGCCATCTGTTTGACGCCACCGGTAAGAAACGACCATGTCTCCATCGGTATCGGTCGACAGTGAACCATCCAGAGTAACTTCGTCGCCTATATTAATCTGTTGGTCTGGGCCGGCGTCTGCCACTGGCGGTATGTTGACCCATGCAACGGTGACCAGAGAGGTATCCGTGTCCTGCAGCCCGCCAGCATCACTAACGGTAATCTCAAAGGTCATAGACGCGCCTTCCGGTCCGACATTCGGCGCTTGGATTGTGGGGGTTGCCGATCTATCGTCGGATAGGATGACGGCCAGGCCATTCAGTTGCTTCCACATATACGACTCAATGCCATCGTCCGGATCGGTCGATTGGGTAGCATTCAATGATACCTGTGAACCTTCGCTCACGATCTGATCCATGCCTGCGTTGGCAGTGGGCGGCACGTTGACCCAAGTCACATTAACAATGCAATTGTCAACAGATGTAGCGCCGCTGTAATCGGTTACAACCAATTCAAATACCAAGGCTGTTCCTGAGGTTTCTACATTCGGCGTTGTGAAGGTCGTCTCCGGGCTTTCGGGAGCGTTAAGCACCACTTCAACACCTTGAATCTGCCGCCATTGGAATGCGGCGATACCGTCATCCGAGTCGGTTGAGTTGAGTCCGTTGAGCGTAACCACCCGGCCCTCATCGACAGTCTGGTCCGGTCCGGAATCGGCTGCGGGTGGGAGGTTTTCCAAAGCAAACAGGGCTTCAATCGTGTGATTCGCTTTGACATCCGAAAAGATATACGTGGTTTTGGAGCCCACCGAAACACCGTCAACAATCACATCTGTTATCGAGCAACTGCTGTTTGGGGTAAGCGTGTAGGTTTGGCTGCCGCCAAATGAAACAATAGTATTCCCGGAAGGTGTGATCGTACCGTTATCACCGGCCATAGCCGAAATGATGTGGGTATCTGCCACAAAGGTGGCATGGATGGTATGGTCCTCGATCACCTGGTTAAACTGATAAGCCGAGATTGGTCCTACGGAACTACCGTCCACCGAAACATCAGCCACACGATAGCCGGAAGCGGGTGTGATCGTAAAGCCTTGACTGGAGCCATGATCCACGGTGACATCACCGGATGGAGATATGCTGCCATTGGTGCCTGTTAAAGCTGAAATCGTGTGGTTATTGTAGGCAAATTCTGCGGAGATGGCGTGATCCGCAGCGACCTGATGGAATGTGTAAGCGAGAACGGCACCAATGGACACGCCATCCACAAACACGCCAGTGACGTGGTAGCCGTCATCCGGTAAGATGTCGAATGTTTGATCGACACCTGCTTCCACAGTCACCATGCCGGAAGGTGAGATGGAACCATGGTCGGCGGTAGAGGCTGAGATAGCATACGTGGTCGCTGAAAGGGATGGCGACAAAAAAGAAATCTCGTTGGAATCGCCGCTCTCTGTTTCTCCAACATAAGCCCGGACAATAAAGTAATAGGTGATGTCATCATCGAGGTTGTCAACTGTGCAGGTCGTATAAGGGCCTGTCCAAAATGGTTGACTGTAATCATAGGCCTGTCCTTCGGTACGTTGATAGATACGGTAGCCCTCGGGTGTGGGGTCATTCGGGTCCCATGCCATGGTCATCTGGGCAGCGATTGAAAATGCAGGCAATAAAAAAAGAATACAGAAAAATGTCAGTGCAGTGCGTACGAGGGAACTGATTTGGCCATAAAACCATGATGACATACGATCATCCTCCGTGATGATTTTGACAACCGGTGAATCCACGGAGGACACAGCCGTTTGCCTTCGGCGGCTCTGCTACCTTGCCTTCTGAAAAACAGAAGGTTTAGGCCAGCGGCTTTGCGGCCCATTCTTTCGAATAGTTTCGCCATTATCGAGCAGTTTGGTGTAACTTCTCTATTCGTTGAAGCAAATATAATGCCAATATGCCAATATGCCAATTAGAACATTTTTATATTCAACCAACTAATTTTTTACATAATTACGTGTGATACCCTTCTGAATAATCGGACGTATGGAAGGGAAACATCCATTAAAAACGTATAATAAAGTAACCGCCAGGGTAATGAAATTACATTTTTTGCACTAAATTTGAGTACCTTATCGATACCTGCTTTTTAAAGTGGGCTATGAATTTGCAGCTGGAAATGCCTTCACATTGACGGTCCCTGTCAAAGGCAGTTGAGGAAGGTTAGGTGCAAAATGGTATTCATGGATTTCAGGGCACGTCAGCGAAACTGGATAGCTTTTTCAATCATACCGGTGTTCATCTGACCCGTCGGGGAGAGTTCGCCGATGCGCAGACCGACCTCATAATGTCGGATGGCATCTCGCGGGCTGTGATCAAAGAGGAGATTGTCCAGATGCGAATGGGCATCGAGACAGCGCAGCTCCGCCCGGCACAGCTCAATCAGGATCTTTTCCATCTCTGTCCACTCGCCGGCGTCCTTTAAGATCGTTGGACCGGGTGATGGGTTCATTGAAAGGATCGTCAGGGTCCTCACCGGGCAACACCTGCTCCATCTCGAACATGGGGCGGGGCCCACGAGCGATGATCGGCCTGGCCCATTCATCGATGGGTTCACCTTCCTCTCCCCAATACTCTTCTTTGGTAATTATGATGAATTCATTTGGACCTATCGCAAATAAATAAAATCATATATTAAAAAGGATCCCCCTTAACCCTGACAGCTTTAAGATCACCAATCCCAAAGGGGAGCCCACCGGATACATTAAGCCTTCAACCTTGAATACCTCATCAAGTCGCTATGATACCTTCACCCCGTCGGGGGACCATGCCGGGACCATCCGTCAAGACATTCTAAGATCAGATCGCTATCGGTATCGGGGGAAAACCATCCGCCGGGATCACCTCCGAAATGATCGATGGATAATTGAAAAATAGACCTGTCCCCCACCCTGTCCCCCACCACCCCAAGGGGACCGATAAATATTTCATTCCGGGAATGAATAAGCCCGTATATCCTGCATGATCCGGTTATGATGATTTTTATGGTGAGGGATACGGTGGGGGACGGCAAAAAAGGGTATAAAAAAGGGTTGCGCCGATTCGGCTCAACCCTTTGAAAAGAAAGGAAATTTATAATTGGTGATCCCACCGGGATTCGAACCCGAGTTACCGGCGTGAGAGGCCGGCGTCCTAAACCACTAGACGATGGGACCATTTGAAAAAACAGACGCATCCATATAGAAAAGCGCAGCTTTTGTCAAACAATATTTATCCGTTGCAAATTCCTGAATGGCTTGAATAAGGCTGCCTTATTCCACCGCTGCGTCGGCGGCGGACCGTTTGCCCTTTCTGAAGCCGAACAGGAAATAGATCAACACGCCGATGAATGGCACCAAGGCCACGACGAATGCCCATAGCGCTTTCATCTGGATGGACCCGAAATCTTTGCGGGCGATGTCCAGAAGGGCGACGCAGGTAAGCAGGAAAAACACAATGCCGGTGAGAACCACGAACATGCCGGTGCTCATGATGGATCAGCCTTTCAATTTATCCGCAACGTCGAGGATGGCGTTCACATAGTATTTGCTGTGATTGTAGTGATAGACCACTTTGAAGGCCTTTTCCCGGGAGATCCCCGGTTTCCATCCGTAGTGTTTCAGGTAGCTGGCAATGCTGGAGATGGCGTCGGCGTGGACAAACAGGTCCACCTGTCCGTCGGCGTTGCCGTCTTTGCCGTAAGGGGCGATATTGCTGGGCATGAACTGGGAAATCCCCATGGCGCCGGCGTAGGACCCCTTGATGGCGGTGGGATCCATGCCCTCCTTTTCCGTGTAGATCAAAAAGGCCTTGAGTTCCCGGTAGGCCCAGCTGGATTTCTGGTCCGCCTTTTTTTCAAACTGCGTTCGGGACATGCGCCTGTCGTTGTCAGGCAGGTTCTCCCAGATCGCCTGGCGGGGCATCTCGTCGGCCATGGCAGAGAGGGTGGATAGCGTGTTGATCACCGATTTTTTGCCCGTGTAGGTGCCCAGCCTGGTCTCTACTAGAATGATGGCAGTGATCACCTCTTTGTCCACACCGTAGGTTTGCTGTGCCGCATCCAGGGCCTGCCGGTGTTCCTTCATGTATTTTTTGGCCGACGAGACATTCCATACTCGCGTGAACTGCTTGTAGTTCAGCTTGGCCTCGTTATGCATGAAATAGGCGCTAACCCCTCCCTTTTCGAAGGAGACATCGGGACTGGCGAAAAGGGTCAGAATGCGGGCGCTGTCGAAGCCATCTTCGATCAAACGCGCTTGGAGGGCTTGAAAGGATCCCGCAGAATCGGCGGCATGTGCAGCCACTAACGGCCCAACCAGCAAAACGAGCAGGATGGCCACGCCACGGGGCATAAATCGTCTGTGTTTAAGTTGCAGAATATCGTCGATCATGACCATCCATCTCCTCCATGTTAAGCAAGCGCGTCCACAACAACATTGTCAAAGCAAAACAGCCTCCCGCTGCCGGTGGGAAAAACCGGTTAGATGCCGGTAGCCGGCGGCGTCCAGAAGGTCCCGGGCCCGATCGAAATCCCTGCCCACCGATTCGGGCGCGTGGGCATCGGAACCGACGACCACAGGAACCCGAAGCCGGGCACAGCGGCCAAGCAGTTCCGGTGAGGGAAAGGTCTCTCTTACGGGATAGTGAAACCCGCTGGTGTTCAGTTCTACGACCAGGTTTTTTTCCCGGATCTTTTCCAAAAGCTCCCGAAAGCCCTGGGCCGCAGACGGTGACGGGCGTCGGTTGAATTTTTTGGGCAGATCCAGGTGACATACCACATCGAAGTAATCATAATCCAGCATAGAATCCAGTACGCCCAGATACTTCGTGTAAACCGCATCGGGGCTGAGTTCGCCCCGACTCCAGGCCGAGCGCCGGGAGACCACGTCTTCACCGTCGATAAAATGGACGCTGCTGCCCACCACATCGAGGTCGACGGTGTTGATGATCTCGATGCATCGGTCCACATGATGGGGTGAAAAGTCGACTTCCAGCCCCACGCGGATGCTGATCCGGCCCCGGTACTGCCGGGCCAGGCGGCGGACCGCTTCCACATACATGGGTACTTCCTGCGGTGACATGGCGTTGGCACGCCCCGCCTCCTGAAGGGTCAGGTGATCCAGAAAACAGATGCCGGAAAGCCCCTTGGCCACCGCCGTCCGGACGTACTGTTCCATGGTGCCGGTGGCGTGGTTGCAAAGGCTGGTGTGGACGTGGTAGTCGATCATGGGATGGGCATGGACGCCTTTCGGGTGAAACCGCCTCGTTGGCGGTTTTATTTTCCGAATACGTAACACTTAACGCCTAAAAATTAAAACGTTAAATACAAAACCATGGCACGAAAAACCGTAAAAACCCACTTTGCCTGCCAGTCCTGCGGATATGAATCCGCCAAGTGGATGGGCCGATGCACCGAATGCGGCGCCTGGGACGCCTTTGCCGAAGAGGTGCGACATACGGCAGCGACCGGGAGAAAAATCATGTCGGCGAAGGGCAACCGCCCAGTGCCCATCGACGCCGTCAACATTGTCGACGAGGCACGCATGTCCACCGGCATCAAAGAGTTCGACCGGGTGCTTGGCGGTGGTCTGGTGGCCGGCACCCTGGTGCTCATCGGCGGTGATCCCGGGATAGGAAAATCCACAATCATGCTCCAGGCCCTACACGGCATCGCCACCGGCGGCCACAAGGTGCTTTATGTTTCCGGCGAGGAATCGGTGCGCCAACTACGCCTGCGCAGCCGCCGGTTGGAAACCGTGTCGCCCACCCTGCTGGTGGTGTCGGAGATCGATATCGATGCGATCATGGCCATGGTGGAGAGCGAACGTCCGGATGTACTGGTGGTGGATTCGATTCAGACGGTGTTCAGCCCGGAGATCACCTCGGCCCCGGGCAGCGTGAGCCAAGTGCGCGAGTCCGCCATGCGGCTGATGCTCATGGCCAAACGCACGGGCATCCCCACCTTCCTGGTGGGCCATGTGACCAAGGAAGGCGCCATTGCCGGCCCGCGGCTGCTGGAGCACATGGTGGATACGGTGCTCTATTTCGAAGGGGACCGCAACCACGTGTTTCGCATCCTGCGGGCGGTGAAGAACCGCTTCGGTTCCACCAATGAGATCGGCGTCTTCGAAATGAAGGAGAGCGGATTGCGGGAGGTCGCCAACCCGTCTGCCGTGTTCCTTTCCGAACGGCCGGAAAACGCCCCCGGCTCCGTGGTGACGGCCAGCATGGAAGGTACCCGCCCCATCCTGGTGGAACTCCAGGCCCTGGCGTCCAGTACCAACTTCGGCACTCCCCGGCGGACCATCCTGGGCCTCGACCAGAACCGGGTGGCCCTGCTGGTGGCCGTCATGGAAAAACAGCTGGGCATGCACCTGATGGGCCACGACATCTTCATGAATGTGGCCGGCGGCGTAAAAATCATGGAGCCGGCCGTAGACATGGGCATCGTGTCGGCCATCGCCTCCAGTTTTCTGGACCGGCCCATTCGCAGGGACACCATGGTGGTCGGCGAGGTCGGTCTGGCCGGTGAGGTGCGAGCCGTGGGCAATGTTGACACCCGTATCTCCGAAGCCCAAAAGATGGGCTTTTCCCGGATCGTGGCCCCGGTGGGCAGCCTGAAGCGGATGAAGCGTCCCAAAGGCATCACCCTGGAAGGGGTGGAGAGCGTGAGCGCTGCCGTGGCGCTGTTGTTCTGACGAGAACAGGTTGCACGGTGTCGACTGCGTCGCCGCCTCCTTGCCGTCCCGATACCATCGCGAATGCCAAGCGGAATGACAACACACTTATTATATTGGGTATTAAGTTCACCCCACCGGGGTGGTTTGACTTGACTTGAAATGGGCAAAAAGATATGAAATCAGCCAATCAGAAAAAGAACCCGTGGGCGGATCACTATACCCGCCAGGCCAAAAAAGACAGTTTCGCGGCCCGATCGGTGTACAAACTCCAGGAGATCCAGAAAAAGCACCGAATTCTGGGCTGGGGGGCACGGGTGTTGGACTTGGGTTGTGCGCCGGGATCGTGGCTGCAGTTTGCCGTCCGGACGGCGGGTCCCGGCAGCCGCATCGTGGGGATCGATCTGGTACCGGTCACCATCAGACTGCCGGGCAACGTGAGCGTGATCACCGGCGATGTGGCGGACCTGGAACGTCACCTGACCGAACTGGGCCGGACCCGTTTCGATGTGGTGCTCAGCGACATGGCACCGGCCACCTCGGGCAACCGGCACGTGGACGAGGCCCGCTCCGTGGGGCTTTGCGAAGCGGCCCTGGACATTGCCGACAAGACCCTAGTTCCAGGCGGCAGCTTCGCCTGCAAGATTTTCCAGGGAGGCGATTTCAAGGCCTTTACCGATGCCGTGAAACGGCGCTTCCATCGGCAGGTATCATTTAGGCCCCAAAGTACACGCAAAGCCAGCCGCGAAGTGTTTGTGATCGGACTGAGCAAAAAATAGAAGGAGAAAACTATGTCAGGACATAACAAATGGTCTTCCATCAAACACCGCAAAGGCGCCCAAGACGCCAAGCGGGGAAAAATTTTCACCAAATTGATCAAGGAAATCACCGTGGCCGCCCGGACGGCCGGGGGTGATCTGGAAGCCAATCCGCGACTGCGCACCGCCGTGGCTGCCGCCAAGACGGAAAACATGCCCAAGGACAACATCGAGCGGGCCATTAAAAAAGGGACCGGAGAACTGGAAGGGGTTAGCTACGAAGAGAATTCCTATGAAGGCTACGGTCCCGGCGGCGCCGCCATCCTGGTGGAGTCTTTGACCGACAACAAGAATCGCGCCGTGGCCGAAATCCGCCATATCTTCAACAAATACGGCGGCAACATGGGCGAAAATGGCTGTGTGGCCTGGATGTTCGACAATAAGGGCTACTTCAATGTGGACAAAGCCGCAGTGGGCGAAGACAAGCTCATGGAAATCGCCCTGGAGGCCGGCGCCGAGGATGTTCGCGAAGAGGATGACAGCTTCGAGGTGATCACCGCACCCGAAGACTTCGATACCGTCAAGGAAGCCCTCGAGGGGGCGGCTATCCCCTTCAGCGATGCCGAAGTGACCATGCTGCCCCAGAACATGAGCCCCCTGGAGGGAAAAGAGGCCGAACGCATGCTCAAGCTGATGGACGCCATGGACGACTGCGACGATGTGCAGAAAGTCTACACCAACGCCGACATCCCCGACGACATGGTGGATGCCATGTAACACGGCAATGTAGCGATGTGAAAAGGACCGGCACCATTTTTTAGTGTGGTTGCCGGCCTTTTTTTTGTTAGCGCACAGGCTTGACACATTCGTAAATCCACACTATGCATGCATTGCTTCTGATAGAAACACCGTATATTGACACCTCAAGATTATCAACATCCATACGCGTGGAGGCATCCATGGATCTAACCAGCGATTTTATCCGCAAGCATCTTGCCGATTCCGACATTATTTTCCAACGGGGTCAGCGCATCTATCGCCACGGCGCATTTGTTTTGAAGGACGCCGACCCCGGCGACCACCGATTCGTTTATGAAATGGATGGCAATTACGGCGACTACACCGTCAACCTGGCCCTGGCTCAAGACACGGTGACCAGCACATGCGACTGTCCCTATCCCGGCATCGGTTGCAAACATACCGTGGCCGCCCTGTTGGACGCATCCACGATCCTGGGACGCTGGAAAGCAGCGGTTACCGAAGACAAAACCGAAGCGGTCGAAGAAGACTGGCTCAGCCCGGAAGAGATCCGCAATCTGGCATTGGAAGACCGTAACGCGCGGGCGCGCAAGGAAGTTTTCACTGTTACCGCAGGGGAAATGATCAAGGGCGAGCACTTGGTGGAAACCGCCACCGGCAAACAATACACAGTGACCCTGCACGACCCGGAAAGCGGATCGGGACACTGCAACTGCCCGGACTACCTGACCAACCGGCTGGGCACCTGCAAGCATATGCTTCACCTGGTTGATCATCTCAAGCAAAAGAAAGACTTTTCCCAGCGGGTGAAAAAGGAGCGCTTTCCCTTCGTGGATATCTACTGGGATTCGGCATCGGACCGCCCCCGCCTGTTCCGAGCCGCTGAAACAACCGGTGCCAAAGAGATGAATACCGCATTGGCCGACTATTTTTCACCCGAGGGTCATTTCCTGAAAGACACGCTGTCGGACCTGCTCCCGCTCATGGAAACCCTGAAGGGGGAGAAGCGCGTCCGTATTCGCGAGACGGTCCTTGCCCGCCTGGACGATCATCTCATGAAGCAGCAGCTGACCCGGATGGCCGCCGCGGCCGATATTCCGGATCCCGGACTCAAGATTCAACTCTACCCGTACCAGATGGACGGCGTCTGCTTCGCCCTGTATAAAACATCGGCCCTGATCGGCGATGAGATGGGACTGGGCAAAACCCTTCAGGCCATCGCCCTGGCGGGACTCAAGCAGAAAATCTTCGGCTTTGACAAGGTGCTGGTGGTGACCCTGGCATCATTGAAAGAGCAATGGAAACGGGAAATCGAACGGTTTTCAGACCTGCAGGCCGATATCGTGGCGGGAAATCCGCAGCAGCGCAAAAAAATCTACTTCACCGGGCCGGGATTATTCAAGATCACCAACTACGAGGCGGTACTTCGAGATGTCACCCTCCTGGACCGTTTCCGGCCCGACCTGGTGATTCTCGATGAAGCCCAGCGCATCAAAAATTTTTCCACCAAAACCGCCGACGCCGTCAAGCGCATCCCCCGAACCCAAGCCCTGGTGCTCACCGGCACGCCGCTGGAAAACAAGCTGGAGGATGTCTACTCCATTGTTCAGTTTCTGGAGCCGCGCATGCTGGCCCCCTTATGGCAATTCGCCGCCGACCACTTCATGCTGTCGCGCAACAAGAAGGGCCAGATTCTGGGCTATCACAATCTGTCTCAGCTGCACGACCGGCTCCAGCCCCTGGTGATCCGGCGTAAAAAGGAGGAAGTGCTCTCCGACCTGCCCGATCAGGTGGTCAACAACTACTACATCGATCTTCACGAAGAGCAACGCCAGATGCACGCCGGCTACATGCAACTTCTGCTGCCGCTGCTCAACAAAAAATTCCTCACGCCCATGGACCTCCGACGGATCCAGGAGTTGCTGCTGCGCATGCGCATGACCTGCGATTCCACCTATCTCATCGACCGCCAGACCCACATCTCTCCCAAACTCAAGGAACTGGAAGGCGTCATCGAAGAGCTGGTGGTGGAAAACGGCCGCAAGATGGTGATCTTCAGCGAGTGGACCACCATGACCTTTCTCATCGCCAGGCACCTGTCCGATGCCGGCCTTAACTTTGTCGAACTTTCCGGCAAAGTACCGGTGAAAAAGCGCCAGGCCCTGATCGATGAATTCACCCACAATCCCGACTGCCGGGTATTTTTATCCACGGATGCCGGCGGCACCGGCTTGAATCTGCAGGCCGCCGACTGTGTCGTCAATTTTGAACTGCCCTGGAATCCGGCGCGGATGAACCAGCGCATCGGCCGGGTCCACCGTATCGGTCAAAAAAGCGGCTGCATCAACGTGATCAACCTGATCACCAAAAACAGTATCGAAGAAAAAATCCTGACCGGCATTCAACTCAAGACCCAGCTTTTCGACGGCGTATTCGACGGTACGACGGACATGGTGGAGTTCTCCCGGGAGAAACGCACGGAGATGCTCAACCAGTTGCGTGAAATGATGGGAGAAGAACCCGAACTGCCGCCACAAAAGAGTTCCTCCACTGAGGAAATCCCGGAAGACACACCCCATTATCTTAATCCCGAAGTACTGCAGCGAGCGGAGTCGACTATGGACGTGATCGCCGAAGAATCGGCACCCGGGGAGGATTCCACTGCTCCGTCCGCCGCAACGGATTCAGCCGGTAGGAGCGATAGTGCCTTTTCCGGTCAATCGCCGGAAAAAATCGAAGCGGTGCTGAATTCGGGAATGCAGTTTATCGGCGGTCTGATGGAAATGGCCACCGGTCAAAAACTCACCCCCGCGGGGGAAGACGAAAAGATGCTCTCCATCGACAGGCGCACCGGTGAAGTAACGCTAACGTTTAAGATGCCGGGGTTTTAACGGGCGCCCATCCAGAAGCGGCATCCGGTCGGCCCAGGCCGGCGGTCTCAACAAACCCAACGAACCCAATAAGCGCGATTAACCGAACCCCCTTCAACCTTCAGTCCGAACCGCTTCATCTGGACAGATCAACCATCCGTTTCACCGCAGACAGGGCCGGGATGCGGATATCTTCGGGCACCTTCACCTGGCCGGACATGTTCTCCAGGCAGGCGGCCACGTCCGTCAGGCCGATTCGCTTCATGTTGCGGCAGATCATCTTCTTAGACGCCGGATAAAAGATCTTGTCCGGATTTTGCTTTTGGATGGGATGCAGCATGCCGATTTCCGTCCCGACGATGAAGGCCTCGTGGGTTGACTGGCGGGCGTAACGCAGCATGCCCGATGTGCTTTCCACCTCATCCGCCAGGGCCAACACCCCCGGACGGCATTCCGGATGGGCCATGAATATGGCTTCGGGATGGTCGGCCTTGGCTTTTTCTACATCGGAGACCGTCAGCCATTCGTGGGTGGGACAGTAGCCGTCCCACACATGAATCTTCTTGTCCGTTTTGGAGGCCGCATACATGGCCAGGTTTCGATCGGGGGCCAGAAGCATCTCCTGTTCCGGCAGGCTGTTGACCACCTTGACCACGTTGGCCGATGTGCAGCAGATGGTCGACAGGGCCTTGACTTCGGCCGTAGAGTTTACATAAATAACCACCGGCATGGGGGGCAGGCTGGCCTTTTTGGCCGCCAGTGATTCGGCGTCGATCATGTCGGCCATCAGACAACCGGCATCAAGGCGCGGCAGCAGCACGGTCTTGTCCGGGGAGATAATCGAGGCGGTCTCCGCCATGAAATGCACCCCACAGAAGACGATCACCTCCGCATCGGTGTCGCCGGCACGAATGCTGAGCTCCAGCGAATCCCCACACATGTCCGCCAGGTCCTGAATTTCGGGGGGCTGGTAGTTGTGGGCCAGCATGATGGCATTTCTTTCCTTGAGCAGCGCTCTGATTTTGGCTTGCATGATTGGATCCTTTCGAACGGGTATCGCTGTCATTGATGAACCGATTTAGGGATTCATCTGCACCACGTCGGCCCCTTCCGGCACGTCGAAACGGAAAAGCGCCTCCGGCGGTGGGTTGTTGAAGTTGACATTCTTCAAATCGATGCGGGTTTCGTCCCCGTATACGTTGAAGGTGACGATGCGGACCAGGTCGAAGCGCTTTTTGGAAATATCCAGCCGGACCTCCATGAAATCCACCGAGGATCTGTTGGGTACCAGCTTGAGACGATACAAGGTGGGTTCATCGGCCGGCTCCAGGGAGATCCGGAAACTGTTTCGAATGGTCTTGATATCGGATAAAAACCCGGCCCCCTTGCCCTCACCGAAAAAAGAAGGCGCCTTTCCCACCAACACCTGGTTGTCTTCGGGCCGGTAGACCCACAAATCGCTGCCGTCGGTGATGATGGTCTGGGGATCCGGCACCAGGTATTCCCAGCGCATTTTCCCAGGCTGCCGTACCATCAGCCGACCGGAAGCCGTATCGGTCACCGCCATGGCTTTGAGGATCGATTCCTGGTCGAAATCCGCCGTGAACCCGGGGACATTATAGCGGGCTTCCACGCCGGCGATAATCGTGTCGATAGCGCCGTCGGTGTCTGATGCCGATGCCGGTCGAACCCAAACGCATGCAATCGCCAGTATGAAAATAGCCATGGTGATGGACTTAAACCCATCGATTTTCACGCTTTTCATAATGCCTCTTTCCTGTCCGGTCCCGGATATGGCGCCGGCGATGCCGCACACCATCGACGATGACCTGAGTATCCCATTTCATCCGGTTTGTAAACCAATTGGGCAATCAGCGCAGCAACGATCGGATGACCGCCTCGGGGGTATCTATATCCGACACCTGTCGGACCGATTCTTCCATGGGCAATTCGATGGTTTCGGTTTTGCCGAATATCCCGAAGCAGATCAGATCGATCAGGCGCATCCGATGCACCAGTTCATCGGGTAACGCATGGGGCGTACGAACACCCTGAAGCATGAGGGTTTCCATATTGGACCGGCGCAGCAGGGTTTCGAATCGCTTGGCCTGTTGGAGGCTGCGAAACAGGGATCGCTTATGTCCGACCAGCAGCTCGTAAACGTCCGCCCCTTCAGCGGCTGTCTCCAGAAGGCAGAGCACCAGGTCCAGGCAGGCCAGGTAATCCGGTTCGCCGTCCGTCATTCGCTCGAAGAACCGGCACAGGAATACTCCCATGCCGGGCATTAAACGGATACCGGCATTTCTGAGCCGAACCTTAACCACGGGCACCAAAGCTGCCGATACGCCGCTTTCGATGGCCGCCGCCACCCGGGGATCCGTCTGCCGGGATATCTTCAACCGCTCCAGGTACTGAGACTTGATAAAGTCAGGCACCCGGATGCTGACCAGCAACCTGCCGTCGGGCAGCTCGACCGGGGCGTCGATCGCCCGGGCGATCAGGCGGTCATGCAGCACCACTTCATCGTCAGCTGAATATCGGGCGGCCTCCAGCAGGGGTTCCAGGTCAATCTGGACGGCCTGATCCGGAAAAAAGATCAGATCCAGCAGGCTGTCCCGCTCGCAATCGTTGTCGGTGGCGAGAAAGGCGGCCAGGCGGTCGGGCGCCGGGGGAAACAGGGCCGTCTCGATAAAGGCAAGCACGGCTTCGGTTAGGCGCCCGCCGTTTTCTACGGATTGGACGATGCGGGCAAACAGAACATCCCGAGGGTCGGTGACAGGCTCGATCATGCCCGCAATATATCAGGTTTGCTAAAAAAGGGACAGGTGTTGCAGACGGTCAACGGCGAGCCGGGTCCTTTTTGTGGAAAAATGCATTAAAGAGATGGAATTTTTTCTCCCGGAACCCTCAAGTGCGATTGAGCCCGGCGATCTCCTCGAAGAGCCCTTTAAGGGTGTTCACGTCGACGGAGACGGAATCCAGTCGGCTTTCAACGGCGGCCAGTTCGATCCGTTTGGCTACTTCGTGGACATTCATAAGCCCCATATTGCCGGCCGCCCCGTTGATGGTGTGGGCGCTGCGGGCCACCTGCTGGGCGTCGCCGGCATCGAATGCGGTTTCCAAACGGTCGACGTCCGCGGTGCCGGTTTCCAGGAACAGCTCGAGCAGTTCGCAATATTCATCTTCTTCCAAACCGATTTTTTCCGCCAATGCATTCAAATTCATGGGGCATCCTTATTAAGAATATTCTCTTCAATTTCTGTTCCAGGGCCTTTTGCAGCATCGGCAGCACGTCATTTCTCCGGTAAGCCACGACGGCCATCATGCCGCCGGTAGTTAGCGCCCATCCATAAATGTTTCTTTTGCCCGATATCTGTGTTGCGCTCAAAATTTTATCCTCAGAATATCAACTATATGCACCCCAAGGGAACTTCCTGCGGGGCGCCTGCGATAAAATTTTTCGCACGCCTTGATCTCGACCAAAATCCCTCATTTCTGGACGGGCACTAGTTAAAATCGGCTGAAGAATCTGCGCATTGTTGGCACCTATATCGGCAGACGAGGGGCTGACTTTAATTTTTACAAATCCATCAGGTTGTATCTCTTGAGCTTCTCCCTCAGGGTTTTGCGGGTAATTCCCAGCCGCCTGGCCGCTTCGCTTTTATTGCCGCCGGCCGATGCGAGGGTTTTGATGATGGCTTTTTGTTCGATCTGCTCCAGGGGCACATCGGCGGAGAATAGATCACCATCCGGGGGGTTATCGGTCTCCGGCAGACCGCCGGCCAGGGATGTAAAATCATTTTCGTCCAGGCAGTCGCTCAGGCTCAGCACTACGGCCCGTTCGATGGTATTCATCAATTCACGCACATTTCCCGGCCACGGGTGGCGGATCAAAAGATCCATGGCCCGGGGGGAGAACCGTTCCACCGCCTTGCGGTTTTTTTCGGCAAACCGGACCAGAAAATGGGTGGCCAACAAGGGGATGTCCGCCCGACGCTCCCGCAATGGCGGTGTTTTCAGCTCCACCACATTCAACCGATAGTAGAGGTCCTCCCTGAAGGCGCCGGTCTTAATCATCTGCGCCAGGTCCTGATTGGTAGCCACGATGAACCGAACATCCACGGGTATCACCTGCTCGCCGCCCACCCGGGTCAGCTCCCGCTCCTGAATCACGCGCAGCAGCTTTACCTGCATGGAAACGGGCATCTCCCCCACTTCGTCCAGGAACAGGCTACCCCCGTCAGCTTGGACAAAGCGTCCCTCCTTGCGGCGGTCTGCACCGGTGAAGGCACCCTTTTCATGGCCGAAGAGCTCCGATTCCAGCAAGCTCTCGGTGATGGCGGCGCAGTTAACCTTAACAAACGGACCGGCCCTTCTCGGGCTGTTGAGGTGAATGGCCGCGGCAACCAACTCCTTGCCCGTCCCCGATTCGCCGGTGACCATTACCGTGGCCTCGGAGACGGCCACCTGGGCCACCGTCTCCATCAGGGCAACCATGGCCGGACTGCTGCCGACAATGCCCGGGGACTGAAAACCGCTTTCCAGCTGCCGTTTGAGCGGTTGGTTCTCCGCTTTGAGACGGATGTGCGCCAGGGCCCGTTCCAGGGTCAGCCGTAGTTTATCGAAATCCAGCGGCTTGATCAGATAGTCGTAGGCGCCCTTTTTGAGCGCATCTACCGCCATCTCCACGGATGCGTATGCGGTCATCAGCACAATGGGAATGGCTGGGTTGATGGTTTTGATCTGTTCCAGCGCCGCTATGCCGGAGACACGGACCATGCGGATATCCATCAGTACCAGGTCCACAGGCTGGGCCTGGACGGCGGCGATGGCAACCTCACCGTCGTCCGCATCCACGATATCGAACCCCCATCCACTCACCAGGGTGCGCAACATGGTGCGATGAGCCGCATCGTCATCCACGACCAGCACCCGATATTTGCCGACCATCAGGTCTCCTTTCCCGCCGGTAGAGTGATCTGAACCGTGGTGCCCCGACCGGGCCGACTGTTCACCAGAATATTGCCCCGGTGGGCTTTGATGATGTTGTGAACGATGGCAAGCCCTAGTCCGGTACCGGTCGGTTTTATGGAAAAATAGGGCTCGAAAATGTGGGGCTGATCCTTGGGATCGATACCCGCACCACTGTCGATCATCTGGATAAGAATGCTGCCGTTCCCGTCTCTGGACACCCGGACCACCAGTCGCCCCCCGGCCTTCATGGCATCCAGGGCGTTGAGCAAAAGGTTGAGCACCACCTGGCGCATCTTGTCGGCGTCCATCAGCACGGCGAGGTTTTCATCCGGTAGATCCAGTGCCATCCTGACACCGGATTCATTGCTCTGGCGGTTCACCAGCCGGAAGGCGTCCTGGAAAAACGGCTTCAAGGCCACCAGTTGAAAATGGAGCCGGATGGGACGCGAAAATTCCAGCAGCTGACCGACCACGCGGTCGAGCCGGTCCACTTCCTGGATCATGATGGTGGCGATCTCCTGATCCTTGTCGATCTCGCGGTATTTTTCCTTGAAATAGGTGGCAAAGCCCTTGATCGAACTCAAGGGATTGCGGATCTCGTGGGCCAGACCGGCGGCCAGGCGCCCCACCGACGCCAGGCGCCGGTTCTTTTCCAGCTCCTGGCGAAGAGTACGAATTTCGGTGAGATCCTTGAACAGGATCACCTGACCGAAACCTTCACCGTTTTCGTCTGTCAGGGTGGCGGCACTCACGTCCATGGGAGTGGGGCGGTCCGTGTCGACCGGACAAAGCACTTCCTTTTCCACTAGAGGGTTGGCATCAGCCAACGTGTCCACCAATATAGCCGGAATCACGTCTTTGGCTTGCCGGCCGATCGCACCGGCGGCCCTGATCGCCAGAGTGTTTTCGGCAACGGAATTCAGGGCGGTCACGCGACCGGCGCGGTCCAAGGCCACCAAACCGATAGGAATACGTGACACCAGGTTGTCGGAAAAGGCCTTTTCCCGCACCAGGGAGGTGCGGGTGGCCCGGTAGTTCTGGGCCAGGAAAAGCAGCAGTACACCGGCGCACCCCACCAGAAGCAGGACCACGGCCATTACCACGGTATGCCGCACATCGGCACGATGGGCCGCATCAACAGTATCGGTTCGAAATCCCACAAAAATCACCATGGGCGGGGGCGCGTGTTCCGGAAGCGGCAAGCGCATCATGTGGCCGTGCATGGTGCGATTCGGTCCTTTGGCCAATGGGGCGAATTTACCGAAGATCTCGAAAATTGCCTCACCGGTTAAAGACGTCATCCGACGCCATGCCAAGTTGCCGGACAGATAAACGGTTTCAAGATCCAGCTCCTTGCCATAATCGGAACCCACTTGGTCCATCTGGCTGTGAGCAATCACCGTGCCGTCGGTGCGCACCACCAGCAGGTGGGCAATGTCCGGCTGGGCGGCGGTTTCGAACAACAATCGCTGCAGTTTGAATCCGCTGCCATGCCCCCCGCGCATGCCCATTCGCGTTCCGGCTTCAAAAGATCGAATCAGGGCGGCACCCTTTTCCATCATCAGGCGAATGCTCTGCTGCTTCTGGCGGTTGATGTTCTCCATGGTCATCAAGGCCACCATCGGTAGCATGACCGCAACGGCACCGAGGATGATCCATGGCGAAAACCCCGAAAGCAATAGGCGATATTTCTGTTTGTCCATCATCATCCCGATCATCGGCACAACGAGACTGCCGAATAGCATCTTAATCTTGAATTGAAATTTGGATGCCGTTCCGTGCAAATGTTTTCTCATCCCATGGATTCGGAATCCGTCAAAGAGAACCGGAACCTTTTTACCCGGATCGGCAATCCGGGTTGGTTATTTTCTACCCGCCCTATCCGAGGATCGATCCCGGTCAGCGACACGTTAAAACATTGAAAATATAATTTTAATTATTAGATTTGGAAAGTTAGGACTTTTCAAGCCAAAAATCAAATTGATTTGGCATCCGCCTTGCTCATGTGGTTTGTCGAAAACGAAAAACAGGTGTCTCTCGGGCAAACCCAACATTATCTTAAACGAGAAAGGAATTCATCATGAAAAGCAACACCATGAAAACCGTGATTGTCGGTCTGGTCGCCGTCGCCGTCATCGCCGTGGGGGCCGTCGCCTTTGCGGGCAAAGGGATGGGAAACCAGGACGATGATCGGGGATATGGGGGCCACGGCAACCATCACCGCCGGGGAGGCTGCGGCTATGGCCAAATGATGGCGGACCTCACACCGGAGCAGCGCGAGCAGATGGAATCCGAACGCCAGGCTTTTTTTGACGCTACCAAAAGGGAGCGGCAGGATCTTTATGCCAAACAATTGGAAATGAGAGCCGAAATGGCCAAAAACGAGCCGGATCTGAAAAAAGCCTCAACCTTGCAGACGGCGGTCACTGAACTGCAGGGGCGTCTGGACCAGAAACGCCTGAGCCACATCATGGCCATGCGAAAGATCCATCCCGATGTCGGCAGAGGGTTTATGATGAAAGGCCGGGGCATGGGCCACGGTATGGGCAACTGCCGCAACGAATAAAAATATCGACCCTCATTGTACAAACCGTGCGCCGGGAGTCATCGACCCGGTGCACGTGATGATCTTGCCACCACCGTTCGTATCGATAGAATCCTGCTCTTCCTGATTCCTGATAAATCAAGCGATAAGAGAGGGGCCCCCTTCTCCCCGGTAGCCGCATAGAAAAATTTTGGTTTGAAATCCTTTGATTTTTAAACTATTAAGTCGATAATGGTTTTCAGAAAGGAACCAATGAAGCCTGACTCGTCGATAGCTTACCATCAACCAACCCTTTCAGGGTGTTGAAAAACCAAAATGAGGATGCCGCAATGAATAACGATACCCATGGCGATTCGATGCAAGGCCGTACGGTGCTCCTGGTAGACGATGAAAAAATGGTGCTGGAGGTGGGAAAAGCAATCCTTCAGCGACTGGGACATGACGTCATCATCGCCGAAAGCGGTGAGGATGCACTAAGTCAATTCGGTCAGCATCGGGATTCCATCGGCTGTGTCGTGCTGGACCTGTCCATGCCCGGCATGGACGGCAAAGCGGCCTTCAGACAGTTCCGCGCACTGAGTTCCGAACTGCCGATCATCATTGCCAGTGGCCTTTCCATCGACCAGGTGCTCGATCAATTCGGCGACATGCCGCCCACTTCCGTCATCCAGAAGCCCTACCAGATTGCCGATCTTTCCACCACAATAGAGGGGATTATCAATGTCAATTCCCCCTCGGCATAAGGGCCCTGGAAATAATCTCGATATTCTCACCATCGCAGCATGATGGACATGGCTACAGATCAAACTTCGCCCTGATCTTAAAGAGATGGGTGGCGGGCAAGTTAAGGATCCGCTTGACGCCTGTTTTTTCAGAGATCCGGGTCAGATGGTCCCCGATCTGCGCCATGGAAGGCGCGATAAAAGTAAACCATACGTTGAATGAATTTTCCCGCAGGTAATTGTGGGTCACACCGGGAAAGGCGTTCACCGTCCGGGCAAACAGATCCACCTTCTCCTCGGGCACCTGGGCCGTGCACAGGGTGCTCACAAATCCCACCTTGCTCGGAACAAAATTTCCGCCGATCCGCCGGATAATGCCGTCTTCTTTAAGCCGGGACACCCGCAGCAACACCTCAGCCTCGGTTGTACCCAACGCCCGGGCAATGAATCCGAAGGGCTTGGGGGTCAATGGAAATCGTGTCTGAATACGATTGAGAATCGCTTTATCCAAGTCGTCCATCTCTATAGCCATATCGATGCCGTCCCCTTCTCAGTCGTGTCCATCCTGAATGGGTAGATTGTAGCTCAGGCCAAGGCCGCCGCGTTTTTTGAAACCGCAGGCGTAGCGGCGCTACGTCGAGGATTACAAAAACGTGAGATCACCGGCCTGGGCCGAAAAATGCCATTTCCAGATTGGTGCTCACTATACTTTTCCATAACTGTGCAACCCCGGCAGCAGGTTGACGCCGAAATAGGTAAAGATCACTGCCGCAAAACCGAGGACGGACAGGTAAGCGACCTGCTTCCCCTGCCAGCCTCGCATGAGGCGGGCGTGCAGCATGGCGGCATAGACAAACCAGGTAATCAGGGACCAGGTCTCCTTGGGGTCCCAGGACCAATAGCTGCCCCAGGCCGAGTTGGCCCACACCGCACCGGTGATAATCCCGGCGGTGAGAAAGAGGAAGCCAAACAGCACCATCTGGTGGGTGAGTTCATCCAGGACATCCAGTTTGGGTATATGTCCCATGATTCCATCGCTTTTTTCCGGGTTTCGGGCCTTGATCAGGTACATGCTACTCATCCCGAAGGCGATGGCAAATGCGGCATAGCCGAAAAAGCAGGTAGCCACATGAGCAATGAGCCAGTTGCTTTTCAGCGCCGGCACCAGGGGCTGGATGCGGTCACTGATATTGGGAGACAGGGAAGCGTAGGCCATGGCCAGAAAGGCGATGGGCGTGACAAAGGCGCCAATCAGGGGCTTCTTGTATTTAAACTCCACGAAGAGATAAAGCACCCCTGCGGTCCAGGCAAAGAAAACCAGGGATTCGTAAAGGTTGGACAACGGGGCATGCCCGATTCCCATCTGGTAGGACTCCACCCAGCGCAGCAGGAGACCCGCCGTGGTGACCACCACCGCCGCCGCCACAATCCAGCGCGCCGGCAGCGTCAATTGAGGCTTTTTAAAAATCAGCGCGGCCATATAAAAAAACGCGGCCAGTGCAAAAACAAAAGTTGATATGGAGAGTAGTTGTGAACTGCTCATGGGCAATGTTAAACTCCTTTTTCAGTCAAGGGGCCATTGGGGTTAACTGTCGGTCATGACCGTAAAAAGCTTCTCGGTGATATTCTTCATGGCCAATTTGTTTCGATCGGCAATACCGGCAACCGTCACCCGGCTGTTTTTGCGAAGCTGTTCGATGACGATACACACCTGCCGGTGGGACAGGTAAAAGGTCACGAAGCAACCGGTGATCATCAGGACAAACCCGGTATAGACCAGCCATACCCCAGGATCATTGGTCACCTGGAGGCCGGTGTAGTAGCGCTCCTCGGCGGTCTGCCGGAACGAAAATCCCTCCCGCGGCTGATCGGCCACAGCGATCATCACATTGCCGCCGCGCATTTTGTCGAAGTTGGCAAACTTCAAAGGGAGCAGTATTTCCACAGGTTCACCTTCAACCGGGGTAAGAATTCCCTTTAAAGCAGCCCCGACATCCATCCCGCGAAACTTGGCATCAGCCTCGTGAGCCATAACGGCAAATGTGCCCAGACCCTCGGGGATATCCACAGGGACACCCACCTTGGCGGTTATGGTGTAACCCATACCCGAGGAGGTGCTGGTAAATTTGAGGGTATATTCCTCCGCCGGCCCAATCATCGGCATATCCTGCCGGGACATTTTTTCGGGTGGAAGTTTGCCGTAACTGGACTGAAATATATTGATTCCCCGGTAGCGCAGGGGATCATTAACAATGATGTCTTTCTGTTTCACCGTTTTTCCCCCATCAATTATTGACAGGGCGGAGCGGTATTCCTTGGGTGCCCCGGTATCATAAAATGACAAGTTGAAGTCGTCGCACCGGATCTGAAAATCCAAGCGATGGATCTGACCGGTATTACGGATACGGATGGTATCCACGGCTTCCCCTTCGGCGATATTGACGAATCCTTCGAAACCGAAAAATGAACCCGCCAATCCGCCGATAAGCAATAATACCACGCTCAGGTGAACAATATAAACACCCAGGCGGGACAATCGGCCCTTTTCTCCATAAATTACCGACACATCATCCGACCGGGTGACCTTACAATACCCGTATCGGCGGGCAAGCAGCGGTTCATAGGCCGAGACCAGTTCCTCAACCCTTCGTTTATCGGTAAACGTGCGGGCATCGGACCGCTTGCTGTACCGTTCGGGGCGAACCTTCGGGTTCCGGGTGAAAATCAGTTTCCAACTGCTGCTGAGACGATCTATGGAACAGACCACGATATTGAGGGTCAAGAGCAACAACAGGCCCTGAAACCACCAGGAATGATACATGTCCATAATACCGAGAACGCTGAGAAACTGGTATCGAAAAGCGCCGAAAGCATGCAGGTAGGAATCCGGGCTTTGGTTTTGGGGAATCACGGTACCGATGATGGATGTGAGCGCCAGCGAAAGCAGCAGCACGATGGTCAGCTTCACGGAACAGAAGAATTTCCACAGGGGGTTCGCGTTCTTCAAAAACAACTCCTTTTGATAGGCTATATGGCAGCGGTCTTGCTGGGTCCGTATTCGAACGGGTCCGCGCCGCTTGCTGAATCCACATGAACGACAGTTCAACCGTCGCTGTCTGCCGGACAGATCTCATATAGTAACAACATATGGCGCTGTTACAAGACGACAGATCCCATTAGAATGTTATTACAACAGAAACCAGGTCCTTAAAAAAGCGCTATTTCAGGATCGGGATAATCTTTTCAACCATCAGGAAAAAAGGGACCGGCCTCGAGACCGGTTATAATTGCCCGGAAAAAAGTAGCGCCTTTTTTAGGCAAACACGTTGACCTAAATCAAAAATCCCCGCCGAAGCGGGGATTTTTGAGGATGGAGGGTGGTGCGTCGGTCCTCGTGCAACACTGACCGAGGACATCTTGCTGCGTTGGTTATAAGGGCCCTGTACTCACCACGGTGCTGACTTCTTCAACCTTGCCGCTCTTGAGCCGTGCGTTGTAGATGTTCTCCATATCCTGATAAACCTGGAACACCTGGAAGAAGCCATGCCAGTGGGCGTAATCCGGCGCATTCATGGCAGCTCCCTGGCGGGCCCGGCGTCCGGTGTGATGCCACAGGTAGTACATCAACTCCTGGAATCCGTCCTTCCACGGATCCGGACCCAAAAGGCCCTTCTCTTTGAGCTCGGCCTTCATCTTCACGGCACCGGCCCAGTATTTGTTGTACAGGCCCACCGCGTTGTCCAGGGTGTCGCGTTGGGATTTGATATGGGTTGAGCCATGGCAGTTGGCGCACACTTTTTTCATTTTCTGCTCGCCGGTCACCCCGTCGCCGCGGTTGCCGGAGCGCACCACCGATTTCTTGTGCATCAGGTCCCACTTGAGCCGTTCCTGAACATTGTGGGTGGTGGACAGGTCACCGATGCCGCTCATGTGACAGGTAGCACAGGTGGGTCCCTGGTAGTCCCCGGGCTCCCAGGCATCTGGCGGACTATCCCATTTCCAGTGCTCTCCCTGGGTGTGATACAACTGCCCGTGTTTGCTTTCATCATAGATTTCAATGTTGGGATGGTCGGGGCCCAAATGGCAGGCACCGCAGGCCTCGGGCTTACGTGCATCCGCCTTGGCAAAAGTGTGACGCTCATGGCACACCGTACAGGTGCCGACGCTGCCGTCCGGATAGCGGGTACCCACCCCACCCGGCCAGGTTTCATTGATGGGCTTGTTATCCGGTCCCAGTTCGACGGTGGTGCCGTGACACATCTGGCATCCCGAGGAACGGGCGGCGCGATCGATGCCGGTGGCGCCTTCCGGGGTGCCCTCATTCCAGGTGTACTGCTTGTTGTCCATGAATCCGGCGCCTTCATAGTGGAACTGCAGCTTGATGAGCCCGGCCCGTTCGGGGCTCATCACCGCCCCACTGGCCAATTCGGCATGGCCGCTTTTCAAAAACTGCTCTACTTCCTGGGGATGGCAGCGCGAACAGGTTTTGGATGACACCATAGGAGAAATGAATGTGCTTGTCCCCTTGGTGCCCTCGCACTGGCTGGCCATGGGCGATGACTTTTCAACCACATGGCAATCGTAGCAGGAGACGCCCGCATGGGCCATACGACCGGCCTTCCAGCTTTCCACGTGTCCGGGAACCTTGGTGGCATGGCAGTTAATGCAACTGAGCGCCTCCTTGGTAAACCCGCGTTTGATCACCAATTCTTTGGGAATATTGGGATATTCCTCAGCGCTGACCGTTGCAACCGCTGAGACCAGCAGCATGGCCATGACCAACATCCCGATTTTACCTGCCGACAGTTTCATACCCTCCTCCTTTGACCGGTTACGCATTGAATTTCATTTTGCCTGAAACGTTTTATTATAAAATCATGTGTTTTGCTTGAAATAGCGTTGGACCATCTCGGCCATATTCCTGTGCCCTACGTGGGGGTGACATTCCGCACATTTCTTTGTTGTATCGCCGCGCAGGTATGCCCGATGAGCCAAAAAACCGCCGCGGGGCATGCCCGGCGCCGCATCCAACTGGTGGTGGCAACGGCGGCAAGCAGAATCGTAGGTAAACTTCAGCCGCCGCTTTTCCGAATTGGCCATCCAGTCGAATTTATTAACATCCATGGTCAGGTTCTGGAACACATCGCTGGTTCCGGTAATCGCTTTGGCAGTGACATACTCGATGAAGTCCCCGTGGGGCAGATGGCAATCCACGCACTGGGCGGCAAACCCCTGCGGGTTATTTCCGCCATGGACCGCCTGCTGCCAGGCGCTTCGAAACGGATTCATGGCATGGCAGGTGACACAGAAGGTATCCGTGTTGGTGGTTTCGATCATGAAACCCGAGGCCAACACCGTTACCACCGTCAAGACCACACCAATGAACAGTCCGAACCACCAACCGCGACGACTTCTGACTTTTTTGGAGGCATCCGAACGGACCATCGGGTTATCGCTCCTTAGTAAGGATTTAATCAGTATGTTTGGGATAGGGGAAGGTGTGACACGCAATACGATACTGCCTACTTTTTATCTCACCCGTTTGACAAAAAGGCAAGCAACATTTCGGTTAAAGATGTAACAAAATCCGGCAACTCGTACTCCGTCTGGGTCTGGATTACTTCCCGGCCTCGTACGAATACCCGGCAGTAACATCGTTAACGTCAGCCTGTCCCTGCGCCGCCCCGTTCCCGAAATTGTTGACCGGTAACAATTTTTACAACACGGCGACATGAAACCGTGCTATAGAAACCTTGTCGGTATGGACTCCGCCTGAAAATATTTTTATAAAATGTTGATTCCGCTCACGGAACGGCTTTTTTTTTGCGGCGGGTTATGTTCGACCTAACACAATACCAAGAGGGAGATCATGGATGATTTCAACACCCTGCTGGAAGGATCGGCCAGAGCCCACGGCCACCTGTGCCCCGGCCAGGTAGTGGGTGTGCGCATGGCCATGCTGGGATGCCGTCTCATCGGCCTGGACACCCCCCGCCGGCTGCCCCAGATCAAAAAACTCATCGTTTACGTGGAGATCGATCGCTGTGCCACGGACGCCATCTCCTATGTTACCGGCGTCAAGCTGGGCCGCCGCTCGCTGAAATTTGTGGACAACGGCATCATGGCCGCCACCTTCGTCAACCTGGAAAGCGGCAAGGCCTTTCGTATCGTCTCTACCGAATCTTCCCGGGACCTGGCCCACGTGTACGCACCGGACATCGATGATGTTCGCCTGCAGCAGCTCGATGGTTACAAGAACATGCCCGATGACGTCCTGTTCTCCGTCATGCCGGTGTGGGTGGATGTGCCCGTCCACGATATGCCGGGTCCTTCCCGGTTCAAGGTCCGCTGTGACGAATGTGGGGCCATGGTCCGGGACAAAAAGGAAGTTTTCCTCAACGAACGGGTGCTCTGTCGCCCCTGCGCCCACGGCACCTATTTCCGGCCGCTGGAACCAGGCGCACGCCTGAAAATCGCCTGACGCTCACCACTATCGAAAAGGATATAAACCATGTGCCAGTCCCATCACGCTCGCCGGTACCACGGCGGCATGACCAAGATCAACGTTGAAGAAGCCGTCGGCACGCGCCTGGCCCACGACATTACCGAGATCCGTCCCGGCGAGTTCAAGGGCCCCTCCTTCCGGCGGGGTCACAAGGTCGAAGAACAGGATGTCTGCCGGCTGATGCGACTGGGCAAGCGGCACCTGTACACCCTTGACCTGAAAGCCGACCAGATCCATGAAGACGACGCGGTGGTGGAGCTGGCCACAGCCCTGGCCGGCCCCGGCATCACTTTCGGCAGGGCGCCCAGTGAGGGCAAACTTCAGCTGCAGGCCGCTTACACCGGTTTGCTGAAAATCAATACCCAGGCCCTGGTGGCCTTCAATCTCATCTCCGACGTCATGTGCGCGGCCATGCACGACAATGTGCCCGTATCCCAGGGACAGATTGTGGCCGGTACCCGGGCCATCCCCCTGGTGATCGAACGACAGGTGCTGAACGAAGCGGTGGCGCTGGCCCGGAAGCAGGCGCCCATCTTCAGCGTCAAGGCCTACCATCTTAAAAACGCCCGCCTGGTCATCACCGGCAACGAGGTATACGAAGGGTTGATCGAAGACCGGTTCGAGGCCATCGTCAAAGACAAGCTGGCAGCCTTCGGGGCATCCTTGCGAGAGACGGTGATGCTTCCCGACGATCCCGAGCTGATCGCCAATACCGTGCGCCGGTTTTCTGCAGCCGACACGGACATGATCATCACCACCGGGGGCATGTCCGTGGACCCGGACGACATGACCCGGCACGGCATCCGCAGGGCCGGGGTGGACACGCTTCACTACGGCGCAGCCGTGCTGCCCGGTGCCATGTTCCAGCTGGCTTACAAGGGCACTATGCCCATCGTGGGCATCCCGGCCTGCGGGCTATACCACCAAATCACCATATTCGACCTGGTGCTGCCCCGGCTGCTGGCCGGCGAAATACTCGATAACCGGGACCTGGCCCGGTTTGCCGTGGGCGGACTGTGCCTGGACTGCCCTACCTGTCGCTACCCGGCCTGCCCGATGGGGAAAACCGGCTGTTGATATAAAAACATAAACGGCATCATACAAGCCTGTGCTTTGGCAGCCGGTTGCGTGGGATGACAATCAATGGAATTAAATGGAAAGCTGTACGAATGTATGTCCGCTGCCGCTGACAGAGTCAAGGTTGACCAGGTAACCATCGGCTTGGGTTACACATCGGTGACCACATCGGATGGCGGCATCGGCATCGCCGCCACCGGTGTGACCCTGGACGGCGGTAGCATCGGCAACCGCGATGTCGTCGATTTCGAGGGAAGCCCGGCCACCGATCTGCTGCGACTGATTATGGATCCCCATCCCATAGGCCGGACCATGGCCCTGGCATTGATCAATGCCCTGAATCACAAACAAACGATGAACCTGCCCGACGACCCGGACAACATGGTTCTTCTTGATCACTTCGACATCATATCCGGCGCCCGGGTGGCGATGGTCGGGTATTTTCCGCCGCTGGTTCGCCTCTTGGAAGAAAAAAAAGTCCCCTTGTCGATAATCGACAATGCCAAAAATCTGGGGGACGAAAAGACCTTTTACCGTCAACTCGACGGATGGGCCGATCTCCTGTTGATCACGGCCACCAGCATCATCAACGGTACCACTGAATCCGTTCTTTCCCATGTCGGACCCGACTTAAAAACCGTCCTGCTGGGCCCCACCACCCCCATTCTGCCCGACGCATTCGATCATCTGCCCATCCACATGCTGGCCGGCACCGCCATCACAGACCCTGCACGGGCCCTGAAAATCATTCGCCACGGCGGCGGCGCCCGATCCCTGAAACCCGTCAGTCGCAAGGTGTATTGGTTAACTACTGATTAAGGAGAAGCATCAATTATGCAATGGACCGAGCAAGCCGAAGCGGCCGTGAAAAAAGTGCCGTTTTTCGTCCGCAAAAAAGTTCGCGCCCGGGTGGAAAAAGAAACCGGCGATGCCGGCAAGAACCGCGTGACCCTTGCAGATGTGAAGGCCACCCAAGCCCGTTATCTTAATATAATGAGCAGTGAGATCAAAGGCTACCAGGTAGATGCCTGCTTCGGCCAAAGTGGATGCCCTAACCGGGCCGTGGCCGGCGAGGCGCTGGTCGAAAATATCGAACGGGTCATGGCCGACGCCGACCTGCTCCGGTTCCTGAAGTCGCGAGTTCAGGGTGATCTGAAGTTTCACCACGAATTTCGCATCAGCATCGCCGACTGCCCCAATGCCTGCTCCCAACCCCAGATCAAGGATGTGGGCATTCTCGGTGTGGCGTCCCCCGTGTTCACAAAGATTGCCTGCGCCGCCTGCGGTGCCTGCCGCGATGCCTGCAAAGAGGAGGCGGTGCTGCTGTCTGAAACCGGTGAAGCCGACGCCATCGACTTCCGGCGCTGTGTTCACTGCGGCAGTTGCATGGCCGCCTGTCCGACAGGCACGCTGACAGCTGGCAAAACAGGCTACCGGGTGATGATCGGCGGTAAGCTGGGCCGCCATCCCCGCCTGGCCAAGGAACTGCCGGGCATTCACGATGCCCAAGCGGTGGTACGCATGATCGGTGACTTTCTGTCATTCTACAAGTCGCGCAGCACCCGCGGGCAGCGCTTTGCCCAGTTGCTCACCGATGCAGATATTAAGGCCTTCTCCGAAAAATGGGCCCGTTGACCCGCGGTCACCGCTGCCTTGGCTGCTACTGCCGGATCCCCGCCTGATCAGTGCCTGCCGACGGCCTTATCTGACCCCATTAACCTTGAATCTTTTATTTATTGGTGATATGTAGCCTTCGTCTATCACGGGTTGACCGATCGTGGGCGGGTCCCGTTTCGGATCTCGATATTCCTGTACTCAGACTACATCCATAGTGAAAATGAACGCCCTGACCATCGACAACATATTATCCAATCGGAAAAATCTGGAACGGATTCTGGACAATATGAAAGATGGCATTATCGCCCACGATCTTAGCCGGCGTATTTTTTACTTCAACAAGAAGGCCGAAGAGATCACCGGGTATCGCCGGGAAGAGGTCCTTGGCAAAGATTGCCATGAAGCCTTAGGCGGCCCCTTTTGCGGAAGCCGGTGCTCCTTTTGCGGAGAGCAGCCGACCTTTCTCGATACCGCCGAGTACCCTGTCAACATGATCAGCCGTGAAGGGAAACCGCGAAGACTGGAAATGACGGCCACCATGATGCGCGATAACGCCGACAGGAAGGTCGGCGTGCTGGCCACCTTCAGAGACGTCACGGACCTTTTTGAACTGAGAATCAAAGCAAGAGAAATGACCGGATTTTTCAACATTATCGGCCGTGACGACAAGATGGTCGAGGTCTTCCGGCAGATCAAAGATGTTTCCGGCTACAACTATCCCGTCCACATCTTCGGTGAAACCGGCACCGGTAAAGAGCTGGTGGCCAATGCCATTCACAACGAAAGTATGCGCGCCGGCAATCCGTTTGTGCCCATTAACTGCGGGGCACTGCCCGAGGGCCTGATCGAGAGCGAGCTGTTCGGCCATGTCAAAGGCGCCTTTTCCGGTGCCATCCGGGACAAGAAGGGCCGATTCGAGCTGGCCGACAAGGGTACCATACTCCTGGATGAAATTGCCGAACTGCCCAAGTTGCTTCAGGTGAAACTGCTGCGATTTCTCCAGGAGGGTAACTTTGAGAAAGTGGGCGGGGAAAAAACCGTATCGGTGGATGTACGGGTGGTCAGCGCCACCAATAAGGATCTTAAAAAAGAGGTGAAAAAGGGGGCCTTTCGCGAGGACCTGTACTACCGGCTCAACGTCATTCCCATTCATATCCCCCCCATACGCGAACGCAAATCCGACATTCCGCTGCTGGTGGACCACTTTCTGTCCAAGGCGCCGATGGTCCATGGACTGCGGCCGGTCCGCATGGCCCATGAAGCCCTGAACATGCTGATGGACTATGCCTGGCCGGGTAATGTGCGTGAGCTTCAAAACGCCGTTCAGTTTGCCATCGTCCGTTGCAAGGGCAAGGTCATCCGGCCCGACGACTTGCCCCTTGAGCTCAAAGATATCATTTTCGAAAAGCCTAATCGTGGGCCAGTGCGAAAGCTGGACGAAGAGAGGGTCAAGGCGGCGCTGACCAAAACCGGCGGCAACAAAGCCCGGGCAGCCAAAGTCCTGGGCGTCGGCCGAGCCACGTTATACCGGTTTCTGGGTGATCATCCCCAGGCGCTGACTGACGAATAAAAAAGGGGCTCGTTACCGAGCCCCTTTGCTTCATCAAAATGGTTGAGACCGTCATCCATTCCGGTGCGGCACCGGCCGCCGGCTAATCGGCAATGCTGTCACCGAGTCCTCTCGCCCGCACCATTTCAGAGGTGGCGATCAGGATCCGGCTGTTGTCCACGCAGGATCCCAGGCCAAGCACCGGCGGCATACCGACGGTTTCACACACCTCCTGCAACCCCGGTCCGGCTATGTAGGCCGCCTCGGGCGTCATAAGCCTTCTTTGGCCAGTGAAATCTGTGAACGGCCGGTCTGCGGCACGAGGACATCATTTTTAATGAGCGTTTTAACCAGCTCCACGTGGGCCCAGTCCTGTTTGATTCTCGGGTTGGTGCAGCCAACCACACCGGCCACGACGCGGATACGGCCGTTGATGATGTTGTCATGGTCCTCTTTGAGAACGCCCATATTGACATTCACCGCCACCGGTGTGGGGGTACCGAAGAGGATGTCGGAGATCTCCGTGGCCACCATGGAGCCACCCCATCCGTCCGCCAGCACGGTACGGTATGGGCCGCCGCACCCGTCAAGCACTCTTTCATTATTTATCTCTTCACGGATTTCCCTTGACCAACTCCCGGTGGATCTTTAAGGTGGGGGTTCTCACTCACGCTTTTTGTTGATAGGGCCAAAGGGGATATTTCACTCACGGCCCCATACTTTGGAAAGGAAACAATCATGCCGGACAAACCCGTGAAGGTCTTTTCACTGAGTACGTGCAGCCATTGTAAATCCACCAAACGTCTGCTGGATGAATGCACCATTCAATATGAGTTCGTGGATGTAGACCTGCTGAATGGGGATGAACGCAAAGCCATTCTCGCCGATGTGAGAAAATTCAACCCTAAATGTTCATTTCCCACCGTTATCATCGGTGACAATGTCATCGTCGGCTACAAGGTAGACAAAATTAAGGAGGCGCTGGGACTGTGATGGATGCCAATGCGCTTTACGAAAAACTGAGAAAAATTCAGGAGCCCAAAGGGTACTATTTCAGCGACAACCGTGAGCAGGTCATGGAGCTGCTGGATGCGCTGCTCATCAATAAGGCGCGCTACGGCTACATGGTCTGCCCCTGTCGGTTGGCCGCCGGCGATCGGGACAACGACCGGGACATCATCTGCCCCTGCGACTACCGGAAGCCCGATGTGGCCGAATTCGGCTCATGCTACTGCAACCTTTACGTCTCCAAAGCATGGAACGAAGGCAAAATTGACCAGGCGTACGTGCCTGAGCGCCGCCCCCCTGAAAAAATGTTTCTTTAATAATTATCGGTAGATTCCCATCGCTGCCGGGGGGAGGCTCATGGTTCGACATGTTCGGGATCACCTTCTCGCCCCCTCCCGTGCTTAAAAACGTCACCCCGGTTGCGCGGCCAAGCTGGAAATCCGGCCCGGCGATGGGACAACCAGTACCTCCCGCTCCAGTTTAATGCCGAACCTGTCATGAACGGCTCCTTTGACCTGCTCGGACAATTCCAGAATTTCCCGTCCCGTGGCACCGCCCAAATTCACCATCACCAATGCCTGCTTGTCATGGACGGCCGCCTTGCCGGCACGCTTGCCTTTCAAGCCGCAGTGTTCGATCATCCAACCGGCAGCCAGTTTGAATTGATCGTCGCCCTGGGGATAGTGGGGCAAGTCGGGATATCCGTTCAGCAACCTGTCGATGGCGTTTCCGTCAATCACGGGGTTCTTAAAGAAACTTCCCCCATTGCCGACCTGTTCGGGATCGGGCAGTTTACTTTGCCGGATGGAAATGATGGTCTGGCGGATGGTCTCCAGGTTAATCGATCCCAGATCTTCAACGACCGCTTTGACGCCGGGATAGTCGAGAACGAATTCAGGCTGCCGGCTGAGTTTGAAGACCACCGCCGTGATGATAAACCGCCCGGCCCAAGTACCTTTGAAGTTGCTGGAGCGGTAGTCGAAGCCGCAATCTTTTGGAGTAAAAAAGACCTTCTTGCGGTCATCGATGGAGATCGCTTCGACGCGGTCGATGACCGCCTTGACCTCTACCCCGTAGGCACCGATGTTCTGAACCACACTGGCACCGACGCTGCCCGGGATGAGAGAAAGATTTTCGATGCCGCCCCAGCCGTTGGCCACGGCAAACGCCACCAGGTCATCCCAATTCTCACCGGCCATGGCCCTGACCCGAAGGTGCTGCCGGGCCGCTTTAACCATATGGATTCCCTTTAGCAGCGGATGCAACACGATGCCGTCAAAATCATCCACGAACAACAGGTTGCTGCCGCCGCCGAGAACCAGACGGCGCTTGCCGTCAAGGAGATTCCGGCCGAGAAAATCGGCGATCTCATTCTCCGCATCGAAACGGACATAGCGAGCGGCAACAGCCTCGACGCGGAATGTGTTGAAGGCTTTGAGCGAGAAATCGGTTTTCAGTTCCATATGGGTCCGTGGCACGAAAATGAATCGGGGTACCGTAAAATCCGATCCACCTTGGCTTCAAATTCCTTTCGGTGCAGCCAACGGTTGCACAACGATTCCCGTGCGCGACGGCAGGTAAAGGGACAACCGGTGGCCCCATGGATTGTTTTTTTCTTCCAGGGTGTGGTGGACCTGGTCCTGCGTCAGCCGACCGTGGCCGCCGAAATTCCGGTGATCCGAATCCAGGACCATCCGGTATGACCCGCTCGGCGCAGGGATGCCATAGTCACAAAAAGATTGCGACGGGTGAAAGTTGAAGGCGAAAATCCATCCACCCCGTGAAAAAGCAAGAACCTTGTCGCCGTCATGATCCCACAACAGCTCGGGGTCACCTCCCGAAAGCAGATCGAATCGGTTGAACAGGGCGATCATCCACCGGTCGAACCGGGCGAGCAGCCGGTACTTGAGATTGGGATCATCGGCCAGGTGCCACTGCCGTCGGGCGTATTGAAAGCTCCATCTGTTTCCCTCCCGGGGAAAGTCGATCCAATCGGGATGGCCGAACTCGTTGCCCATGAAATTCAGGTAGCCGCTGCCCGCCGTGGCCAGGGTGACCAGCCGGATCATCTTGTGAAGGGCCATGGCCCGGTCCACGCCAAGGTCCGGGTCATCCACCGTCATGTGATGGTACATGGCGGCATCGGCCATACGGAACATCAGGGTCTTGTCCCCCACCAGCGCCTGGTCGTGGGACTCGGTGTAGCTGATGGTCTTTTCCTCCCGCCGACGGTTGGTCAGTTCGTGCCACAGGTGTCTCATGGGCCACTGTTCATCCGGCGTATCCTTGGTCAGCCGGATCCAGTAATCGGGAACGCCCATGGAGAAGCGGTAGTCGAACCCCACGCCCCCGTCGGCAACGGGCAGGGCCAGCCCCGGCATGCCGCTGATGTCTTCGGCCACGGTGATGGCATCGGGCCGAATGCGGTGGATCACCGTGTTGGCCAGGGCCAGGTAGGCCAGGGCGTCTTCATCCACCTTTTCATTGAAGTAGTCGTCGTATCCACTGAACGCCTTTTCCAGGCCGTGGTGGGTGTAAAGCATACTGGTGATACCGTCGAAGCGGAACCCGTCCATGTGAAAGGCATCCAACCAGTAGCGACAGTTGGACAGCAGAAAATGAATCACCTGGGGTTTGCCGTAGTCGAAGCAGCGACTGTCCCAGGCGTAATGGTGCCCCCGGCCGCCCTGGTGGAAGTATTGGTATTCCGTTCCGTCGAACAGCCCGAGCCCTTCCACCGTATTGGATACACAATGGGAGTGCACCAGGTCCATGACCACGGCGACTCCCTGTCCGTGGGCCGAATCGACCAGATCCATGAGATCTTCCGGCGGACCGAATCGCGAAGACGGGGCGAAGAAGCTGGAGACATGGTAGCCGAAGGAGCCGTAGTAGGGATGTTCCTGGACAGCCATGAGTTGAATGGTGTTGTAGCCGGCGTCCACGATCCGCGGCAGGATGTTCTCTGTAAACTCCCGCCAGGAGCCGACCTTCTCCTCATCCTGGACCATGCCGACATGCACCTCGTAGACCAGTGGCGGCCGGTCCGGTCGATCGAAGCCCGGATGCCGCCAGCGGTAAGGCTGATCCGGCGCCCATACCTGGGCGTTGAAGATCAGGGTGTCCGGATCCTGCACCACCCGGCGGGCATAGGCCGGGATGCGATCACCCCGCCCCCCGTTCCAGTGCATGCGAAGGCGAAAAAGATCGCCGTGGTGCAACATGTCGGCCGGCAGGTGGATCTCCCACTGGCCGTCGGCACTGATGCGGGTCAGGGCATATGCATGATCCTCACCCCACCCGGAAAAATCCCCCACCAGATAGATCGCCGTGGCGTTTGGCGCCCATTCCCTGAAGATCCACCCCTCTGCGGTCTTGTGAAGACCGAAGTACTCATGCCCCGACGCCAGGTCCAGAAGGTCCAGGCGGCCTTCGGTGATCCGTTCGCGCATGACCTGAATGTGCCTAAGCCGCCGGATCAGGGCCGGACGATGGGCTTCCAGGTAGGGATCGGCATCGATCAAGCGATCGGCAAGAATGTTGATAGCAACCATAGCATTAATTAATTAAGGGTCTTTCCAGCATCTTCTCATATAGATCGATGTATTGCCGTGCCGTGTTGGCATGGTTGAAGGATGCGGCGCTCTGTTGCATGATCCGTTCAACCTGCCCGCGCTTCTGCGTTTCCGGCATCTCGAAAAAATCCATGGCCTGGGTCACGGCCCAGTAGAATCCGCCGGCATCGTATGTGTCGAATAGAAAACCGTTGCCGAGGCCCCGCTCCACATCCAGATGGGTGATGGTATCGTGGATGCCGCCGGTATCGTGGGCCACCGGAAGCGCCCCATAGATGGGAGCGATCATCTGGGGCAGGCCGCAGGGCTCGAACAGGGACGGCATGAGGATGAAGTCGGCGGCCGCATAAGCCAGATGCTCCAGGCGCTCGTTGAAATCACACACCGCCACCCGGTTTTGGAACCCGTGATGGTTGACGATGTCCCGGAAGGTCTGCTGGTATTCGCCGGTGGCCACGAAAACCACCTGCAGATTCATCTCCCAGTAATTGGAGATGATGCCGTAAAAAGCCTCGGCCAGCAGCTGGCAGCCCTTTTGGATCGGGTCCAGTCGCGACGGCCAGAAGAACAACGGGGCACGATCGTCGCGGATCAGCCCCAGCGTCTCCTGCAGGTGGCGCTTGTTCTCCCGTTTGCCGGCCGGGTGATCGCCGGCCGTGTAGTTGCGGTGAATCTCCTTGTCCATTTCCGGATCGAAGGCCGGATCCGGCGCGTTGAGGATTCCCGTTGCGCAGCCGGCATAAAACTTGTTGGTCAGCTCCTGTCGCAACGGCCACTCCATAAAGTTGTGGCGGCCCTCAACGATCTCTTCGAGGAACCGGGGGCTGACGGTGTTGACGAAGTGGGCGGCAAACACCCCGCTGGAGAGAAAGTCCACCGGATTGTGTTCCCAGGCATCCTCGTAAGTGGCCGAGAAGTTCTCAAGGAAAAGATGGCGCCAGAAGTAGGCCGCATCGATGCCGCGGTCCTCGATATGGGCCAGTGTGGTCTTCACCGTATGGACATTGTGGATGGTGAACAGGCAGGGGATGCCCATCTGTCGGGCCATCGCCGGAATGAGCGCGGTCATCCAGTCGTTGCAGTGGATCAGATCCGGCCGCACCCGGGGAACGATGTTGTTGATCACCTCACGCTGGAAAGCCAGGGAGAGCTTGGTGTTCTCACCGCCGTAGGGGGAGTACACTCGGTTCAGGTAGAAGAAGGCCCGGTCCTCGGCCAGGTGCACCCGGTCGTCGGGCATGACGTTGCGGATGGCCCACTGCTCCCGTTCGAGAAACGGGGCCAGCCGGTCGTGGAAGATGGACCGGTAGTCCGGTATGGCCACATGAACGTCGGCCCCTTCGTTGAACAGCGCACTGATCAAGGCGGCCGATACATCGGCCAGGCCGCCGGCCTTGGCCGTGAGGTATCGGGAGAAATTGCCCATTCGCTGGGGCAGGTAGGTCACTTCCGGGGTAACGATAAGCACCCGTGGATTCCGCTTGGCCGACGGCATCGGTACTTCCTTCGATGTATGGGTTTAAAGGCTCGGGGTCAACAGGCCCAGGTCAACAGCTCCGGCTGGAACCGGATCCACGCATCGGCGTTGGGGGTCACCCGGACCGTGAACCCGTGACGACCGGAATCGGTGCACGGCAGCTCGCAGCCGTAGAGGTAAGTTCCCGCCGAGTGTTCCTCCTTGACGTTCATGATCTCCACCCGGGGGGCTTCGATATGGTCCAGATGGCGCATTTTGCCGTAATAGAGTTCCACGTTCAACTCTTCCGGATGCAGTTCACCGGTCCTAACCACCGTGGTCACCTCGAAGGACTGGTTCACCCGGAAGGGTCCCTCCGCACAGCGCACAGGCGACGCCACCTGAATCTGCTGCCATTTATCCAGATAACGGCGGTGCTGATCGCTGAGCCGGCGGGCTTCCGCCCCGCCATCGGCCACCAGCTCCGCGAACCGGCGGCTGGCGGGAAGATAGAAGCGCTCCTCGTATTCCGATATCATCCGCAGGCTGCAGAACCGGGACATGGCCATTTTCATGGACGCCTTCATCATCTTCAACCACGCCTTGGGCGTCCCCCCGGCGGTGCGATCATAGTAAAGCGGCGCCACTTCATTTTCAATAATGTTGTACAGGGCCTGGCTCTCCACGGCATCCTGGTAGTTGTGGTCCTGGTACTCCTCACCGTTGCCGATGCGCCAGCCCCGCTCCGGGCCGTATCCTTCACACCACCAGCCGTCCATGATACTCACGTTGAGCACCCCGTTCAGGGCCGCCTTCATACCCGAGGTGCCGCAGGCCTCCATGGGCCGCCGGGGGGTGTTGAGCCACACGTCCGCCCCCTGGACCATGTGACGGGCGATGTTCATATCGTAGTCCTCCAAGAAAATGAACCGGTGACGCAAGTCGGTGCGTCGGCCGAAATCCACCAGACTGCGAATAATCCCCTTGCCCTCGTTGTCTCTGGGATGCGCCTTGCCGGCGAACACGAACTGCACGGGCCGCGCCTTGGCATTGATGATGGCTTCCAGCCGGTCGGGGTCCTGGAACAACAGATGGGCCCGTTTGTAGGTGGCAAAACGCCGGGCAAAGGCGATGGTGAGGATATCCGGGTCCAGCACCGACTCCACCGCTTTCATAATGTTGAGCGGTGCATTGCGGCGTCCGTACTGCCGGTGCATCAGCTCCCGGACGGTTCGGATCAGCCGGGAGCGGCACATCTCGTGGGCCTGCCACAGCTCCTCATCGAAGAGACTGTCGATGCGGTTGGCATTTTCCGGAATGGTGGAGCCCATACTCCACTGGGGCCCCAAATGCCGTTCGAACAGCAGCTTGATTTCCGGCGCCAGCACCGTCGGGATGTGGACCCCGTTGGTGATATGGGTGATGGGCGTCTCTTCGTCGGATCGGTTGGGCCAGACGTGGGACCACATGTGCCGGGCCACCTGCCCGTGAAGTTTGCTCACCCCGTTGATGTACTGGGCGGCGTGCATCCCCAGGATGAACATGGAAAAGGGAGTCTCCGACGACGCCCCGCCCGGTTGACCCAGGGCCACCAGCTGGTCGATGCTCATGTCGAAACACGCTTCGAAAGGATGCAGGTAGGGTTTGACAATGGCGGGCGGGAATTCGTCATGTCCGGCCGACACCGGGGTGTGGGTGGTGAATACCGTGGTCCGCGAAACGATTTCCCCTGCCGCCTCAACGCTGATGCCGTAGCGGTCCATGATCTGCCGAATCCGTTCCAACCCTACGAAGGTGCAGTGCCCTTCATTCATGTGACTGACCGTGGGCTGGATGCCCAAAGCATCCAGGGCCCGCATGCCGCCGATCCCCAGCAGCACCTCCTGGGCCAGCCGGGTATACTGCTCACCGGAGTAAAGCCGTGCGGTAATGTCGCGGATTTCCGGGGGGTTTTCCGGCAGGTTGGTGTCCAGCAGGAACAGCGGGATCCGACCGATGCGAATCTTCCATACCTGGGCATGGATCTCCCTGCCGATTCCAGTCACATGGACTACCAATTCGTTTCCATCTTTGTCCTTTTGTTTGGATAGCGGCAGGTGATACAAGTCGGTTTCCGGATAGCCTTCCTGCTGCCACCCGTCCTTGTCCAGGTACTGGCGGAAGTACCCTTCCCGGTAGAGCAGTCCCACTCCCACCAGGGGTATCTTCAGCCCCGAAGCAGCCTTGAGATGATCGCCGGCCAGGATGCCCAGCCCCCCGGCAAACAAGGGCAGGGTCTCATGGATTCCGAACTCCATGGAAAAATAGGCCACCGCTTCCCCCTGGTCCCAGGGGCTCTCGCCGTTGGTCGGGTTCAACACCCGATTTTCGAATCGCTTGCGCACCCGCTCCATGTGGGCCAGATAGCTGTCGTCATGGGCCAGTTCCTCCAACCGCTTTTGGGGGATAGATGTGGCGAGAACGATGGGATTTCTCCCTGACGCCTCCCACAGACGGGGGCTGATACGCCGAAACAGTTCAATCGCATCCTGGTTCCAGCTCCACCAGAAATTGCACGACAGCGTCCCAATAAAACGGAGGGGTTTTGGGATACTGGGGAAAACCTCGAATGTTTGAATTAACTTCATGATCGAGCTCCTGAATGGATTCAACGACAATCACTACACCACTACCACAGAATTTTCACAGTCGCCAAAATCACTTTTCGCGTACCGATCCGCTTCCCAGTCGTTCTCCCAGGTCATCTGGTCGATGAGGTAGCGGAACTGATACTCCCGGCCCGGTGCCAGCGCCACGATAACGGTGAATTCACCACTTTTCAAATGCTTCATGGGCGTCTTGACCGTGCTCCAGCTGTTGAATTCACCCACGATGTGGACGGTTTTGGCCCCCGGCACCGCGGTTTTGGGCAGCCGGAAGGTTACTTTACACCGGTCCCTGCTTTTTAGATACTGTTTTTTCAAGCTCACAAGGCACCTCCTGAAGGGTTCACGTTGTTCAAAATGAAAATATTGCGACAACCGGCACAATGCCGTTTGGTAAAGATCCCTTACTTCAAGCACACACATGCTGGTTTGTTGTGTGCGGGGACGATTCGACCCCGACGTTGCAAAAGATAGCCGTTGTTTATGCAACACCGGGGTTAACGCGATCGATCGGAAATCGATCCCCCAATCTTGACCCACACCCGCAGCAGTTCACTAACCCCCCACGCCTGGGCATCGCAGCCACGGCGGTGGTGCGGGGCGTCGCCATCCACGATCTCCGGCACGTGGCCCACACACCCGTCATCGATCAGCCGACTACTGCTGGCCAGCCAGGCCAGGGCCGTCTCGTGCTCACCGGGGCCGAAACGATCCGCCCAGGCTTCGCAAAAGCTGGGGAAAACCCATGTCCAGGCCGTACCGTTGTGGTAAGCCGGTTTGCGGCGAGTGTCCTCGTCGCCCCCATAGACCCCCACGTAGGGCGCTCCGGGATTATTAACCGGCACCCCGTTATGATAAACCGGCAGCTCCGGATTGATGGGGCGATCCGCCAGGCTGCGGATGGCTCCGGGAACGATCAGTTCCTGGCAGGCGAAAAGTACTTTCTCGGCCACCGTTTTGTCCGTGACGGCCCCCAGCGTCAGGGCAAAAAGCTGGTTGGGCCGCAGGGCGTCGTCGGCCACCGCTGCGCCGGCGGGGATGCCGGGACCGGCGTGCAGGCAGTCGGACAGGTACCCAATCGCTTCGCGGAAAAACAGGTCCCGTATGGATTGCCGCACCTGCCCGGCCAGTTTCTGCCACGGCTGGCGGTGTTCCGGCGCATCCACACGGCCCAGGTAATCCAGGGCGGCTTGCCACAGGGCCTGGATCTCGATGGGGTAGCCCTGACGCGGGGTGCCTGCCGGATAGTCGGTGTCCATCCAGGTGAAATGCGGCGGGCTGAAGAGCAGCCCCGTGGCACCGTCCATCACAATCCCGTTGGGGGTGCCGGTCATGATGGACCGGGCGATGGAGAGCAGGACCTGCTTCAGCGGCCGTCCCCCGCAATCGGTTGTCAACAGCGTCTCCTGGCCCACCACCGTTCCCAGTTCGTCGCATACCCGAAAGAGCCACAGGGGCGCATCCGAGGTGTCCCGGTTGCCCGTGTCGGTGCCGCGGATCATGTTGGGAATGGTGCCGTCCTTTTCGAATGCGGCGAACTGCTGAATGATGGTCAGGGCTTCCTCATGACGCCCGGCGGCGATAATCCCCCGCGCCACGATGAGGGTGTCCCGCCCCCAATCCAGAAACCAGGGATAACCGGCGATCACCGTAGAATACCGGTCTCGCTTGACGATGTACTGGTTCAGCGCTTTTTTAAGCGCGGTTACCGGCGGTTCCCATTGGGGCGACGTCTCGAAAAACCGGCTGATCCGTCGCCGTATGTCAACGGTCACATCCACCGGTGCGCCACCGTCGTCCGGCACCCGGGCGCTAAGGATCTCGCTCTCACCACCGGCCAACGGGCCGGAAAAATAGCCCGGGCTGAATAGATCCGAATCCGGGTCCTGGCCCCGTTGGGCTTCCTGAGGCCGGTGAACCATGTACTGCCATTGGGGCTCAACGAAAAAATCGGCCCGTTCTGCTTCCATTTCAAGCGCATGATCGTCGTTGGGACGGAAGATAAACCCCTTTTCCCGGCTGGTGACGGAAGAGGGGAAGTGGTGCTCTGAACCGGTAAATGCTTTGGTGGCCTCGTGAAAGTTGCGGTCCTCGATGTCCGGACGCAAAATGAGGGTCACCGGTCGATCATCAGTCAGGCGATCCTTGCGACCTTGGGCCGGATGCCGGTAAAACACCATTTCAACGGCGTTTTTCCCGGGTATCATTTGGATGCCGACACGCAACACCACATGCTGTCCCTGCCCCGAGGGGATGTGGTACTGCCAGCAGCCCCATGCATCGAAATCGAACCCGAACGCATCCAGGCAGTCCGGGCCGATCTCCTGGGAAAACCCCTGGAACACCACCCATCCCCGCAGGCGGGTCAGCAGGATGCGGCGGTCTTCGGGAACATCGGGGCTCAGGTTGGCAGCCAGCAAGGCATCGTAGCGACTGGGCAGGCGACCCCAGTGGGCATGGGCCCGGGTCATGGCGCCGTGGCCGTTGGTGCCCAGCATATGGATGCCGGAAAGTCGTTTTCGCGGCCGGGTAAATATTTTTCTCACCCTTGCCTGTTGGGCAGCCGCCAGGTACAAAAGGGGTGCCTCATGGTGGGCGCAGCCGTCGGGATCGTAACAGGAGAGCCTCAATGTTCTCGGTTTGTGCCGACCGGCAACCGGCAGCGGGCGGAACAGGACAAATGATTTGCCGCCGTCGTCCGTCAGACTCTCTTCGACGGCCATCGCCGTACGGTTTTCGTAGATGGATGCCCGAAAGGGGTGTGCTCTCCGGATCAGCAGGAAATGGTCCGGTGGCACCATCACCTCCCGCCGCAGGTCGACGGGAAACTGCCAGACCACGGTTCGTGGGGCGGCACCGTCGGGATTCATGGAGCGGCAGAAATCCAGAGGTGACGCTTGCATCTGCGATGCCGCCCGCTCCGGATCCCATTGACCCAGGTCCCCGACCCCCCGGTGGAACCGCCATACTTCAAGTGCCTTTGCCCGGAGCCGTTGCCGGAGGATGCGATCCGGGTTGCGCGGGAATCGGCCTGCGGTTTGGATTACCCGCTCCAGCTCCCGCGGATCGTCCGTCAGGCAGAGCACCTGCCCCGGGGACAGCAGCACACGGGCGGTCGGTTTGTCACCGCCGACGGACACCGGCTGCCCGGTGAGCAGGTCGATCAACGAATCCCCGTTCAGGGGAGACCGGATCCGGGGCCAGGCCGCTTCGGTGGCCGACCCCGCATCCAAATTGACCAAAACCAACAACCCGTTGCCATCGGGTTCATATCGACGGGCGGCAACGATGGTATTGCCCAGTCCCTGCTGGATCATCTCCACCCGCACCGGGTGAAAGAATGCCGGGTGAACCGTGAGCAGGGCGTTGAGCCGGCGGATGTGGCCCACCTGATTTTCCGGCGCCCCCCAGTTCAGAGACGGGGAACCATGGACGTTGATCTTCTCCGTGGCCAGCCATTCCGCGCCGTTGGCGAATCCGAAGCCCCCCTGGCTGGAGAGCAGTGCACACAGGGCGGTCCGCATGCGGGCGTAGGCATGGGAGATAGCTGCCAGGCGCGGGTTGTCGTGGGTTTCGGCAAAGTGGATGGTGGTGCCGTCGGCCTGCGCAATATCCATGGCGCCGGGCAGGTAGTGTTCGATCTGGCCCCGGTCGTAGTTTTGAAACAGCTCGCTGTAGGCCCAGTTGAAATCGGCCCAGTTGAGCAGGTCCCGGGTGACGGAGATCTTTCCCCCCAGCCCCTCCAGCAGGAAAATCACGTTGGGGAATTGATCCCGGACCTTGGCGATCATATAGCGCCAGGCCGCCTTCGGAATCATGTAACCGGCGTCGCAGCGAAAGCCGTCCACACCCCGACGGCACCAGGTGAGAAAGACATCGGCCATATACGGCCACAAATCCTTGTGGCCGTAGTCCAACCGGGTGAGATCCGCCCAGACCACCCCCCAGGCACCGGGGTTTTCGATCTGCCCGTCCGGTTCCCTAAAGAGCCACCGGGGATGGGTTTCGTGAAGGCCGGCCGCCCAGCCGGTATGGTTGATGGCGATATCGATAAACAGGCGCGCGCCCCGGGCGTGGACACCATCCAGCAGCTCGATGAACTGCTCCAGGGGGGTGACCCTGGGGTCGAATTCGGCCAGGGCCGGATCAACGGCAGTGAAGCTCAGGGCCGCATAAGGGCTGCCGAACCGGCCCATGCGGGCATATGTGGTGGGCGTGGGATGGATGGGCAGCAGTTGAATAATTCGACATCCCAGGTGGCCAATGATAAAATCCAGTTCGCCGATCAGGTCCCGAAACGTTCCCGACGGCGGGATGACCGTGTATCCGGCGTCGTCCAGGCTTTTCATGGTTTGGTCGACAACGCCCATGGCCCCATTCTTGTTCGGGCCGAACTGGCGCACGAAGGCATTGTAAATAATGTTTGCACAGCAGGTGTCCGCCGGCGCTACGTTGATGGCGGTATTGGCCCCCGGCGGCCATAGCGGATCGGCGCTGGCCGGACCGAGGAAATAGCCCTTGGCCGCGAAGTGGCCCACCTCGGTCAGGGCAACGGTGAGGGTATGGTGGCCCCTGGCGACGGCGGTCATAGGAATATCGTACCAGCTCCGGCCCAACGGGTTTTCCTGGTGGTCCACCTGGCGGATGATCTCCCGGCGAACGGACCGGCCGTGCCCCAGGTCGGTACGCAGCCAGGCCCGGCCTTCCCACGATTCGGGCACCTTCAGGTCGAAGGTTATCGTATCTCCCGAAAAATACAGCCGCCGGGCGCCGGGCGCCGGAACCTGCTCGATGGCATCGGATTGAACCATGGATCGACCCTGTTTTTTTTGAAATCGTTGCGGACAGCCGCATCGGCCTGCCGGCGTTGCAAATTTTCCGGTGTGTCTCCAAAAGCGTCGGACCCGGGTGAATTCAACCGCCAACGGAGTCATTGGTGAACCAGAGACTGAACGGGTGGCGCAGGGTCGGCTCAAATGGAAAAAGGAACAGCGGTCGTAAAAAATAAACATAAGGTAAATGCTTTTCCTTTGTCAACACGGACTTTCGGGCATACCTGCAAAACTCATTTTCTGCCAACGGACCGGAAGGCAAGGACGCCCGCCGTCATCACGACCAGGCCGGCAGCCAGGGATAGCGGAAACCAGGAAAAGGTGTTCCTGAAAACGATGTTTTCCACAGCGTGGGTGTCGATATCGACGGCATCGATGCCCGTTTTTTTCACCTCCAGAAGTCCCGCATAGACGATCCCGATGAACCCGTAGGAGAGGTTATAGGCCAGCCCCTTGAAGCTGAGCACCGTGGCCCGGCGCGACGACGAGGCCTGTTGATTGACAAAATAACTGACGTAAAAACTCACCATGTAAAGGGCAGAAAAAGCCACCAGGGCCGGCACCAGTCCCGCGTAGGGCCAGAAAAACACCATGCCGGACAGCCCGACAAGGGCCGTGGCGGCCGTGGTCCACAGGCAGAATGCCGGCGAACGGTTTTCCGCAATTCGAAGCGCCAGCCGGGGAATGAACAGCCCCAGCACCGCCATCACCGATCCCAGGATCCCATAAAGCGATTCGGGCACCTGCACCATGCGGTAGTATTGGCTGGCCAGCGTGATGACCATGCGAAGAATACCGTCGAACAGCATCCCGAACAGGATTACGGCCAGGACGAACGGGGTTTTGAGAATCCATCCGCCGCTGTCCAGGGTGAGCTTGAACGCATCCATGGCCGACCCGCCGAACTGCTTCTCGCAGGTGCCATCCACCTTGGGGTTGGGGCAGATCTCGTCCAGCCGCAAGACGGTGGCCAGGGCGAACAGGGCCAGGACGAACGTCAGGTAAAGGGGAAACCGCAGGGTCTCTACCTGGGTGAACGGATGATCCGATCCGAACGCGGCCACGATTCGCGTCATCCAATCCGGATCGTAAACAGCGGCCCCCACCGTCATGGTGAGGATGAACATCACCGATCGCAATCGCATCTGAA
>DEIP01000139.1:1651-5371 GCA_002352605.1 Desulfobacteraceae bacterium UBA2771 | reverse complement strand
CCTTCAGCAACGGAAGTATTCCACGAGGGTGTACGGTTCCCGGGGCTCAAAGTAATGGAAAAGGGTATCGAGCGAAAGGATTTTTACAAGTTTCTCGAGAGGGCTGTCCGGGATCCACTCGGGGCGACACTCGATGTAAGGGCAAGAGTCGGCTCCCTGAACGTGGTTGATGAGAAGATCAAAGAACTCATGGACAAATATTCCAAGGAAATGCTTGACGTGATATACAAGCAGATGATCATCGATACTGAGGCCTATGCGAGGAGGAAACTGATGGAGTTTCCTGATGGCGAATGGACTTCAGAGACATACCTCGACCACAACGGGAGGGAGTACAAGAAGATCAAAATGAAATTGAAACTGATAAAGAAAAAGGATCAATTGATTTTTGATTTCTCCGAGACCAGCCCCCAAATGGTGGGTTGCTTCAATATGTCCTCATCTTCTGTTGCGGGTTATCTCTTCACAAGCATTTGTACGCTATTGTTTTTTGAGGAGCATTGGAATAGAGGGATAACCAAGGTTTTTAAGATAAAATTTCCGGAGTATCCCTCTGTTGTGTCCGCCAAATATCCTACGGCGGTCTCCGGTTCGGTTATTTTGGGAATGTCGGTAATGTGCCTGGCCGATACCTGCATCAGCAAGATGCAGCGGACCCACGAGGAATATTTCATCGACCAGAATGCCGCGTGGAACATCGATAACCTTTTTCTCGGCTGGGGGGGGATTAACCAGCACGGTTTTACCATGAGCACCCTCTTGTTTGATATGCTTGCCGTCGGTCAGGGAGCGGGTCCGACCTATGACGGATCCGACAGTGGGACATTCAGATACACTCCGGAAGTCATTGCCTCCGATGTCGAGATGAACGAGTCGATCATGCCTTTCATTTACATGTTCAAAAATCAGGCGATTGATTCGGGCGGTGCGGGGAAGCAAAGGGGAGGAACCGGCCTCGAGATAGCATATATGATTTACAATTCACCGGGGCTGCATGTCACGCCTTTTGGGAGGGGAAAGAAGACGATACCCGGGACCGGGCTTTGGGGCGGGCACGGTGCCGCTCCTGCCGAGATGTATTTCGGAGTTAACACGAACTTACTCGACTGGGTTCGGGAGAAAGGTCGCTTCCCTCGAGATCTCGATGAGCTGAAAGGCTTGACCGGCGACGTGTACGATGTTCCGCCGAATGTTCCGGCGACGTCGATGAAGGCGGGTGGTGATTTCGTCTATATTTACGGTGGCGGCGGCGGCGGATATGGAGATCCTTTGGATAGAGATATCGAACTTGTATTGAAGGATGTGAAGAAACAGCTCATTACCGGGGAGTTTGCTAAAAATATCTACGGTGTGGTGTTCGAACCCGAAGTAAGCGGTGTTTTAACCGGGTTCAATGAGGTGAACAGCGTAGCGATAAATGTCGATGCGACAGAGAAAAAACGGAAAGCGATCATTGAGTATAGGAAACAAAAATCTCAATAATATTCGAAGGGGAGGGTGATATGAAGGTTCATGAATATCTTGAAGTAGACAAAAACATGAAGTGCTTTTGCGTCAAGTGTGGTCATGTCTTTTGCGGCGTAGATGATAATTACAAAAAATACTGTAAAAGGGCGGAACTGACCGGGGATGATTATGGCGTCAAGGTATATCTGCATGATCACATGTTCGTGCGATACATCGAGTATTATTGCCCCGGTTGCTATACCCTGTTGTCCCAGGAGCAGGCCCCTGCCGGGCATGAGCCGGTTCCCGATTTCAAGTATAATCCAAAAGATCTGAAAAATTTCATGAATAGGAGGACGTAAATTGAACAGGGATAGAAAGTACTGGAACGAGGAGATGGAAACCATTCTGGCGGACAAGTTGCATGATTTACATAATAAGAAGTTTTTGTCTCATATGGATTATGTGTTTTCGAAGTCGGAATTTTACAAGGAAAAATTTAAAGCGGCAGGTATATCACGGGGAGATATCCAGTCCGTGGATGACATTGACAAGCTTCCGTTTACGGAAAAACAGGAGTTGCGGGATAGCCAGCTTACCAAGGCACCGCTTGGGAAGCATATGGCCTGTGAATCCGGCGATATCGTACGATTCTACTCGTCGTCGGGGACAACAGGGGTGCCCACGTACATCGGACTGACCCAAAACGACATCGATGGTTGGATCGAAATTGGGTGCCGGTACGGATGGTCGTGCGGATTCAGACCGGATGATATAATCGCTATGGCGGTGGGCGCCGGGGGTTATTTTGCCGCCGCCGGGCTTCAAGGAGCCCTCGAGCATTTAGGCGCCACGGTCGTGCCGATAGGCCCCGGAGCGACCGAAAGGATCCTGGCGGCGTTCCAGAACCTTAAAGCCAACGCCATGTTCGGGACCCCGTCCTACGCCGTCTACTTTTTGGATTGGCTTAAAAAAAAGGAGATAGACCCGAAATCCCTGGGTTGCAAGAAAATCATTGTCGGCGGCGAACCCGGGGGAAGTGATCCGTATATCAGGAAGAAGGTTCAGGAAGGGTTCGGGTGTAAGTTCTCGGAGGGTATGGGCCTCGGAGAGGTGGCTGTTGCTGTGTGGAGCGAATGTTATAAGCAGGATGGGATGCATTTCGCCGGACAGGGCCTCGTACACGTGGAAATAATTGATCCGGAAACGTTGAAACCGATAAAAGATCTGAAAACCGGTACAAACGGGGAACTGGTATACTCAAGCTTGTTCAGAGAGTGCATGCCCCTGATCCGTTACCGAACAAGGGATCAGGTAATCATCAACATGGATCCTTGTGAGTGTGGCAGGACAGGGATGCGCATCAAGTGTGTGGGAAGAACGGATGATATGCTCCTCATCCTTGGCGTGAATGTCTATCCCGCTGCAATTCGGGACGTGATTGGGACGTTTCAACCGAAAGTGAGCGGAATGCTTGAAATCCAGCTCGATAAACCGGGACCGAAAGTCGAACCGCCATTGAAGATAAAGGTGGAGCATGCGAAAGGTGTTGGTGATCTAAAAGCGTTGAAAAAAGAATTAGAGGCCGGAATAAGGGAAAAACTGGTATTTCGGGCTGATGTGGAGTTGGTTCCCGATGGGTCACTTCCAAGATACGAATATAAAGGAAAACTGGTAAGAAAATTATACGAGGAGTAGGGGCCCAGGAAAAACAAGGGAGAAGATCTTTTTGTTTCAAACCATTTAACCTAAGGAGAACGAAATGGGAAAGTTCAAAAAAGAGTACGATGTAATTGTTATTGGGGGGGGGGTCAACGGACTGACTGCAGCGTCTTATTTGCAAAAGGCAGGCCTTGACGTCGTTGTTTTTGAAAGACGGGATGAATTGGGGACCCATTGTAACACCGAAGAACTGGGTATCCCGGGTGTCAGGTACAACATGCATGCCAGCGGTATGATGACGCTTGCGAGTCCGGCATATAACGACCTTGAACTGGAAAGATTCGGCCTGGAGATGCTTACCTCAAGCGAATGGGCATACTTTCATCCTTTTTTGGATAAATCAGCCGTTTTATTTCATCAGTTTAGTGCAAATACTCAGTATGAGGCCTGGAAAAGGATCAATACCCATGATGCGGAAGTATTTCGGACCTTGTCGCAGTACCTGGGCCCACATTGGGTAGAATTTATGCAAAAATTTTTCTTTGAAATCCCTACGGCTGAAAATTTGGAGTATATGATAGAGTATCTGGGCAAATGCCCGGTAGTGCCGAA
>DEIP01000139.1:0-1586 GCA_002352605.1 Desulfobacteraceae bacterium UBA2771 | reverse complement strand
GAAGCAATGCCATGGGACAAGCTGACCGGCCCGTTCGGCGGAATTCTGATGCCTTTTACGATGGTTCTCAACTGGTGCTATACGGGAAGGGGAGGGTCCCATGCCGTGCCCCATGCCCTGGCTCGGTGTTTTATGCACCATGGCGGCGCGGTCATGCAAGCATGTCCGGTTGACAAAATAATCGTTGAGAACGGAGAGGCAAAAGGTGTGGTACTGTCGAAACATGCGGTTTATCCGGAGGCTGAAGTCCGGGCCAAAAAAGCGGTGATCAGCAATGTTACGCCGGGCCTTACTTTTCTTGACATGGTGGGAGAGGAGTATTTGACGCCTGAAGTGGTCACAGCGGTAAAAGGAATTGATTACAATCAAACAACAATTACCTGCCACTTCGTGTTGAACGAGAAACCGCAATGGATTCAGGCGCCCCAGTTCCCTGAAGTGTCAGAGGCAAGTGTTTTTAACATAGGCATAGAAAATATAAAGGATCTGGAGCGAATGGGCAATGACCGCCCGGCCGGCGTCTTATCGGATCCGCCCTTATGTGGCGGCGGTTGTTTCCAGGGGTTTGCAATGGCAGATCAGACACAGGCGCCTCCCGGTTTATATCCCTTTCATTTGTGGCCAAACGTTACTGCCGATCCGACAGCAGAAGGCGGTTTTGAAAACTGGGATAATATACGCGAAGCGTACTCTGATAAGCTTGAAGCGCTGGTATGTAGGCATGTCTCTAATTTTAAGCGGGCCAAACTATCACGTCTCTCCTACAGCCCTCTGGATATGTACCGTAGAAATGCCAGCGCAATTTTAGGCTGCTGGGGGGGTGGTGTCCTGTCCCCCGACCAATTTTACCTAAACCGTCCTTTTCCCGGATGTGGTGCTCCTCGAACCCCCATATCGAAGCTGTACATCAGCCAGACCCTGGGTGCGGCTCCCGGTGCGACGACTTTACATCCAGGCTATATTGCAGGCACCATTGCAGCTGAGGATCTTGGTGTTCGGAATCAGGATTGGTGGAAAGCAAAAGCGCTTGAACCTTACAAGGGTTATGTCGAGAAGAAATGGGGGAAGAAATGGAATCCCGTTGTTGATTAAGCAGTAAAAAAAGGAAGGGTCGATAATGGCGGAGAATTAAGTCAAATTCATTGATTTCCGCCATTACGACCCGTTCCGATATCAATGAAGCCTGGGCAAAAAAAACCCCAGCGATAGTCGCCGGATATGGCGTCCGGATATAGGGGAGCATTGCCTGTGTATTCCCGATTTATGTTTTTGCCTCGTGGTTATCGAATTTTCACCGACAAGAAGATTTCTCCTAAAGATTGCCAACAAGTATCATCCTTGATGAAATTAAACATTACTTACCCGGGGAGTCAATGCACGAAATGGATTAGAGCGATAAACAATCCAGGGTGAAACCGTAGTAAACTACTCCTTATTTTTTTCCAAGGCCCTTAGGGTTCGCGCAAAAATAACTTTACAGAATTGGCGCTCAGATTTAGGTTAGGATTGGTAGATGTTAAAGAGCAAAAGGCACTGTAATAGTGGACTATTTCAAGGTTTTTGTCTTTAAAATCTGCCGAAAATGA
>DEIP01000110.1 GCA_002352605.1 Desulfobacteraceae bacterium UBA2771 | reverse complement strand
CCGGGTATTGGGTACAGGAGCAGAAGCAGAAAAACTAAAAACTGCAGTAACCTCTTACAAATTATCTGATGCTGCTAATCCACCGAAAACAAGATATATTACGTACAATCCAAAACCGGGAGATAATGTTGCCATTGGTACTCAACCTATCGGTATGGAATATTGGGAGTTGGTAAATCAGTATGTGCAAAAAGAACCGATGGCCGATCGCGATCGCTTTTTCTACGCGTGGTTAAAAGACCTGGGCATAGAGAAAGGAAAATCATTTAATCCAACAGCTTATCAAAAAGAAATCTTGCTCGAAGGTGTAAAAACCGGAATGGCTATGGCTCAGGCCACCGCATTTAATAAAACCAAAGAGAAATTTGCTTCATCACTTTATGGTAATGATTCCGGATGGGAAGATGCGATGGCAGGGATGGATCCTAAGATAGATTTGGAAACCTATTCAATGTTTAACGAGCGTACTTCTTATACATTTGAAGCAGTGACTACATCTGCCGGAATGGTATCGAGAGTTGCAGGGAAAGGTTCTGCCTATATAGGATCTTATTACGATGCTGATGGCAATGCACTTATGGGAGCCAACAACTACAGCCTCCACATCGAACCTAATCCACCAGCAGCTCTCTTTTGGTCGATTACGGTTTATGACATAGCGAACCGTTTAATCATTCAAAATGAAACCAAGCGTGCAGACCTTTCTTCACGCTCTGATAAGTTAGTTTCTAACAGTGATGGCTCAGTTGATCTCTATTTTGGTCCCGAAGCACCAAAAGGGAAAGAAAACAACTGGATTCAGAGCAATAAAGGTCAATCTTTCTTTGTCTATCTGAGATTGTATGGCCCTGAACAGGCTTATTTTGACCAAACTTACCCAATGAATAAAATTGAGAAAACAAAGTAGGAAAAACAAAGGGGTCATGTCTTTGCATACAAACCAGGCCGTAAATCTTTTCCGGATTGAAAAAAGGAGGAACAATTTCGAAAAAATCAAATAATGGGAGGGTGTTCAAGAACGGGTTTCTATTGGGTTTTCATAAGGAAACTCAAACAAGCATTAATTCTAATATAAGGAGGAGAAAGAATGAAAGTAATGATTTCATGGAAAACGTTTATCGTGGTTATGACGGTCGTTTTGGGGCTGTACTGGACTTGTCCGGCTGCTTTTGCGGCCGAAAAGGATTCATTCAAGAAGTATGGCCAGGAATTCAAGGGCAAAATCGCCAAGTCCTACCAAGAGTCTAAAGAGTGGTGGCCCTCCACGCCAAAACCACCTGCAGGAACACCCAATGTGATTATCTTCCTGTTGGACGATACCGGCTTTGCTCATCAGGGTTCGTTTGGAGGACTGATCGATACACCGGTCATGGACGGCCTGGCCAACAACGGCCTTCGCTACAACAACTTTCATACCACGGCTCTGTGTTCGCCAAGCCGGGCTTCCATCATGGCGGGCCGCAATCACCACCGCGTCGGTTTGGGGTCCCATTCTCTGACCGCGATGGGGTTTCCCGGTTACAACGCATGTCCGCCGGAGTCCGGAAAATCCGTGGCCAAGCACATGCAAAAAGCCGGTTTCATCAACTACGCCATCGGCAAATGGGACCATACCCCGTTGGCTGAAGTGTCCGAGAGCGGTCCGTTCGACCGTTGGCCCAGTGGAGAAGGGTTTGATCATTATTACGGTTTTATGGCAGCTGATGCCGACAACTACCGATCGCTGTTGTGGCGGGATCATTACCCAATGGAGGACTGGGCAGGAAAACCCGCGTACCATTACAGCGAGGCCATGGCCGATGAAGCCGTTCGCAACATCACGTCACATGTCTCTATCTCTCCAGATCGGCCGTTCATGATGTTCTGGGCACCGGTGGCCATGCACTCGCCCCATCAGGCACCGCCGGAGTATATTAAAAAATATAAAGGCAAATTCGATATGGGCTGGGATAAGGCACGTGAGATTATTTACCAGAAACAACTCAAAATGAGCATCATCCCTCCGGGAACCAAGCTCACCAAGCGTTGCAAAGGACTCCCTGCCTGGGACAGTCTTAAACCGCAAGAGCAGAAGCTCTACGCGCGCCAGATGGAGGTCTTTGCTGCCATGCTGGATCACGTGGATGCCCAGATCGGACGCATTATCCAGACGTTGGAGAGAACCGGCCAGCTGGATAACACCATCATATTTGTGACCTCAGATAATGGTTCTTCCGGCGAAGGCGGCATGACTGGCAGCTTCAATGAAACCTACGTTCTCAACGGGCTGCAGACTCCATTCGAAGCCAACATGTCGCATTACGACGACTGGGGCGGCCCCACCACCTATCCACATTTTCACGCGGGCTGGGCATCGGCAGGCAACACGCCGTTTCAATACTTCAAGCAGATAGTTCATCGAGGCGGGATCCAGGACGCCCTTATTATTTCCTGGCCGGACGGTATCAAGGCCAAAGGAGAAATTCGCAACCAGTATCACCACATCATCGACATCGCAGCTACCATTCTCGATGTGACCGGTACTCCGTTTCTGAAAGAGCTTGACGGGGTAGAGCAAATGGATCTGGACGGGGTGAGTATGGCCTACTCGTTCGACAACTCCGAGACTCCCACTCAACATCCTGAGCAGTACTATGAGCTGTTCGGCAACCGGGCGATCTATAAGGATGGTTGGAAGGCCGCCACCATTCACGGCAATCGGATGCCCTGGTTTTTGAACAAGACCGCATCCTTTGAGGACGATGTGTGGGAACTATATCATATTGATGAGGATTTCTCAGAGGCAGTGAATCTTGCCGATAAGTACCCGGACAAATT
>DEIP01000094.1 GCA_002352605.1 Desulfobacteraceae bacterium UBA2771 | reverse complement strand
GGTGATCATGTGCTTGCCGTGGATCAAGCACAAGCGGGCGATCAGCGGGTGCAGGGTCCAGGGCAACAGGCTGATTACAATGTCGGCCGCCGAGACATGCTGTGCCGGCACGGTTTCGTCATTGACGTCGAGGCGGACGGCCCTGCCGGCGGCGTGGCCCCCAATGATGGCTTCGGCCCTGTCCAGCGCCTGATCGGCCAAAACCACCGTCAATCCACCTTTTTCAAGCAGGTAACGAACCGCGGGCCGTGCCACCCGGCCGGCGCCCAAGATCAGTATCCGCTGCATGATCTCTCTCCTTATGGTCCCATCATGCCGGGTCGACAGTCAGGCGCCAAAGAATTGATTTTTCGATCGAAGGAATAATAATGCGCCCTTAAATGTGTTGTCCCAAACGGGACCACCGTTACTATCCATAAAACGAAAGCCGAAAGCGAAGCAAGCGTAGCTTTGAAAAATTAATGGTCACTTTCCACAATGTTTAGTTTCGACACTGTATGATGTCTTCAGACGTATGCCTGTTGCAAGAACAATTGTCAGTACAACCCAAGTTGATGGAGGAACGCTATAGGCGTAAATCCACTATTATTATCACCAACATAGACTATCCTTTTTGCCTTGCCAAATAAAGGGCGAAATGGTAGTCAATCTTAGTCTAGAAGTGTCTAATTTCAAGTTTCTACAGCCATTCCGTACACACATCGAAGCGATTAAGGACGGAACTGCGGCAGCAAAAAATTAGACACATTAGGTGTTGTTTTAAAGAAGACGTGGGCACCGATCTCGGGCAAAACCAGAACGACAAGCGAATAAGCCAACAGGGAAAAATGAAAAAAATAATGAAACTGTCATCAAATATCCTGGTGTTAGCATTCATTCTGGTTGTCTCCGGATGCGGTTCTTCGGAAAATGAAATAGAAAAGCAGGAAAACAGGAGGGCTGCATCGGTAAAGGTTGTCAAGGTGAAAAGGGGTGATATAGCCTCCTATATCTTTGCAACCGGGACCATATCTCCTATCCGTGAGGCAAGGATCGGCCCCAAGGTAGAGGGAAGGATAGAAAAAATATTTGTTGATGTCGGGGACAGTGTGACAAAGGGTCAACCCTTGATACGGCTGGAACAGAGCACCTATATGTCTGCCAAAAATGAAGCAAGCGCTTCCCTCGGGATGGCTCAATCCCGTTTAAAAAAGGCAAGGCTGGATTTGAAAAATGTGGCAAGGAACTACAAAAGGCTGTCTAATCTCTGGGCCGAGAAGAGTGTTTCCGAACAGACGTATGATAAAATCTTGACCGACTACAACATTGCGCAGGCCGAGCTGAACCTGGCCGAGGCACAGTTGAAAGTGGCCACGGCCAGAGCGGCCATTGTAGAAGAGAATCTGAAGGATACCGTCACCTATGCGCCTTTTTCAGGGTTTGTTGTTGAAAAGCTCATGCAGGAAGGCGAGGTGTCCAATTGGGTGACCTATCTCTGGTATGTGCTTCATATTGTAGATATCAGCAAAATAAAGCTCGAGTGCCATATTTCCGAGACCAAACTGGTATTCTTTCAGGTAGGTAAAGATGTTGAACTTAAGGTCGATTCCTATCCCGGGAAGATCTTTTCAGAAAAAATTACTGTGATAAATCCAAAAATAGATCCGATTAACAGGACCTTCCTCATAGAGATAGAAATTCTCAATCCCGATTTTAAACTTAGGGGAGGGATGTTTTGCCGATTAAAGATAGTTGAGCAAGAGAAAAAAGGGGTATTGCAGGTGCCTAAAGAGTCCCTTTTAGTAAAAAATGAAAAGCATACTGTCTTTAAAATAGAAGCAGGCAAGGCCAGGGCTCAAATCGTTCAACTGGGTATTAGCGACGGCGATTGGGTAGAGGTGATTGAAGGCCTGAACGGGACGGAGTCGATAGTCATAGAAGGCCTTTACGCCTTAACCGATGGGGTCTCTGTAGAGGTTATCCAATGAAATTGCCCGAGTTTTCAATCAACCGGCCGGTGACTACGATTATGCTCTTGTTAATTGTCGTTGTAGTTGCCCTGACATGTTTTTTCCGGGTCGGTGTTGACATGTTTCCTGAAATGGATTTCCCGGTAGTGGCGATAATTACCGAATACCCTGGAGTAGCCTCGGAAGAGATCGAAACTTTGATAACCGAACATATAGAAGAACAGGTGGCGGTGGTAGACAAGCTTATCAAATTGAAGGCCGCTTCCCTGGAGGGCTTGTCGGTTATGATGTTGGAATTTGAATGGGGGACAGATCTTGATATAGCGGCCCAGGACGTGAGAAACAGGGTTGAGCTGGCCCTTGATTTCCTTCCCAATGACGTTGATCGTCCCCTGGTGCTCAAGTTTGACATGGATATGATGCCGGTAGTTTATTATGGTGCTTTGACCATGAGCGGACGGAACTTAACGAACATGAAGAAGCTCATGGAAGACACGGTGGAAAAGAGACTGGAGTCTCTGCCCGGCGTAGCCTCTGTGAGCATAGTGGGAGGGTATGAACGGGAAATAGTGGTAGCCGTTGATCGGGAGAGGCTGTCCGCGCACAACTTATCGCTTCAACAGGTGGTGGAGACGGTCGGCTCACAGAATGTTGATATCCCTGGAGGCCATATCACCCGTGGAGGCAACGAGCTGGTAATCCGCACCATGGGAAAATATCAAAACCTTACGGAAATCGCAGATACTATCCTGTCGGTTGAAAATGGAATCCCTGTTTATGTAAGGGACGTAGCCGAGATCCAGGATACCCATGAGGAGATAAGAAGCAGGGGAAAAACCAACGGAGTCTCTTCCGTATTGATCCTGGTTAATAAGGAACCGGGCGAAAATTCCATTAGAGTCGTGGACGCGGTGAACCGGGAGCTTGACGGGATAGAGAAAAGCCTTCCTCCCGATATAAAGATATTGAGAAGCTATGATACCTCCAGCCTGATCAGGGCCTCCATATCACAGTTGAAGGAGAGTATCGCATGGGGGGGCTTGTTCGCCGTCGGAGTGATATTTCTGTTCCTTTGGAACTTCCGTGCCACCCTCTCTCTTGCGGTGACCATCCCTTTTTCAATCATTGCCGCCTTTATTCCCCTCTATTTTATGGGACATACCATCAATATGATGACACTATCGGGGGTGGCTCTGGCCGTAGGCATGATTGTTGATGATGCCATTGTCGTGATTGAAAATATCTATAGACACATGCAGGAGGACGCGTCAGGTAAAGATGCGGCCCTTAAGGGGACCTCGGAAGTAGGGATGGCGATTACCTCCTCAACCCTTACCACCATTGTCGTGTTCTTGCCCATGGCCCTCGCAGCCGGTATCTTCGGGATTATCGTGCGGCCTTTGGGGCTGACCGTCACCTTCTCTTTGCTGGCTTCTCTTTTGGCGGCTCTGACCCTGATTCCAATGATAGCCTCGAGGATTTTCAGGAGGACCCGGAATAAGGCCAAGGGGGAAATCTTCTCCGGAATAAAAACTGCCTACGACCGGTCTATCAGGTGGACACTGCATCATCGTTCGATAACCGTTGTTGCGGCCGCGCTCGTTTTTGCGGTTAGTCTCTACATGATGAAATTCGTGGGAACCGAATTCATTAGTAAATTAGATGAAGAGGCTTATACCGTAGTCGTCAAACTTCCGCCGGGGACGTCTCTTGATGAAACCGGCAAATTTGTTGACAAGATTGAAAAAGCCGTGATGGAACAACCTGAATTTGAATCCATTGTTTCCCTTACCGGAATTTCTGAAGCCAGCAGGATAGACATGGTCTTTGGCGTCGGTCCTGCGGGTGTAAATGAATCCGAGATATTTTTTAACCTGGCGCCAAAGGAAAAGAGAAAAAAAAGCGGGGCTGAATTTCTTGAGACCTTGCGGCCCTATATACCCGAACTTGATGGGGCAATAGTATATTTCATGGACACCATGGACTGGTTTGCCGGAGGAGGAGAAAGGGCAATTGAAGTAAAGATATCCGGAAACAGCCTGAAGGTGCTGAACGCTCTTACCAACACTGTAGAGAAGAAAATGAAAGGAATAGAGGGGATCTGCGATGTGGATAACAGCCTTAAGATCGGAAGGCCTGAATTTCAGATAGTAATAGATAGGGAAAAGGCATCCCAAATGGGTATTACGGTAAGGAATATCGCCTCCGGGGTGGAATCGGCCTTTCTGGGCAGAAAAACAGATTCCAAATACAGGGAAGCCGGGGACGAATACAATATCAGAATAAGATTCCAGGAGCCCTATAAAAAGAGCTTTGAAGACTTGAAAGATGTGATTATCTCTTCTCCTCTCGGCTTTCAGGTCCGTTTGAACGATATCGCAAAAATCAGGGAGGGAAAAGGTCCTGCGAGGATAGACAGGGAGGCTCAACAAAGGGTGGGGATTGTGAGCGCCAATGTCTTTGGACGCGATCTGGGAAGCGTAGCGAACGAGCTGAAACAGGTGTTGGATAAATTTCAATTGCCGGAAGGATATTCCATAACATACGGCGGTTCCTACGCACATATGGCGGAGATGCAGGTTGCGGCAGTGTGGGCGCTAATGCTTATTGTGCTCCTCATATACATGTTGATGGCCGCCCAGTTCGAGTCCTTTCTCCACCCCCTTATCATTATGTTTACCATACCTCTCGCATTTATCGGAGTTGTTTTTTCTTTGCTGATAAGCGGCGCCACCCTTTCCCTTACTTCCTTTATCGGCCTGCTCACGGTAATAGGAATTGTCACAAAAAACGGAATCCTTCTGGTCGATTGTATTAATCAGCAACGGGAAAGGGGGATGGAAAGAGACCGGGCAATTATAACCGGAGGGACGATCCGTCTCCGTCCAATTCTGATGACGGCCATGACTACCATTTTTGCGTGTATCCCCATGGCTCTTTCCAAGGGTGAAGGGGCGGAACTGTTTTCTCCTATCGGAATAACGGTAATAGGGGGGTTGACTGCATCGACTTTTCTTACCCTGTTATTGATGCCCGTGCTCTACAGCCTTTTTGATGATCTGGCAAGAAAGGTGAAAAGAAGCGTATAAGGGTCTTGGAAATAATAAAACCCACAGAGATGGCTCCGGATTCTTATAAAAAGTATATATTTCCACAAGAGATACGAACCACCGGCGGACGTATCATCGTCGCGGTTCCGTCGGTAAACAGATTCAGCGCAGGGGTTTGTCACACATCGGAAAATCGTTTTCCGTAGAGAATCCCTCTTCCGGATTAAACGGATGGGGTCCTCGTCTGAACCCTTTAACAACTGACGAAAGGAGGCATGTATGGCAGAAGAGATTGATGTCGGGTGTGCCCGACCAACCGGAGGACCGGTTGGAGAACCGGTAGCGGAGACCACCAGTGAGACAATCGCACCGAAAAAGGAGGAGACGACAATGATTCATGTGGGAGAAAAAGCACCGGACTTTGTGGCACCGGGATACCGGCAGGGAAAATTTATTAACCTTAAGCTGTCCGACTACCTGGGCAAGTGGGTCCTGCTCTGTTTTTATCCGGGCGATTTCACATTCGTATGAGCGACCGAAATTTCGGCGGTCGCCGAAAAATATGCCGAGTTCCGGCAGCTGGGCGTGGAATTGCTCTCCATGAGCATCGACAGCATGTTTGTTCACAAAATGTGGGATGATCACGAACTGGCCAAGATGGTTACAGGCGGTGTGCCCTTTCCCATGCTGTCCGATGCCGGTGGCAAGGTGGGTCGGCTGTACGGGGTGTTTAATGAGAATGCGGGCGTGGAGAACCGGGGCCGCTTCATTATCGATCCGGACGGTGTGGTCCAGGGCTATGAAGTCCTGACGCCGCCGGTGGGGCGCAATGTGCAGGAAACCCTGAGGCAGGTTCAAGCCTTCCAACGAGTCCGGGAGACCAAGGGCGCGGAAGCCACACCGTCAGGATGGCGGCCGGGGAAGCTGACGCTTAAACCGGGACCGGACTTGGTCGGCAAGGTCTGGGAGGTGTGGAAAACAGACATGGCTTTCGACTAAGGATTGGGGACGAAATAGAGTTCACGATCCTAAGGGTTCGCGCAAAAATAACTTCGCAGAATTGGCGCTCAGATTTGGTTCAGGTTTGGCTGATCCGAGAGAGCAAAACCACAGGAATAGCGAGCTATTTCGTGGGATTTGAGAGTGAGGTATCAGCCAAAGATGGGCTGAAGCTGAGA
>DEIP01000061.1:3483-3956 GCA_002352605.1 Desulfobacteraceae bacterium UBA2771 | reverse complement strand
GAATAAGCAGATGCGCAAAATGTAAACGGGGACGGTCACCCGCCGGCAATCATGGGGATTGGTGTTATTCGGCAACCATCGGCAACCGTCGTGGTGTCAAAATGGGGACGGGAAACCGGTTTGCCATCCAGCTTCACCACGGCATAGCTCCGGCCGTCCTTCAGTTTCGAGAGCAGGTCGGCCACAGTCAGCCCTTCCTGCCAGGGAAATGTTTCCTCATCGACGGTGATCATCTATTTCACACCATTTTCGGCCAGTACGGCCAACACCTCGGGAAAATCGATACCCAGCCGGTTGACGGTGTCCACGGTGGGGATCCCGTTGGCGGTCCAGCCACGGCGTTGGTAAACCGCATCCTTTAAGGTTTCGTACTGGGCTTCGCGCCGTTTTCTCAGCCGGGCCACTTTCCAGGGCGTCTCTTTCCCCGTAATATCCACACGGTACTTTTCCTTAAGCTCGGCGTCGTAACGCTC
>DEIP01000061.1:0-3394 GCA_002352605.1 Desulfobacteraceae bacterium UBA2771 | reverse complement strand
GCCGTGTTTCCGGTAACGGCGGTATAGTACTCGGCGTACCAGCGCACATGTTTCATCACCTTGGCCGGTTCGACCGTATCCTTGTTGTCCTCGGGAACGACGTCGTTCCAGGGCAACTTGCACAGACCGCACAGGCCGAACCAGGTACGAAACATGGGAAACCAGTGCAGGGCCTCGGCCTTCTTCTCGAAGGTGGGCATAAAGTTGTGGACCATGTCCAGAAAGATCAGCCAGGCCTCGTCATGCTGGGGGCCTTTGAGCGCCAGTCCGTATCCCCCCTGCTGGGCCAGAGATTCCTTGGTCATGTATTCGGAAAACTCCAACCCCTTGGACTCCATGCCGATATCCTGCAGCATAGCAGGATCAGCGCCGAATTGCTCGGAAAAAATTTTCTTCATGCAACGGATCCCCTGTCCGACAATCGCGCCGAACCCCCTGCCGGCGGCCATCTGGTGAACCAGCTCCAGGGCATTGAGGCGGTTGCCGAAAGAGAGGTCCATGCCGCCGGTGTGGTCCGCATCGATCAGTCCCCGTTCAAAACATTCCATGACGAAGGCGATGCCGGTTCCCACGCTGATGGTATCCAGGCCGTAGGCATCGCAGTAAAAGTTGATCTCCAAAATGGTGAAGGGATCGAAAATCCCCAGGTTGGAACCGCAGCCGGCAATGGTTTCATATTCGGGCCCATCCACGAATACCCGCTTCCCTTTATACGCGCCGGTGAAAGGCACGAAATCCTTGACCCCGTGGGCGCAGGCCACGGTGCAGCCTTTCCAGCAGCCATCAAATCCCGGATCGAAGAGCTTTGCAAAAACCTCCCGGCCGATGAGCGACGCCCGTGGGTCGGATCCGTACTGGAAGTTGTTGGTGGGCAGCAGGTCAAAATCGTTCATGATGGGCACCAGGTGGGTGGTGCCAATGCGGGCCATCTCATTTTGCTTGGGGTCTAAATCCACGATTTCTCTGGCGTGACGCTTGGCCACGGTCTTGGTTGCCTCCAGGTCGGCGGGATTGTTGTTTTTCATGGAGACCTTTTCCCAACGGGCCACCACAGCCTTAAGCCCCTTGTCGGCAAATACGGTTCCGATGCCCCCGCGGCCCGCCTGTTTGTAGCGTACCCGTTTGCGGGCATTGTCGTACCATGAAAAATTCAGGCAGCCGATGCGGGTATTGGCGGCGCCCGGACCGGCGGAGACCACCGAGATGCCGACCTTCTTCCCCTTTGAGAAGCGCTCGGTCAGTTCGTCGGACAGGGCGTAGGCATCCTCAGGCAATCCGGAGATCCGGAGGATTTCGATCGATTCTTCGATGCCGTCGATAACCACCACCATATCGCCCTGCGCTTTTCCGGTGATTCGGAGGGCATCAAAACCGGAAAACTTCAGATAGGGGCCGAAATAGCCGCCCACGTTGGAATCAATGACCGAACCGGTGAGCGGCGAAATCGACGTCACGATGCTTTTTCCCGAACCGGGATAGCCGGGGATGCCCCCCATGGGTCCCGAAGCGATGCAGACGGCATTTTGAGGATCGTTCCATTTTTTTTCACCACTGACGGCATGCCATAACAACCACAGGTCGAAACCTTTACCGCCGATGAAGGTTTTCTTGATCTTCTCCTCGATGGAGCCGATGGCGATCGTTTCAGCGGACAGGTCAACATCCAGATACTGGTTGGTATAACCCTTATCGACATCACGCCGCTGGTAGGTCAAGGCCTTCACGGAGGTGGTTTTCAATGGGGTCATGGTCTCACTCCTTCATTATTTAAGTGCATCGCGGACTTCGGCAAACTGCCGTGCCGGCAAAAAAATATCAATAGCCGCCTTGTCTATGACGGGATAGGCGTTTATTCGACACGATCCCTATGCCTCCCGGTTTTCCATATAGTGGTTGAATCGCAACACGTGGGCTTCGGCCAGCCGCCGCGCTTCATCCGCTTTCTTTTTTTCCACGGCATCGACGATGTTGCCCAGATCTGAAAAGTTTTCCGCCATTTCCGGCTGCTTCATGGACGAAAAGGCTTCATAATACCGGTCGATGTTGTCATGGACGGTGTGATGCAAAGAGATGTAAACCGGATTGCCCGTAATCTCCGCCAAGGCCAGATGAATTTGCTTGTCCACCTCCACGAACTCCGTTTGGAAATCGCTGCCCTTTTCGGTGAATTGACGGGCCTGTTCCAGTAGGAATTTCAGCCGGATGATGTCCGCCGGCGTCGCACGCACGGCGGCCAATGCCGATACGCGCCCCTCCACGCCCATGCGGAACTCCGAAAGGTGCCGCAATGAAACCTTCCGGTAACGAATCAGCAAGGATAGGCTTTCAATGATCTGGTCGTAACTGACATCCTGCACCACGGCACCGCCGCCCACACCCAGCTTGATCTCGATGAGGCCTTTTTGCTCCAGCACCCGCAGCGCCTCTCTTAACGTTCCCCGACTCACCTGGAGCATCGCTTTGAGTTCCCGCTCCGCGGGAAGCATTTCGCCGGGCTTGAGTTTGCCCGAGAGGATGGTCTCCTGGATCTGTTCGACCACATCCTGAAAGATCCGATTCTGTTTGGCAGCTTTAAACATGGCATCTGTCCTTATTCGTTCCGCATCCCTTGCGGCATCGCCATCCGTATGTTTCCCGAGCAAACAGATCTTGATTGTCAAACTATCCGGACACAGAAATGGTTAAACCATTACAATTCTCAATCGGTGATGTCAAGCCCCATGCCGGCGCCGACAAAACGATGCGGCGCTGAGTCCGGATTGGCGTCCGAAAACAGGTGTCGTCGGCATAATTTCCCTTGACACACCAAAGGGGTAAAACGTAGGTGAACTATCTGTGATGACGCCAACTCAAAAGGAGATCAATTCATGTTGAACAACAAGAAAATCGGAATGATCGGATCCGGAAACATGGGCAACGCCCTCATTGACGGACTGATCCGATCCGGTGCGGCTCGGGCCGAAAACATCATCTGTTCCGATGCCAGCGAGCGGCAGTTGGTGCCCATAAGGGAAAAATACAAGGTATCCACCACCACGGACAATATCGAAGTGGTTAAGGCGGCGGATATCATCATCTACGCCATCAAGCCCCAGATTATGGCCGGCGTGCTCAAGGAAACCGCCGACGCGCTAAACATGCGCAAACTGATCATCTCCATTGCCGCCGGTGTCCCATTGGCGGCCATCGAAACACTGCTCAAAAAGGACCTTCGTCTAATCCGGGTGATGCCCAACGTAGCTGTGGCGGTAAGAGAGGGCGCCACCGCCATTGCCGCCGGCGGTCACGCCACCGAGGATGACATCCAGCTTGCCATGGCCATTTTCAATTCGGTGGGAAAATCCATCTTTCTCAAGGAAAATTACCTGATGGATGCCATCACGGGCCTCAGCGG
>DEIP01000137.1:33729-40510 GCA_002352605.1 Desulfobacteraceae bacterium UBA2771 | reverse complement strand
CAGATAGTTATCTACCGCCCGTTCAATTGAGCACTATTGTGATACGGCGAAATGTCCATTTTTTGCCCCTCAAAATGGGTGGAAATAACGAGGTCTATTGTTTGGAAAAACCAAGATTATCTTGGAACCGGTGGCATCGTATTGTCGGAAATTGTGTCGGCATTCAGATAAGCGGATTCTATTGCGGTGGATTACATCAGCCCATGAAGGACTTTTGGTCGCATTATTGTTTTTTGTTGTTGGGAATGTCGATGCTCTTTTCATGCAATCCTTACCAACCTGCAGTGATGCCGGATGCGGTGGGAGCACTGCCCGAGGTGTATTCAATTTACGGCGCCGCCCCGCATGTTTCATCGCCATGGTGGAGGTCTATGGGCTCGCCGGAACTCGACCGGTTGATCGATCAAGCACTCTCCGGCAGCTTTACCCTGAAAGAGGCCTGGGCCCGGCTGCAGCAGACCAGATCGTTGGCCATTCAGGCCGGTGCCGACCTTTATCCGGAATTGGCGGTAACCGGCTCCGCTGAGACCACCCGCAGCAAAACGCAAACCATGTCCGCCGGGTCTCAGGGAGATGACCATTTCGCACTGGGAATGGTCGGCAGCTACGAACTGGATCTGTGGGGCCGCGTGAGAAGTCAACGGGAGGCGGCCCTGTTGAATGTAGACGCTTCCCGGGCGGATCTGTACACGGCCACAGTGACGGTGGCTGCGGAGGTGGCCAATCGCTGGGTGCAGATTATTGCCCAACGGCTTCAAAAACAGTTGCTGCAAAAACAGCTGGAAAATAATTTGACCTTTCTGGAACTGATTGAACTACGTTTCAGGAAGGCCATGGTTTCCGCCCTGGATGTGTACCAGCAGAAGCAGGCGGTGGAAAACGTCCGAGCGAAAATTCCACTGGTGGAAGCCCGAACCCAGTTGTTGCTGCATGATCTGGCCCTGCTACTGGGCCGGCCGCCACGGTCGGATCTCGGATTGTTGCAGACCAAGATGCCGATCATCGGCCGGCTCCCGGCGATAGGTCTGCCGGCCGATCTTTTGGCCACCCGGCCCGATGTGAGGGCGGCCGGTATGCGATTGAATGCGGCCCAATGGCAGGTGGCCGCCGCCCGGGCCAATCGCCTTCCGGACTTGCGGTTGACTGCCGGTGCCCAATACGGCGCCGGCAATATCGACCTGCTTTTCGATACCTGGTTGCTCAGCCTGGCGGCCAATCTGACGGCACCCATTTTTGATGGTGGCCGACGGGCGGAAGAGGTGGATCGAACCAGGGCCCAGGTGGATGAAAACCTCTGGGCCTATCGCCGGACGGTACTGACGGCAGTCAAGGAGGTGGAAGATGCCCTGACCGGCGAAACCCGCCAGCATGAGCACATCGCGGGGCTCATCGCCGTTAAGGCGGCTTCCAAAAAAGGGCTCGAAGAGGCTATCGGACGGTATCGAAACGGGCTCAGCGACTATCTGCCGGTGCTCACGCAGTTGCTGGCCGTTCAGGATTTGGAGCGCAATCTGATCGACCAGCAGGAACAGTTGATCCTTTTTCGGGTGGGACTTCACCGGGCCTTGGGTGGCGGCTGGCCGGCCGATGTCGGGCGTCCCCCGGTGTCTGATGGGGCCGTGTATCATGAATGATAGAAAAATGACGCAATTGAATCAAACCACTTTGGGGACGAATCACCGGAACCGTTGGCGCTGGACGGTGAACCTGTTGTTTTGTCTGCTCATTATTGCCATCGGCCTGGGCCTTTCCGAATACATAAAAAGAACGTCACCCAAGGCGCAAAAGCGGATCCCGGCCAGAAATATCCCGCGGGTGGAGACGCTGGTCCTATTTCCCGTTGAACATCAGGTGTCGGTCAGCGCCATGGGGTCGGTGGTCCCCGCCCGGGCGTTGACCTTGAAATCCAGGGTCGGCGGTCAGGTCGAATCCCTCCATCCCGAGTTCATGGTCGGGGGATTCATTGGACAGGGCCGGCCCATCCTGAAACTTGATCCCCAGGACTACCGGTTGGCACTCGCCCGCAAAGAGAGTCAGCTGACCAATGCCCAGTATGCGCTCAAGGTCGAGATGGGCTATCAGGAGGTCGCCCAACGGGAGTGGGCGTTGCTGAACACCGGCAAACCGGCAGATCCGGCGGATGTTGAATTGGCGCTTCGCAAGCCCCACCTGGCCAAGGCCCAATCGGATTTGGCAGCCGCACAGGCCGAGCTTGAACAGGCCGGGCTCAACCTGTCGCGAACCACCATCACGGCGCCGTTTAATGCCGTTGTTCGGGATAAATTCGTGGAAATCGGTTCTCAGATCACCACCCAGGATGCGCTGGCCGAGTTGGTGGGTACAGACGAATACTGGATACGGATTTCCCTGCCGGTGGATCGCCTTCGATGGATCCGCATCCCGGCCAGTCGCTCCGAAGCCGGTGCACCGGCAAGCGTCCATTATCGCGGCCACCGGCGCACCGGCCGCGTCATTCGGATGCTCAGTGATCTCGAAGCCCAAGGGCGCATGGCCCGTATCCTGGTATCGGTCAAAGATCCGCTGGGCCTCAACGAGACGAACCCGGACAGCCCGCAGCTGCTGATCGGCGAGTTTGTCCGCGTTGAGATCCAGGGGCATCGCCTCACCGATGTCTACCGTATCCCGCGAGGTGCCTTGCGAGACAACAGTAAGATCTGGCTGGTGGGCACGGACGACATCCTGCAGATCAAGACGGTCGATACCGTGTGGCGGGATAACCGCATCGTTTTGATCAAAGACCACATCGATCCTGGCGCTCGCTTGGTCATTTCGGACCTGGCTGCAGCGATGGACGGCATGCCGGTGGCGGCGATCAACCGTGAACCCGTCACGGATGACGCTGTATCCGACGTAAAAGATAGCCACGATGGATAACGAAAACCGGAAACATTTCCAGCGGCGTGAACCGGTGACCAGGGGTCCCATCGCCTGGATGGCCGGGAACAGTGTCGCTGCCAATCTATTGATGCTCATCTTTCTGGTGGGTGGTCTGATCTATGCCGACCGGATCAAAAAAGAGGTCTTCCCCGATTTCGAGCTGGATTTAATTACCATCCGCGTGCCTTACCCCGGCGCTAGCCCTGAGGAGGTGGCGCGCGGCGTGGTCCTGGCGGTCGAAGAGGCGGTTCAGGGGCTGGATGGTATCAAGACCATCACGGCATCGGCCAACGAGGGATCGGGAACGGTCACCGTTGAAATTATCGAAGGAAAAAGCATCGAACGCCTGGTCCGGGACATCCAGGCCGAGGTGGATCGTATCAACTCCTTTCCCGAGGAGGCGGAAGATCCGCAGGTGACCATCGCCCGGCGTAAACGCTACGTGGTCTCACTGGCCCTTTATGGCGCACAGGACGAGCGGGTGCTGCGCGAAACGGCGGAGCAGGTCAGGGACCGGTTGCTGCAATCTCCGCAGATCACCCAGGTGGAACTTTCCGGTGTTCGGGATTACGAGATCGAAATTGCAGTGCCCCAGGCGCAGTTGCGCGCCTACGGCTTGAGCCTGGATCAGATCGCCCGGACCATCCGCCGGGCGGCGGTGGAACTGCCCGGTGGCGCTATCAAGACCGAAGGCGGAGACGTGCTGGTGCGCATGAAAGAGCGCCGCGATTTCGGCCATGAGTTCGGGCGGATTCCCATTATCACCAGCAATGAAGGAACTGAGCTGCTGCTGTCCGACATCGCCCGCATTACGGATGGGTTCGAAGATGCGGACAGTTCCGCTACCTACAATGGCTTTCCCGCCATTTTGATTGAGGTCTACCGGGTCGGAGACCAAACCCCCGTCGCCGTTTCCGAGGCCGTGCGGGAAAAGCGGATCGAGATCAATGCGGACCTGCCGCCGGGACTTTTTTTGGATGCCCGCAACGACCGTTCGGACATCTATCGGCAGCGTATGAACCTGATGCTCAGAAACGGGTATTTGGGACTGGCGCTGGTCTTCATTCTGCTGGCGATCTTCTTGGAACCGCGGCTGGCTTTTTGGGTGAGTCTCGGGATTCCCATCTCCATTCTCGGCTCCCTCTTCTTCATTCCCACGGCGGGTGTGAGCATCAACATCATCTCCATGTTCGCCTTTATCATTACCCTGGGCATCGTCGTGGATGATGCCATCGTGGCCGGTGAAAACATGTTTCATCATCACCAGCGGGGCGCATCGTGGCCCAAGGCTGCCGTGGACGGAACGCGGGAAATCGCCACACCGGTAACCTTCAGCGTGCTGACCAACCTGGTGGCCTTTGCCCCGCTATTTTTCGTGTCCGGGTTTATGGGAAAGATATTCAGGCAGATTCCGGTGGTGGTCATTGCCGTGTTTGCCGTCTCTCTGGTAGAGAGCCTGCTCATCCTGCCGGCCCACATCGGCCACCAGCGCCGCAGCGCCCCCACAACCGGTCTTTTCGGGTGGCTGTTTAACCGGCAGCACCGCATCAGCAGCTGGTTTTCCCGTATGGTGCGGACTTGCTATGGCCCATTACTGGATGGGGTGCTGAAAAATCGATACGTTGTCGTGAGTCTGGGAATTGCCCTGCTGCTGGTCACCATCGGCTATGTGAGAAGCGGACGAATGGGCTTCGAGCTGTTCCCAAAGGTGGAATCGGATTATGCCGTCGTCACCGCCACCTTGCCATACGGCACGGCGGTTCAAAAGACGGCGGCGGTACAACGCCGGCTGGTGGCGTCGGCCAAGCAGGTGGCCGCGCGAAATGGCGGAGAAAAACTGGTGGAGGGAATTTTTGCCAGAATTGACGGCAACGAGACAACGGTGCGGATTTACCTCACCCCGCCGGATGTGCGCCCCATTTCCACCGCCAAGGTGACCGCGCTGTGGCGGGCGGGTGTGGGATCCATCACCGGCCTGGAATCTTTGAAGTTCGAGTCCGATGCCGGTGGGCCCGGTCGCGGTGCCGCCATTTCCGTGGCGTTGAGCCACCGCAACGCGGATATCCTGGCCCGGGCCAGTGCGGAACTGGCCGACGCACTGGGCTATTTCCCCAACGTCACGGACATTGACGATGGCTACGTGCCGGGTAAGCGGCAGATTGACTTCAAGATACGCCCCGAAGCCCGCAGCCTGGGCCTTCGATCCCAAGACGTGGGCCGGCTGGTTCGCCACGCCTACTATGGGGCCGAAGCCCTGCGTCAGCAGCGGGGGCGCAATGAAGTGCGTGTGATGGTGAGGCTGCCCAAAAGCGAGCGGATCTCCGAGCAGCAGCTGGAGGATATGGTGCTGTGGACGCCGGCCGGTACGGAGATCCCCTTGATGGAGGCGGTGAACGTTAAACAGGGGCGGGCCTATACCACCATCAAGCGGCGCAATGGCCGACGGGTGGTGACTGTGACCGCCGATTCCCTGCTGCGCAGCCAGGCAGGTCAGGTGATCAGGTCTCTTTCCGAGGAGACCCTGCCGGCGCTGCAGGCCCAATACCCGGGATTGACCTACAGCTTTGAGGGTCGCCAGGCGGACCGCCGGGAAAGCATGCAGAGCCTGACCAGGGGGCTGATGGTCGCCCTGTTGGTGATCTATGCCATGCTGGCCGTACCCTTCAACAGCTTCATCCAGCCCATGATCATCATGATGGTGATTCCATTTGGTATCGTGGGCGCGGTGATCGGGCACCTGATAATGGGTTACAGCCTGAGCCTGATGAGCATGTTCGGCGTGGTGGCGCTTTCCGGCGTGGTCATAAACGACTCGCTGGTGCTCATCGATTTCGCCAACCGGCAACGGCGACAGGGATTGGACCGTCACGATGCCATCCACACATCCGGCATCAACCGCTTCCGGCCCATCCTGCTGACCACCCTGACCACCTTCGGCGGGTTGACCCCCATGATCTTCGAGACCTCCCGGCAGGCCCGGTTTCTGATTCCCATGGCGCTTTCGTTAGGCTTCGGCATCCTTTTCGCCACCTTGATCACCCTGCTGCTGGTTCCCTGCCTTTACCTGATCATCGAGGATGTGCGGTTGATAGGCCTATCCACGGCCCGCGTCTTTAGGGAGTAGTTGATGAAGAAGAACCAAAACCTTTCGTCAGAATTTTCAAAGAAAGAATCGTCGACGATGAATTGCAAACGCTGCGGCACCTGCTGTGAAAAGGGTGGACCCGGCCTGCACCAGGAAGATCGGATACTGGTGGACGGTGGACGGATTCCCGCCCGGTGTCTGTTCACCCTTCGGCGGGGAGAGCTGGCCAGGGACAACGTTAAGGGCACCCTGGCGCCGTTGACCCGAGAGATCATCAAAATCAAGGGACAAGCCGGCCGGTGGACCTGTCTGTTTTACGATCAAGAAACCCGGGAATGCGCTATCTATGAACATCGACCGCTGGAGTGCCGGGTACTGAACTGCCGTGACACCCGACGAATCCAAAATGTCTACGAAACCGATCGTTTGACACGACGGGATCTACTGTCGACGGTTCGGGGGCTGTGGGAACTCATCCAGGACCACGAAGCGCACTGCAGCTATGCGAAGCTGCATGCGCTGGTGGGTGAGGGAACCAACGGGGGGCGGATCATTCAGGATAAGACCATCCTGGAGATCCTCAGATTTGATGCCCATGTCCGTCAACTGACGATGCAAAAGGGGGGCATGGATGGGCAGATGCTGGATTTTATCTTCGGCCGCCCCCTTGCCGACACCATCAAGATGTTCGATGTCGTCTTGATCAAGGACGGCGGGACCTATCGACTGGTGCCGCGATGATTATTTAGTGCCCATCCATAAATGTTTCTTTTCCCCGATATCTGTGTTGCGCTCAAA
>DEIP01000137.1:27310-33663 GCA_002352605.1 Desulfobacteraceae bacterium UBA2771 | reverse complement strand
TAAAATTTTTCGCACGCCTTGATCACGATCAAAATCCCTCATTTCTGGACGGGCACTATTTAACCATTCGGCGATTACCGCGATCGTCTTCGCGGGACCGATGAACCACCGGTGCTTGCGTACCCTGTCACTGGTGCAGGCGGTGCGCACCCGCGGTTGGCGAACCTGGAACGCGAAAACCATCCTACCGGATTGGACGGGGGCCTGGATGGTCGAGGTGCTGTCTGAATACGGCACGGCTCTGGCGTGCATTATCTTTTTTGTTCAGTAAGGATCTTGATCGTTCAGGTCGTTCAGTATCGGTTTCCGGCGGTAAATCCCGGGCCGCCGATTGGGAAAGAAATAACGCATCCGGTGGTTGTGCACATGCGCGATCCGATCAGCTGTCAGATCGGTCACGATCATGCCCGAGTCTCCTGACAGGCGGCTCTCGATAATCTCTCCGGATGGGGAGAAGACCACTGCGTTTCCCGGGAAGATCAGGCCGTTTTCGTTATCCCCGGTCTGGTTGCAGGCCACCACGAAGAGACCGTTGTCAAAGGCCCGGGCGGGCAGGTGGCGCATCCACGACTGGTGTTTGTCCGCCGCCTGTCCCCGCGGGGAGGCATGGGGGATGAAGATTACGTCGGCTTGGGCCTCTGCCATTTGTGTGGAAAGATCGGGGAAATGGGCGTCGTAGCAAAGCTGGATGCCGAATCGGATCCCCGACCAGCGGAACACCGGCAGGACTTCACCGGGGCTGAAATGTTCCGTTTCCGGTGGGGCCAGGTGGAGTTTGCGGTAGACAGCGGTGCGACCCTGTGGGGTGATCAGCATATGGCTGGCATAAATCGCCCCCGCATCGTTCTTTTCTGCAAAACCGACGAGTAGGGCGATGCGCTGATCAGTCGCCAGGCGGACCAGCGCATCAACCTCCGAACCGTTGGCGGAGATGGCATGGCCGACGATCTCTTCCCGGTTGCTGTAACCGGTAAGGTTGAGTTCGGGGAAGCAGACCAGGGCGGCACCTTTATTTCGGGCCCGCAGGGTCCAGTAGCGGGTTCGTTTAAGGTTGCGTTTTACCCGGCCCAAGGGACACCGGCAGACCACCGTCGCGATGCGGATATCCGATATCACGCGCGAATCAGCCGGATGTCCAGTTTGCGAGTCCGGGGTCCGTCAAACTCACAGAAGAAGATCCCCTGCCAGGTACCCAGTACCAGACGGCCTCTTTCTACGGCAATGGTCTCCGACGATCCGATGATAGTGGTCTTCAGGTGGGCGGGGGAGTTGCCTTCCATATGGCGGTAGGCTTCCTTCCACGGTACGATTTTGTTAAGCACCATGAGGATGTCCCGGCTGACGTCCGGATCGGCACTCTCGTTGATGGTGACGGCCGCCGTGGTGTGGGGGACGAAGGCCATGCAAAGGCCGTCCGTCATATCGCTGTCGGTCACCTGCTGTTGAACCAAGGCGGTGACGTCGATCATTTCCGTTTGCGAGTGTGTTTTTATTGACAGACGCATCCTTGGGAACCTTAAACTCTCAATTTCGCCCGGTGTTAAGAGGTAAGAAAATAGAAAGGCCTGAAACCCAACATTTGAATCTAAGTAAAAAAAGAGCTCCGCTATTCAATAGCGGAGCTCTTTTTAAATGAAAATCCGAGGTGCTGTGTGATTAGACACATCCGGTGGGTTTCGGAAGCCCCGCCATCTTACAAGCTCCCTTTCCAGGGCCTGAGGGAAACAACTCGTAGATGTGTTTCAGTTTGAAGCCGGTTACCTTGGAAAGCACGCGAACCATGGGGGCGATGCCGTTCTTTTCGTAGTAATCGCGAAGTACGGTAACCACCTTTTTGTGCTCATCGTTCAGTTCGTCGATGCCCTCTTCTTTTTTGACAAACTGCTGCCATTCTTCGGTCCAGTTGGTATAGTCATCGATAAACCCGTCTTCATCTACCGTGAAGCTTTTTCCACCAAATTCGATTGTCGGCATGGTACTTAATCCTCCCTTTACAGATTTGTTAGTATTTCCGGCACACTGCCGTTTAAGTTCCCTTTTAGAATTTAAGCTTAGTAGCGGATTAGGCCCTCTATGTCAATACGAAATCCAAAAATTCATGAGGTGAAAAAAACTAAAATCCGCCGTTACTGCCGATGGCCGGCTAATATTCCCGAGGTGTCTTGTTGATCTGATCCAAGGTGAACACCGGGCCGTCCTTGCATACCAGTTCCTTGCCGATACCGCAGCGGCCGCACATGCCGAATCCGCATTTCATGCGGTTTTCCAGGCTCATGATGATGTGGTCGTGGGCGTAGCCCAGTTTTTCCAGTACCGGCTGGGTAAATTTGATCATGATGGGGGGGCCGCAGACGATGGCGTAGGTGTCGTCGCCGCCCTGGGGCGCCTTTTGTTCCGTGATGGGGGGCACAAACCCCACATTGTATTTCCAGTCCGGGTCGTCGGTGGCATCTACGGTGATGTGCATGTTGATGTCGTCCCGTTTTTCCCATTCCACCAGCTCATCTTTATAAAGCAGCATGCCGGGGGAGCGGGCGCCGTACACCACGTCAATGTTACCGAACTTCGGCCGGTTGGCCGGATCCAGCATGTAGACGATGGACGAACGCAGGGTGGTGAAGGCAAAGCCACCGCCCACGATCAGGATGTTCTTTCCCACCAGTTGCTCCCAGGGGTACCAGTTGCCCAGCGGCCCCCGAAGGCCCATGATGTCTCCCACCTTCATGTTGTGCAGGTGGGTGCTGACCACGCCGGCGCGGTTGACGGTGAACTTGACAAACCCTTTTTCAACGGGAGATGAGGCGATGCCGATGGGGATTTCCCCCTTGCCGGGAATGGACAACTCGCCAAACTGGCCGGCCTGGTAGGCGTACTTGGTTTCGTCGCCTTCGTTGAGGAAGACGAATTTGAATGTCTTCAGACTCTTGTCTTCGGCCTCGACGGTGATGTCGTCGATGCGGACCGGATAGGGTAAATATGGATTTTCCAATTGTTCCTCCCTCTATCAACCCTGCGCGGTGCAGGCGTCTGCGGGTTTGAAGCTGTTCATCTGTTCGCACACCCGGCGGATGTCGATATTTACCGGACACTGGCGAACGCACCGGCCGCAACCCACGCACATGATGCCTGCTTCGTACTTGTCCACAAAATATTTAAGCTTGTGCATGAAGCGCTGGCGGACCCGTTGCGTCTTGGTATCCCGGGGGTTGTGCCCGGTGGTGTGGACGGTAAAGATGGGGAACATGCAGCTATCCCAGTTTTTCTGGCGCACACCGGACTTGCCGTGAACCTCGTCCTGGATGTCGAAACACCAGCACGTGGGGCAGGAGAATGTGCAGGTGCCGCAATTCAGGCACGCAAAAGCGACGTCGTCCCAAAAGTGTGCACCGTGAAGTTCCAGAAGGTCCGTGTCTGCCAGGTTGTCGGTTTTGATGGCGGAGACGATCCGCCCTTCCGCTTCTGTTTTCCCCGCGTCAAAGGCCGCCGTATCGTCGGATGTTGCTTTCCAGCCGGCGGCATCGGCAAAGGTTTTTCCCTTTTCCGTGAGGATTTTGGCCAGATAGGCGTCGTCCTGGTCCATCACCAGCATGTCCAGCCCTTCCTCATGGTAGGGTCCGCAGCCGGCGGTGGTGCAAAAACAGGTGGACAATGGTGTGTCGCAGGCCATGCCGATGAAGGTGGTGGCTTCATAGGCGCTAAGCCAGTAGGGGTCCTTCACATCCGGCGTGTCGAAGTTCAGCTTCACCAAAAGGGTCGATTTGGCGTCGCAGGGCCGGATACCGATGACGGCGCGGGGGGAATCGTCCTTCGGTACCGCTTTCATGATATGATGGTCGTCCCGGGACTCGTCCAGGGAATATTCGAGCATTGTTTCTGACTGGGGAAAAAGCAGTGCCTTGGGGGAGAGGCGGGTGTTGACCATGTTCAGATCCGGCATCTCGCCTTTTTCCAGTTCATTGAACCGGTGGTGGTCCTTGCTCCTTACCGGCCCGAACAGTCGGTAGGCATCGGCAGCGGCCGTCAATCCCTTCGCCCAGTTTTTCTTATCGATTTTAACGAGCGTCATAGCGTTAACCTTTACAGCCTAAAAGAAGTTGCAGACGGGGAAACGGCATTCCCCGCTACCATTGGTCTTCATCTACTTGATGAAGGCCTCCGGATCATTGGCTTTGTAGACATCCAGTGCCGGTCGCTGATCCGGGGAGAGCCCGGCTTCCCAACCAAACTGATCCTGGCAGTCTTTTTCCAGCTTGCGCGTGAGCAGCCGCATGTTGATGCCCACCGGGCAGGCCCGTTCACAGGCACCGCAATCGGTACACCGACCGGCGCAGTGGTAGGCCCGCAAGAAATGGAAGGTCCGCACGTCGGTGGGATCTTGGCCCTTGCCCAACCACTGGGGCTTGGCTTCGTCAACGAAACAGGTGGGGCAGTAACACAGCGGACAGGCGTTGCGACAGGCGTAGCAGCGGATGCAAGGCGAGAGCAGATCCTCAAAAAACAGCCATTTTTCCTCGCTTCCCATCGTTTCGATCTTGCGGATGTCCGCGTAGCGATCCACGTCTGTTTGTTCGTCGACCGGATCGGCCACCAGTTCGTCGTGGACGACCGGATTGCGGTGGCCGCACAGCATGCAGTTTTGCTGCAGCACATCGGTCTTGTTCAGAAGGGTCTCGGAATGGACGGTTTTTACCTTGATGGTGGTCTCGGTTTCAACGACCGCCATGATCTCACCCGCCACCATGCCGGTGATTTTACGTTTGTCGATCATTCCCGTGCAGGGGACGCCGATGATGTGGACCTGATCCCGTTTGATTTTGTTTTCGATGATGTGGGTGACAATGTTACGCGAATCGCAGCCTTTAGCGAAAACGGCAATCTTTTCCTTGCGGTTGGTCAGGTAGTTCGCCAGGTTGATGCCGCAGTTACTGTCCCATATCAGCGACTGAACATCTTCGGGTGTGGTGACAAAGCACGGCTCGTTCATCATGGGCAGGGTCCCTTTGCGGAAACCGATGACCATTTCAACGTCACATTCTTTAAGAAGGCGACCTGCAATATCCCTCATTTTTTCGGTGTATCCAAACATATCACGCTACCTTCGCATGTTGTTTCACAAAATGTTGATTTGGGCCCAAGGTGCGGACCGCTTCTGTCACCTGGGTCACGACATCAATGAACTTGGTGGCTTCGGCCGAAGACACCCATGACATGTGCAGGCGATCGCGTTCGATACCCATGTATTCCATTAGGTTGCTAAACAGTGCAAATTTTCGACGGGCGTAGTAATTACCTTCCAGGTAATGGCAGTCGCCGGGATGTCACCCGGAAATCCACACCCCGTCAGCACCATTGCGCAACGCGGCAAGCGCGAATTTCGGGCTCATGCGACCGGTGCAGGGGATTCGGATGACCCTGATATTGGGTGGATACTGCATCCGGCTGACACCGGCCAGATCCGCTGCGCCATAACTGCACCAATTGCACAGAAAGGCCACAATTTTCGGTTCCCATTCAGACATAACATCTCTCCTTTGTTCAGGCCTGACCGGCGCGGCGTAAGGACGCCAACGCCCATATCGCCACCGGTCCGGTTTTAATCAAATGGCATCGAGCATGGCAAAAATTTGATTGTTGTCGAATCCGTTCAGATGGATGGCGCCGGACCGGCACGAGGCCACGCACAGGCCGCAACCCTTGCACAGGGCCGGATTGATGGTTGCCCGACCGGCAAACATCCGTGCATCCTCCGCGATGAATCCGGGTGCCGAGTAAGGACAGATAGATACACACACCCCGCAACTGGAGCACATTTGGGGGTCCACCGATGCTACTTCGCCATTGGTAAAAATATTTTCCTGGGCCAGCAGCGTGATGGCTCTCGACGCCGCCGCTTTTCCCTGGGAGACGGCCTCATCGATGGATTTGGGGTAGTGCGCCAGTCCGCAGAGGAAAACACCGTCCGTGGCAAATTCGCAAGGACCCAGCTTGGCATGTTTCTCGACGAAAAATCCGTCATCGTTGAGCGGGATCTTGAAAAACTGGCTCAGCCGTTCATCGGCGTACGGCACAATGGCGGATGCCAGTGTCAACAGATCCGTGGTGATTTCCATAGGCAGTCCCAACACATGATCGGTAACACGAACTGCCAATCGATCGCCGTCTTTCACCACCTGTGGTTTGTTTTCCACATCATACCGAATAAAGATGACACCGGCTTCACGGGCTTTCTGATACAGGGTTTCCCGCTCACCATAGGTGCGGATGTCCCGGTAGAGAATGTAAACGCCGGCATCCGGATTGCGTTCCTTGATGGCCAGGGCGCTTTCGATGGAATGCGTGCAGCAGACCCGTGA
>DEIP01000137.1:4101-27290 GCA_002352605.1 Desulfobacteraceae bacterium UBA2771 | reverse complement strand
CCGTCGAGCGAGTTGTCTCCGGCTATCATTTTGCGATCCAACTCCAGGCCGGTCACCACCCGTGGGTCTTCTCCGTAAAGGTATTCGCTGGGCTGCAGCTCGCCGGCCCCGGTAGCGACCACGGTGACGCCGTGTTCGATGGTGGTTTCCGCACCATCGGCGTTAAGGACGGTCTCGAAGTTGCCCACGAACCCGTCTACACTGCCCAGCTCGGTTTTCAGGTGTACCTGGAGGCGTTTCTCGGCGTTCACATGAGCCACCAGTTCGGCCAGATGCGTTTGAATGTCTTCCCCTTTCCACGTTCGATAAAGGCTGTTGGCCTGCCCGCCCAGTTGGCTGCTGCGTTCCACCAGATGGGTGTCATATCCCTGCCGGGCCAGGCTCAGGGCTGCCGTCATGCCGGCGATACCGCCGCCGATGACGAGGGTGGCCTGGCCGACGGTGAGCTCGCTTTCCACCAGGGGCTGTTTGAGGGCCGCCTTGTGGATCGACATGCGAACCAGATCCTTGGCCTTCTGGGTGGCGATATCGGGATTGTTTTTGTGGACCCAGGAGTCCTGGTTGCGGATGTTGACCATTTCGAACAGGTATTTATTCAGACCAGCATTGATCAGGGTTTCCTGAAAAAGCGGCTCGTGGGTTTTGGGTGTACAGGCCGCTACCACCACCCGGTTGAGGCCTTTTTCCCGGATGATGTCGGTCATGATATCCTGGGTGTCTTGGGAACAGGTGTACATGTTGTCGGTCACGTATTCCACATAGGGCAGGGTGGCCGCATAATCACGCACGGCCGGCACGTCCACCACCCCGGCGATATTGATGCCGCACTTGCATACAAAGACCCCCACCCGGGGACGATCGCCGGCCACATCGATTTCGGGTACCACTTCGGCGGTGCGGGTCTGGGAGTTTCTTGCCGAACTGAGCAGTTCACCCGCGGCGGCTGCCGAGGCACTGGCGTCCACGACGGCCTGGGGAATATCCTTGGGTCCCTGGAATGCACCGCAAACATAAACCCCGGCGCGGCTGGTGGTCACCGGATCGAAGGTAGTTGTTTGGCAGAAATTACCGGGTGTGAGGCCCACGCCAAGCGATCCGGCCATGGCGACAACTTCGGGGGAGGTTTCCAGCCCCACGGAAAGGACTACCATGTCGAATACTTCCGTTTGCATCTCGCCACTGTGGGTCACATAACGGATCGACAGATCATCGCTGTTCGGAATGCTGTCGATCGTGTGTACCTTGGACCGTAAAAAGCGTACCCCCTGGGATTTTGCCCCCTCGTAGTAACGCTCGAAGTCTTTTCCGTAAGTACGCATGTCCATGAAAAAGACGGCACAATCCAATTCATCGCCGGCGTGTTCTTTTGCAATGACGGCCTCTTTGATGGCGTACATGCAGCAGACCGACGAGCAGTATTTGTTGTCGCAGCGATTTTGATCACGGGATCCCACACATTGGAACCAGGCAATTTTCTTGGGACCTTTGTGATCCGAGGGGCGGGCCACATGGCCTTCGGTGGGGCCGGAGGCGGAGAGCAGCCGCTCGAACTGCATGGAGGTGACCACGTTGGGATGCTTGCCGTAGCCGTAAAAATCCAGTTTGGATGGATCGTAGGGGGTAAAACCGGGGGCCAGGATCACCGCCCCCACGTTGAGATCCAGCAGTTCACGTTGCTCCTGATGGGTTTCCAGGGTCACCGCGCCGGCGCCGCAGGCATCCACACACTGGTAGCACTCGCAGCAATAGCCGCAGTTCAGGCAGCGATGGGCCTCGGCCTTACCGTCTTTTTCGGAAAAGCCCAATTCAACTTCGTTGAAATTGCCTTTTCGTGCTTCAGGAGGAAGCTCCTGCACTTTAGCCCGTGCAGCAATCGGTTCATCTTCGGGTACCGGACGATATACCGGATCCTCACGATCGATTGGCTCGCGACCGGCGGCCATATCGGCGCCGTCCAGGTAGCGAACGATGGATTCGGCCGCTTCATTACCGGCTGCGACGGCACCGATGGCCACCCAGGGGCCGCTCTGCAAGTCGCCGCCGGCAAAGACGCCGTCTCTTCCGGTGGCATAAGTGATCGGATCGACCTCTGTTGTACTCCAGCGGGTGAATTCCAATCCGTCGACCTCTTCGATGGACGAGAGGTCCGGTCGCTGGCCGATAGCCGGAATCAGTTGGTCGATATTCAGATCGTATTCACTGCCCGGAACCGGCACGGGGCGGCGGCGTCCGGAAGAGTCCGGCTCACCCAGTTCCATGCGGATGCAGCGCAGTCCGGTCACCTTGCCGTCCGTTACCAGGATCTCCTGGGGGGCAGCCAGGTAGGTCAGTGAGACGCCTTCGGTTTCGGCCGCCTGAATTTCCTCTTCCCAGGCCGGCATTTCCGTGCGGGTGCGGCGATAGACGATCTGGACACTTTCGGCACCCAATCGAACGGCCGACCGGGCCACGTCGATGGCCACGTTGCCGCCGCCGATGATGGCCACGTGTTTGCCCACCGGTGCACTCCCGGAAAGGTTGACCTCCCGCAGAAAATCAACTCCCTGGCGAACACCGTCGGCCTGCTCGCCGGGAACGCCAAGGGAGATTCCCTCGTGGGCGCCCAAGGCCAGATAGACTGCCTTGAACCCCTGATCGAAAAGGCTGTCCACGGTCAGGTCGTCACCCAGCGGGGTGTTGGTCTTCAATTCAACGCCCATGTTGGTAATGAGTTCGATCTCCCGGTCCAGGACTTCGGGCGGCAGCCGATGATCCGGAATACCCACGCGCAGCATGCCGCCGGCTTTGGGCAGGGCCTCGAAAATCGTGGACAGGATGCCTTTTCGGGCCAACTGATAGGCCGCGGAGAGTCCCGCCGGTCCCGAACCGATAATGGCCACCCGTTCATCCCGGGGATCGGCCCTGGGGATTTCGATTTTCCGGGGATCGACCTGATCGGCGGCCAGACGCTTCAGGTCGCGGATGGCCACCGGCTGATCCACATCACAGCGACGGCATGCGTCTTCACAGCCGTGGGGGCAGATGCGCCCCAGCACGCCGGGCAGGGGTAGATCCTCCATGATGATTTTCAGGGCTTCTTCGTATTTGCCCTGGCCCACCATCTGCACATAGCCCTGGACATTGAGTCCGGCCGGACAGGCGAGACGGCAGGGGGCCTTGTCTGCCTTCTGGATGGCAAATGCACCGGGAATGGCTTGGGCGTAGCGTTTATACGTGGCCTTGCGGTCATTTAATCCCTGATTGTACTCGTCGGGCAGGGAGACCGGACACGCTTCCGCGCAATCCCCACAGGAGGTGCATTTGGCGAGGTCGATGTAGCGGGGACCTTTGTCGATGGTAACGCTGAAATTACCTTCGACCCCTTCGATCTGTTTTACTTCTGCGCATGTAATCAGGTTGATGTTGAGATGCCGGCCGAACTCGACCAGTTTCGGGGAGATAATTCACATCGCACAGTCGTTTGTGGGAAATGTCTTATCCAGTTCGCTCATTACCCCGCCGATGGCCGACGATTTTTCAACCACATGAACCAAGTATCCCGAATCGGCCAGGTCTAACGCGGCCTGCATTCCAGAGATGCCACCCCCAACAACCAGAACAGAACCAACCGTGTTCGTTGTCATTGCTTCGTTCTCCTGATTGCGCGTGAAACGCATGATGTAGAAACTATTAGTTGTTAAACGACTAAGCAATCGTATTGGCTTGGGAATGTTTTCCCAAGCCAGCATTCCTATACGGACAAAAGCGGCTTGTCAATAAAATTCGCAGGTATAGCCCGCTTTCAGACGGATTGATTATGCGAATATGTCCAAAAATGAGACTGGAATTTAAGGGAAAAATGCCTTTTGTCCGCCACTATCCGTTTCCGAAAATGACCTTGCTCGACGATTTTTCTCATGATATTATAATCGAAAAAATATAGATAATTTATTTCCAGATTGGTTTTCATTTACGTCGAGGGGACGCGGGTAATGAAAAATGAAAATCCCACGGCGATCAATATCGCTCTGATCGGTGGCGGCAAGTACTGTGAGGAAGTTCTGAAGATGACCAAGGTCGCCTTTCTGCAGGATCAGGCCAACTCCAGGATCGTGGCTGTGGCGGATCCCGACGGCGAGGCGTCCGGAGTGATGCTGGCACGTCAACGGGGATTGAAAATCGTCTCAGACTATCGGGAATTGTACCGACCGGCCTATCACGTGCACCTGTTTATCCTGCTCGACCCCGATCCCGGCCTGTTGCGCCTGATACTGAACACCAAACCCGATGATCTGCGCGTGCTTTCTTACCAGGCCTTTAATCTGTTCTGGAAAGCTTTCAAGTCCAGAGAGAAATTGCTCCAGCAGCGCAACGAAGAGACCGAAACGATCTTCAACGGAATCCAGGACCTGATTATGGTGTTTACGCCGGAGCAGGAAATCGTGGACGCCAACGATGCTTTCCTGAAGCATCTGGGCTACACCAAACAGGAGGTTGTGGGAAAGAAGTGCTTTGAAGTCTACCATCAGATCGATCAATCATGTTTCGAGGAAGAGAATGGCTGCCCGTTGAAAGTGGTAATCCGAAACCGTATGGCCGCCAAGACGATTCGTATACGCACCGGATCAGATGGCAAACGGCATTACATGGAAGTGACCATTCACCCGCTGTGGGGAAAAGACGGGAAAATTTCGCGGTTGATAGAGATCAGCCACGATTTTACCGAGCGTAAACTGCAGGAAGAGAAAAATCGGCGACACCTTGAGCAGATGGTTGAGGAGCGCACCCGCCAATTGCAGGAAACCCACGCCAAACTGCTTCACCAGGACAAGATGGCCTCTTTGGGCAAGCTGTCCGCCTCGGTTGTGCATGAGATTAACAACCCCATTGCCGGCATTTTGAACCTGGTCCTTCTGATGAAACGGATCATGAAGGAGGAGGAGGAGGGGATCGATGATGGCGGCGGAAAAGGCGCTTTCGAGCGATACCTCACGCTCATGGAGGCCGAGACACGCCGGATCAGCCGTATCGTCTCAAATTTGTTGACCTTTTCACGGCAGTCAAAGAAGGAACTGGGAAGCCAGGATATCAATCGGTTGATTGAAAGAACCCTATTGCTCAACGAGAATCTGTTGATGATCAACAATGTCAAGGTTCACAAGGCGCTGGATCCGGAGCTGCCGATGGTGATCGGGTCTGCCGATCAACTTCAACAGGTGTTCATGAACATGATTTCCAATGCCGTTGAAGCCATGGAAAGCAAAGGCGGTGGCCTGTTGACGGTCAAAACCTGGTGCCGTGATGCCCAGGATTCAATCAACATCTCCTTTTCCGACGACGGGGTGGGGATCTCCCTCGACTACAAAGACAAGCTGTTTGAACCCTTTTATACGACCAAGAAAAGGGGCAAGGGGGTCGGATTGGGGCTTAGCGTCGTCTATGGCATCATCAAGGCGCAAAACGGCACCATCACCGCCGATTCCCTTCCGGGAAACGGTGCGACCTTTAGGATCCGACTGCCGCTGTCGCCGGAACGACCGCGGAAAAAAACGGTCGCTATTGAAACACGAGATCGACGAGCGGAGGAGCGATGAGCAAGACCCGGATCATGGTGGTGGATGATGAATTGATCATTCGAGAATCACTGGCCGGGTGGCTGGAACGGGATGGTCACCAGGTGGAGATCGCCGCTAGCGGTGAACAGGCATTGGCGATGCTTGCTTCTACGCGATACGACATCATGTTGGTGGACATCAAGATGGAAGGCATGAGCGGGTTGGACGTTCTCAAGTTCGTCAACGACCATGATCTGGATACCTCGGTGGTCATGATTACGGCTTACGGTTCCATCTCGTCGGCTATCGAAGCCATGAAGCGCGGGGCCGTGGAATACCTGCTCAAACCCTTCGATCCGGAAGAGATCGGCGTACTGATTGAGAAAATCATCGCCCAGCAGGCACAGGTCAAAGAGAATTTATACCTGCGCGAACAGGTCAAGGAACGCACCCGATTCGAAAGCATGATCGGCCAATCGCCGGCCATGCAGGAGGTTTTCGATCTTATCAACGATGTGGCCCCGACGGCCGCCACCATTCTGATTACCGGTGAGACCGGCACCGGTAAGGGGTTGGCGGCCAAGGCGATCCACACCTGCAGCAACCGCTGCCGCGGTCCATTTGTGGCCGTTAACTGCGGAGCCATTCCCGAACACCTGATGGAAAGCGAACTGTTCGGTCATCAAAAAGGGGCTTTCACCGATGCCAAAGAAACCAAAAAGGGGCGTCTCGAACTGGCCGATGGCGGCACCCTGTTTTTGGATGAAATCGGCGAGATCAGTATGCGCATGCAGATCGATCTGTTGCGTGTGCTGGAGGACCGCGTTTTCTACCGTGTGGGTGGAACACAGCCCCTGGAAGCCGATTTTAGGGTCATTGCCGCCACCAACGGCGACCTGAAAAAAGGCATCGCCGACGGCACCTTTCGCGAAGACCTGTTCTACCGTCTCAACGTTATCTCCTTTGACATGCCGGCGCTGCGCCGGCGCAAGGAAGATATTCCGCTGCTTACCGACCATTTTCTGATGCGGTTCACCCAGGAAACCAATAAGTCGATTCGAAAGGTCTCCCGGGAGGCCATGGATGAAATGATGCTTCATGACTGGCCCGGCAATATCCGGGAGCTGGAAAATGCCATCGAAAGAGCCGTCGTGATAGGCAAAGGCACGCAGGTGATGCCCGAGGATCTACCTATCGTCTGTATTGTAGAAAGCGGTCAACCATCCGATCATTCTCTAAAATCCATTGAGAGAAATCATATTCTCCAAGTGCTCACGAAAAACGCCTGGAACATGTCGATAAGTGCTAAAATACTGGGCATCGACCGATCTACGCTCTACAGCAAAGTCAAGCGCTACCAACTGCAGAGCCCATCTTGAAAGCCGTTTCCAAAGAGACGATTCTCTTGTCGCCCATCGGCGACTTCGACGCCGATATCCTCCATGCCGTCGAAGCGATGGTGCCGGACGTTTTTAGTCTGCTGTGTCACATCCAACCGTTGATCGACAACATCGATTTTGCCTGGGACGCCAGACGCCGGCAGTTCCACTCCACGGTGATTCTCGAAGAACTGTCCGCCAACGCCCCACTGAATGCGCATAAAATCATTGCCTTGACCCACCACGATCTTTTTATCCCGATTCTTACCCACGTTTACGGAGAAGCGCAGCTGGGGGGAAGGAGCAGCATCGTCTCCACCTGCCGCCTGGCCGATGGGATCTCCGTCGTTTCCCGGCGTGCCACGTATCTGATGCGTATCGTCAAAGAGACCGCCCATGAACTGGGCCACACATTCGATTTGCGGCACTGCAAGGACAACCGGTGTCTCATGCACTACTGCCGCAGCATCGGTGACGTGGATACCAAAACCGGTCAGTTTTGCCGCTACTGTCGGGTGCTGCTCAGCGATCATCTAAAGAAGATCCGGTCACAAAGCCCCACAGCGTTAAAAAAAAACTAACAAACCTGATTTCCGGTCAGCCACAAACGAATTCAACTTTTTAGGATCTGGTGGCTGATCGCCTCCCAAATGGATGGGGGCAAATTCCCGAGGAGATCATCGGCAAGATTCCCGCCGTCTGCCGCCAGCGGTCCCAGGTGGGGTTCCAGAGCCTGGTACAATTCGGTGATTTCGGTCTCCATAAATGTCGTGGCTTCTTCCCCCATCTGCAGGCTGCGCAGCTCCTCCCTGAGGTTTGTCGGCTGTACCATCAGCAACCAGCCATCGCCGTAGGGATCGGCCGGCAGGGCGGCAGGATTTTCTCTCATTTTGGGATTGAAAGCGGTGACCACGCCGCTGACCGGTGCCAAAACTTTTGCGGTTAAGTCATCACGATGCATCTGTATCCCTGCCAGGTCCTGCTGCAGTTGTTTTCCCATCAGTGGAAGATCGATGCGGTCCATCTGCCCAAGCAAACGGGCCGCAAAGTCGTCCAGGCCGATGCGCACCTGACCGTCGGGGGCCATTCCCGCCCACGCATGTCCCCGATGGAGATAGACGCCCTGGGGAATCTTGATGCCCTGGACCTTTTGCATGCCAACCGGTTTGAGTACCGCGTGGACCACATACTGATCCTGGAAATACTGGTCGAATTCACAATCGCTGCAACCGTAAGCGTTGTTGCATGAGCGAAAAGCGATGCGGCCTTTGAGGTGATGAAGGCAGGGACGCCGATGGACGGGCAGTTCCTTGAGCCTGTCGGCCCAGTAAACAATCCGTCCGCGTTTGCCGGCAGCCACCGGGTCCGATGCCGATCGATTCCGGTTCTCCTCGGCCATGCGCCGCAGGGCACGATCAAACCGGCAGCCGGTGCAATCGAACTCCTTGCGGCACAATTTGGTTTTCACCACACCGGCCTGCATCCAGATACAGGGGGGCGATGGGGATTGTCGTTGTTGGGTTTTCATGGCATCAACCCGTTTTCAGAAAGGTTTGGGTCAGCTTTGTCCAGTCCATGCCGGGCAGGTTGCCATAGAGGTCGGGGCCGAACGTACCACCGTCAGCGGCAAGCGGTCCGGCCACTTCAGTGACCATCTCCTCTAGAATCGCTACTTCGCCGTTGATCCAAGACACGCCGGCATCGTCGCTCATCAGGTTTTTGGTTGCCTTCTTAATGTCCGGTGTCCGTACCAGAAAGAGCCATCCGTCTCCATAAGGCTCCCGATTGGCCAATCCAGGATTTTCCATCACTTGGGTGTTGACTTCCATGATGACACCATCGATGGGCGCGCGTACATCTGCCAGATTACGCTTCCTTTTCAGCCCCCAGCCGATTTCATCGCGGCTGAGTTCTTTTCCCATCAGGGGCAGTTCAAAACCGTCGGCCTGTCCGAAAACTTTCAGGCTGAAATCATCAAGACCGATGCGCAGGTTGCCCCCGCTTTCGATGCGTGCCCATGTGTGGCCATTGTGGAAGTGATAGTGGCGAGGAACGTCGAACCCCTTGACGGTGGTGATGGCGGTAGGTGCGTTTTGGGTTTTGGCGGCCAGGACATCCTCAAAGTACTGGTCGAAATCGCATTTTTCGCAGTGAAAATCATACGCGCAGGAGCGATTGGCAATCCGTTGGGTCAGGCTGTGCCGGCAGATCCGTTCCAATGCCGGTCGCCGACGCATGGCATTCTGCCAACTGACCTGTTTTCCCGTTGATGCTCGGGCCTGCATGGCATGATCATACTTGCAGGTGGTGCAATCATAAAAATTGGTGCAGTTTTTATACTTCACCACACCGGCTTCCATCCACAGGCAAGGATTTTCGGCCCGGGCTTTTTTGTCGGGATGGACGACCCATACCTGACCGCCCAATACGGTGCCAATCCCTGTTTTCTCTTCCATCTCATGACGTTTCCCACGATGGTAAGACGATCCGTAACCGATCCGGCTTCTGGGAGTTCCGTTATTCTTGTCAGCCATGTTTTCCTCTCCTTCGTTGAAGATTGGTTAATATGCGTGATCTCTGTAATCAGGGTTATCTTGATTCGCATCTGCCGGTGTGCTAAAACCGCGCCATCAAGCACGAACCGTTGATGCTCAGTAATGTAGCAAACCGCGTGCCATTTATTTATGTCGTTGATTTTTAATGAAAAACGGTGTTTTCCCACCGGCTCTCCCCCGAAGTATCGCAGTGGGTGGGGGAATATCCAACAGTTTCGGCCGGTCCACCGGTTCCATTTCTTGGAATTGTGGCAATATTAGCTGTTTATTCAAATGGTTGTATTGTCGTTGGTTTTTTCTACAGTCAGTGTCGGATTCTTCTACAGTCCGACCGATGACGCTTGTCGCCAGCGGGTTTTTACCTGAACTGCGGCCGATCCTTTGCCGCAGGATTGTTCGGAAAGTTCCGACCTGGCGCAAAGATTGTGGCCTGAATCAATACGTTACTGAAACATCAGGAAAGGACAGGGACGCAATGGATTTTAACAATCTGGAAGCGGTCATCGCATTTGGCATTGAAAAAGAGAAGGAAGCCGCAGACTTTTACGAACGGAACAGCGAAACCGAAATGATGTCCGACAAAAAACAGATGCTCAAGGATCTTGCCGGCGAAGAGCGAAAACACCAGAAGATGTTGTGCCGGGAAGAAGCCAAGCACAAGCTCGCCTTAGAAACCCCATATGACGCGTACATGGCCAAGATGGGCGGCTGACCATTGGTCCAGCGCTCGCCCAAAAGTAAACTTATCGTCATCTGCGGTCCAACCGGGTCGGGCAAGACCGGCTTTGCCATAAACCTGGCCCGGCAGTTCAACGGTGAGATTGTCGGGGCCGACTCCGTGCAGATCTATCGCCACATGGACATTGGGACGGCCAAGCCGACGCCGGCGGAGCAGGCGGCGGCCCCCCACCACATGATCGACATCGTGGACCCGGACCGGGCTTTCGATGCCGCCGCCTATGCGAATATGGCCGCCGGCATTATCCGCCGGATCATCGCGCGGGGGCGCACCGTCTTCGTGGTGGGTGGAACCGGGTTTTACATCAAGGCCTTGATTCATGGCCTTTTCGACCAAGGCCCATCGGACCCGGCGGTTCGCCGGCGCCTGAAGCAGCAGGCGGAATCGGAGGGGACCGCTGTCTTGACACGGCGCCTGCAGAAGATCGACAGCGCCGCCGCCGAAAGAATTCATCCCAACGATACCTACCGCATCATCCGGGCGTTGGAGGTGTTCGAGGTCACCGGTGAACCCCTCACGATCTTTCAGCAGCGCCACGGGTTCCGGGAGAAGCGCTTCACGCCCCTGAATATCGGGCTTTCCTGGCCTCGACCGGTTTTGTACGACCGCATCAACCGGCGGGTGGATATGATGATGTCCCAGGGGTTTGAGGATGAGGTGCGGCAACTGCTGGCCGGCGGCTACGGCAGTGACCTCAAATCCATGCAAAGTTTAGGATACCGACACCTGGCGGCAGTGATCCGAGGCGATGCCGAACTGGCCGATGCCCTGGTGACCTTGAAACGGGACCACCGCCGTTACGCCAAACGTCAGCTGACCTGGTTCGGTGCCCAGACATCGGTCCACTGGCTATCCCCGGATCAAACGGCGATGGCCGGTGAGCTGATTGGGGCATTTCTCACCTGACCGGTCGTCCGATTGACCAGAAGTGAAACTGACCGGTTGTTCAATTTCCTAATGCTTACGGAGGGGGGGGGCAATGGGCCTGCAGCGGGACTCCAGGAGCGAGCGAATCACCTGTTTTTGTTGCAGGGTCAACGCCTCGAAGCGGATGCCGATCCCCCCGGGATCCCGGCGGACTACCGTCCCGTTGATGGCGCAGGAACGCACCAGGACAGGAGACGAAAGAGACATGATCAGCCGCTGGCCAACCCTGACGGACTGCTCGGTCTCGATGTAGGCGCCCCCCTCGCTGATGTCCCGCAAGAAGCACTGATAGGTCCAGTCGCTGATATCGTAATCCACGCCCACGAGACAATCGTACCGACTGTGTTTGCGCAGATTGGGCCGACGGCTCTGCTTCTCATCCAGCATCCGGCCGCTTTCCAGCAGCAGATTCATTAGCGACGTGGTGATCTCACGCGTCACTTTTTTAGGGGCGTAGTCGATGTCGATCAATACGTTTTGCCAGGTGAGAATATGCTGGGCTGCCGGTATGCCCGTCAGCAATCCCATTTTGGCGGCAACGGGCTTGCCGTCAGTCATATAAATGGTTCCTACCTTCCCTTTGGAGTTGACCTGCAGCGTGCAGGATCGGCCCTCCAGTTCCAGCATTTGGAGAAATGAGGCCGACGAGATTCCTCGCACCTGTCCACCGTAATCGATCTGCAGCTCGGTGAAGATCCGTTTGGTGAGCAGGCCGATATCCATGGGTTGATCGAAATGGATGACCGAGGACATCTGCTTGATCTTATTGCGTAACATGTACGAGGCGTTGTTGGTTATGACGATCATGCGGGTTTGCGGATATTTGGCATCCAGCAGTGACAACAGTTCAAAGGCGTCCATTTCAGACACGTGCATGCCGGTAATCAGGAGGTGGACCTCTTTTTCGGCAAGGGTTTCCAGGGCTGCCTGGATATTGCCGGCGGAGTGGATTCGTAATAAGCCGCCCTGGCTTTTCAGTAACCCCACGAAGGTGTGCAGCATAATGGGATCGTTATCGACGAATAGGATATTCTTCATCGGTTGCTACCCCTATCGGTTCCCAAGATGGCGTTCATGACCTCGTAATGATCGTAAACAGGCTGGGTGACGGCGAACGGTTCGTTAAACATAAAAACGCCTCAATTTATTTTTCGTTTCTAATCCAAGCGCACATTGGTAGATGCCGCACCCCTGTTCCAATGGCTATAAGCGGAGGCTGAAGCAAAAGGTGGTACCCTTGGTGTCGGATGTGGTGAAATCCATTTTGCCGTTCAGGAAGGTCTCGCCAAACAGTTTCATGGAGTAAGTTCCCAGGCCTCTTCCGGAATCGGCTTTGGTGCTGATGTTGCGCTGAAAGATGCGATTGACCACGTCTCCGGCAATGGGTTGATGGTTCCAGACGTAAAAAGATAGACGACCCGCTTCGGGCGAGGCCCACACCTTCACGGATCCGGCTTTTTCCGTGGCTTCCAGGGCATTGACAACCATGTTGGAGAGCACCCGGACCACCAGGAAAAAATCCGATCTGATGGACAGGGCTCGGTGCCGGTCGGCGAAAATAATGGTTCGGTCCCTGGCCGCGGGGTGACCGGCAAAGGTGGCATCGAGTTCCTGAAAAATTCGATCCACCGTCATCGGCTGAATCATGAACTGGTAGTCGGCATCGGCTATCTGGGTGAGATGTTTTTGCATTTGTACCTCCCTTGCCAGGCGCAGGGAGATGCGGTGGATGTGCTGGATGGCCTCGCGGCTTTCGTCTGTTGATTTATCCAGTAGCATCTCACTGCTTCCAACCAGACTGTAAATAATATTGTTCAAATCATGGAAAAAGACCCGTCCCAAGGCCTCCCATTGCTGCTGGTGAGTGATGTCCTGAAGAAACAGCAGGATCATGCCTCGACCGTTCACGGCTATGGGGCAGGCGCGAACCCGGAGAAACAGGTCCTTGGTAACCCCGTTTTGAACCACCGTCATGGCGCATTTTTTTTCGATGGGTTTATGTTGGTGTAGGCAAGTGACCATGGCGATGGCGGCGCCGCATGTGGCGCAGTAAGAAGACGTTCCGCAACCGCCTTTTCCGGCGTCGCGAAAAATGCAGCCGATGGCCTCCCCCGGTCGAAGCCCCAATAAACGGTCGGCATCATCGATGCCCGACGTTTTTAAAAACGTATCGTTGACGGCTATAATCTGCCGGTGTTCATTGAGTACGGCCAAAAGGCCGCCGACAGCCTCGAGCAGGCCATTGATTATCGGGTTGACGGCCGCGGCACCGACGTCGTCAGCGAGCGCTTCTTTTTCAAGGCGTCGCGTTGGTGCAATATAAGTTTCCATAGTCGTTTGGAACGTTGGGTGTGTTGCCCATTCTTGTGGTTACCCTGCATCCCCGTTTCGTCCTGCAATATCTGCCGGCGGTCGAGTGTAACTCTGTTCGCCAGGATAGCCTATATCTATCGTTTCAGCGATATCAGGTCAAGTACGGATATGTGATGCCGGTGGGCCAATGCAAAAGCGCTCATGCAAATTCTCACAGGTGCGTGGTGATGGTGGAACCCATTTCGGGCCAGGGCGCATGGTTACCTGGGTAACAAAGGTTGCAAAAATGGCTTTAATACAATCATATTCTACATAATTGTGTCTCTAATATGATGGGCCAAGCCCTGCTAAAAATGGTTGGTATGTTTTAATTCCAGTCGGTTGTGTGGATTTTTACATGATGGCACATAGTTTGAAAATACATAGGCTGGAATAACAAAAAGAGGTCCACATATGATATCGATCAATAGCATCAATTGGAATGGAGAAATCTGGCGAAAAATTCTCAACAGTGTGGCGGGGAAATATGACTGCGGGGTCAATTTTACCATCAACGCCGGCCAACTGAACTTCGAAGGTGACCGGGATTGTGCCGAAGAGATCGTTAAAGAGGTCATGGCGCTGCTCAACGCCCGTGGATGTTGACTCCGCGGTACAGCATAATCAGGTCGGTTCGATTGGGGTCGACGAAAATAGTTGCCGACCCTCATTTCCCTAATATCATCAACAACGGAATGAATACCAGGCCGGCCATGGCCAGGTACAACCCGTTCAATATCCGCTGGTATTTGTAGCGGGTCGGTTCGTCCGTCTCTTGGCGCGTCAGTTCTTTAAACCGGCGGTAATCCTCGATCCATCCAGTCATCATACCCACGTGATGCCCTTTATCCTTCAGGATCATTTTGATCTGCTGGAATGAATGCAGGGTGAAAACGATGGCACCAATCAATCCAATACCCAGCCAACTCATAGGTAACGTCTCCTTAAAGCGAGTGTGAAGCCCACGGCGTTGCATAAGCTTTTAAGTATGGGGCTATTGGCGATAAATGAAGGTGCCCACATGCTCGCCGTTCAAGGCTCGAGTGATGTTTCCCGGAACCATGCCGTTGATGATCTGAACCCGCTCGATCACCTCGCTATTCTGGATGATGTCGAGGCACGGGCGCTCGATGACCAGATCATCCAGATCACGCGTCATCAAATCCCGTGCCCCGATCTCCGGTATGAATTCAGCATCGGGCGCTTTTTTGGGATCAGCCGTGTAAAGGCCGTCCTCATCCTTGATGAAGAGGACGGTATGAGACCCAATAAGATCGGCCAGGATCACCAGACCCACATCGGTGCGATGGATGGGAATACGGCCGGTTTTGGGTTTGATGGCAAAATAGTCGTAGGGCGGCATGCCGTGCATCACCGGAATGATGCCTTCGGCAAAGTAGGTGGGCAGTTTGACGATATCCGAATGGGCCATCTTGATGCCGCCCCAGGGGGAGAGTAATGTGGCCACCATGAGGGCATTCTGTTCGGAGATCATGCTGCCGAACTTGGCGATGATGCCCGTGGGCATGCCCATCTCCAAGGCGATGGTGTAAATGTGGCGGCTACGGGTGCCGCCGCCGGTAGTGATCAACAACTTGCGCTGCCGGCGGTTTTTGATCAGTTCTTTCAAAATGGCCGGCAGCGCCTTGACGCCCCGGTCACAGATGGACTGGCCGCCGATCTTCATCACCGCCACATCGGGATAAAGCCGCTCCTGGGGCGCGACGTCCAGATTGTCGATAAACGTCTTGCTCACCAGGCTTTCGCCCATGAGCCGGCTTTTCACATGCAGTCGCTTGCCGTCCTTGTCCCTGACCAGTGGCATGCTCTCTCCTTACTGAATGGGTTGCGTCTGTCCATTGCTCCTTTTTTTGCCGCTGCCACCGCCGCCTTTCAACGCGACCAAGTCCGCTCCGACCGTGTCGGCCAACTGCTTGATCTCACCCATGCGAAGATGGTCCGTGTATACCTTGAGGTCCAAGCCGGCCACCGCGACGACTCTAAAACGCGGGTTTTGGGAACCGTCCTTGACCTTTTGCCGTTCACGATAAAAAATTTGTCCGCTCATGATTGTCTCCTTTAGGGTTACCCCAACGTTGCGTAAACAATATGAAAAAAAGTTAGCTACCCTTATCTGCCAATAATAAGACAAAAAAGAGGACGTGTAAAGAACCGTAAAAAAACTACATTCTCATGCATCAAAGATGGTGTGCAGCCCTTTGTCCACAAAAGACCCATTTCGGTTATTTGTCGGCACCGTAGTCTGATCTCACCGGTCAACTCTGAAGAGGATGGGTGATCATGACAACACCGGACAAGGTTTTGCAGATCCGTTGGAAAATGATTTAATTCTTGACGAAAATACCTCCACCCCGATACTATTTTTGCCAATGGTTCCTTACGTTGCAAAAGCCGGAACGGTGATATCCTGCTCGTCTTGCCAATCAATGTTATTTGTTAATAACTCAAGTATTTGTATGTTTTCAATCTGTTTTTAGCCACGATAGGGTTATCTTTCCGGCCTCTTCGAGTGGGGATGTCAACCGGGAGGCGTTAAATGAAACACGTGATTATCGGAAACGGCATTGCCGGTGTTACTGCATCCGAGGCGATCCGAATGCTGAATGGGACTGCCGACATCACCATGATCGGCGACGAAATCTTTCCACCCTACAGCCGCCCCATGATCAGTCATGTGCTGGACGGCTCCCAGCCCCACGACAAACTGCCCATTCGTTCCGAACATTTTTACGACGACCTGAAGATTACCCCATTGCTCGGTCAGCGGGCCCGCGGCATCGATGTGGACAACCGCCAGGTTGAATTGGCCGACGGCACCCGCGTCGATTTTGACCGGTTGCTAATCGCGGCCGGTGCCGACCCCCGGCCGACCCAGGCGGAGGGGCTGGATCTGAAAAACATCTTTTACCTGCGCACCCAGGATCATGTGAAACAGCAGACCACAGCGCTGGCGGGTGCCCGCCGGGCCGTGGTTCTGGGTGGCGGCCTGGTGGGATTCAAAGCCGCTTACGGCCTGCTCAAGCGCGGTCTTTCGGTCACCATGCTGATTACTTCGGGCTACCCCCTCTCCATGCAGGTGGACGCCACGGCCGGCCGGATGATTCTAAACGAATTGGTTTGCCACGGCCTGAAGGTCGAAGTCGGCGTAAGTGTACGCGCCTTCGAGGGCAACGGAACGGTCCGGGTGGCTGTCACCGATACCGGCACCCGTTTGCCCTGCGAGATAGTGATCATCGGCAAGGGGGTGCTGCCGGCCCGGGACTTTATTCCCAAAGACAAAATTGACGCGGACCTGGGTGTATTGGTGGACGATCATCTGCAGACCAGCGTCCCTGGTATTTATGCGGCCGGCGATGTGGCCGAGTCGGTGGACATCGCCAGAGACTGCCGCTGGGTCAACGCCCTGTGGCCGGAAGCGGCCGGCCAGGGGCGGGTGGCCGGCCTCAACATGGCCGGCCGGCCGGTGGCCTATCCCGGCAGCCTCAGCCGCAATGTCATGCGCGTTTTCGGCCTGGATGTGCTTACCGTCGGTAATGCCGATCCGATCGAAGATGCGGGATACCGGGTCGTGCGAAGCAGCGGTGCCGATCGGCATTTCTACCGGCGTCTGGTTCTCAAGGAGGACCGCCTGGTAGGGGCGGTGATGATCAACGGCATCGAACAGGGTGGGGTGCTGCGCGCGCTGATCGAGAACCGAACGCCCATCCGATTGCCGCCCGAGACGCTCATCGCACCCGGATTTAATTTCGGCCAACTGCTTTATTGAACCGCACAAAGGAGGAACCATGAAACAAGTCGTTGTTCACCCTGAACGATGCGTTGGCTGCATGCAGTGCATGCTGGCGTGCGCTACGGCTCACTCGCGCAGCCTGATGTTGTTCGCCGCCGTGCAGGAGACCCCGCAGCCAAAAGCACGAATCCACGTGGGGGCAGGTTGCTTCAACGAAGGCTTTCCCAACCGCTGCCGCCACTGCGATCCGGCCCCCTGCCAGATGGCCTGCCTGGCCGGCGCCATCTATCGGAGTGACAGCACGGGCACCGTGATGATCAATCCGGACCGCTGCATCAACTGCGCCTCCTGCGCCATGGCCTGCCCTTACGGGGTCATCCGCTTCCATGAAGACCCGCTGGGTCCGGCCGGGCACGCCATCGCCGTGAAATGCGACAACTGCAGTGCACGGGTGGCCAAGGGCCAGATTCCCGCCTGCGTGGAGATCTGCAAGGCCGGTGCCCTGACCTATGAGGAGATGGATACCGCCATGCGGCGAAAAAACCGGGCCGTGGCCCGCAGCATGTCGACGGATGCGGACCCGCCGGTAATGCCTGCCGGTGTGGCCCTGCTAAAATCCATAAAACAATCTGAATTGCAGCTCAGCGGCAGCTGAAGCGAGATAAGGAGGATGCCATGTTTGATCCCGGAAAAAGCTTGTCGATTACCCAGGATGGGGACCGGCTTATAGCCAAGGCCCGGCAGGACGGTATCGAAACGGTGTGGGAGCGGCATGAAGCCCAGCAGCCCCAGTGCGGTTTCTGCGATATGGGACTTTCCTGCCGCATCTGCATCATGGGGCCGTGCCGGGTGGATCCATTCGGCGAGGGGCCTCAGACCGGCGTATGCGGCGCCGATGCCGACATCATCGTGGCCCGGAACCTGTGCCGCATGATCGCCGCCGGCGCCGCCGCCCACTCCGATCACGGTCGGGACCTGGTGGAGGTGCTGGCCGGCGTGGCCGACGGTACGGCCGTCGGATACAAGATCCGCGACGAAGCCAAACTCAAGCGATTGGCCGAAGAGTACGGCGTAGCGACCGGCGACAAAAATCCGCTGGCCATTTCCGGGGAACTGGCTCAGGCCATGATGGAAGACTACGGCATGCGCCGGAAAGCCGTGAAAATGGTTGCCCGAGCCCCTAAAAAGCGGCAGGAAGTTTGGGAGAAGTTCACCCTGACCCCCCGGGGCATCGACCGCGAAACTTCGGAAATGATGCACCGCACCCACATGGGGGTGGACAACAACTGGCAGAGCCTGTTGCTCCAGGGCCTGCGCAACGCCCTGTCCGACGGCTGGGGCGGCTCCATGATCGCCACGGAGGTGTCCGACATCCTTTTCGGTGTGCCCACCCCGCGCCCCACCATGGTCAATGCCGGGGTGTTGAAGGAAGACCAGGTGAACATCGTGGTTCATGGACACAACCCGGTGGTGTCGGAGATGGTGTCTAAGGTCTGCCAGTCACCGGACCTCATAGACCTGGCGAAAGAGAAGGGCGCCGCCGGCATCAACCTGGTGGGGGTCTGCTGTACGGGCAACGAACTGCTCATGCGCCGGGGCATCTCCATGGCGGGAAACCACCTGATGAGCGAGCTGATTCTCTCCACCGGTGCCGTGGAGATGATGATTGTGGACTACCAGTGCATCATGCCGTCGTTGGGCAAGGTGGCCGGCAGCTACCATACCCGCATGGTCAGCACCAGCGACAAGGCCAAATTCCCCCACATGGAGCACCACGAATTTCACCCGGACAACGCCGAGAAAAAGGCGGTGGAGGTGGTCCGCTCGGCGATTGAGAATTACGTCAACCGGGGCAAGGTCTTTATCCCGGTGGCGCCCCAGGAGGCCGTCGGCGGCTTCTCGGTTGAAGCCATCGTGGGCGCTTTGGGCGGTACGCCGGAGCCGCTCATCGATGCCATCAAGGCGGGCAAAATCCGCGGCGTCGTGGGGATCGTGGGATGCAACAACCCAAAAATCAAGCACGACTATGGCCATGTGACCCTGACCCGGCGGCTCATCGAAAACGACATCCTGGTAGTGGATACCGGGTGCGTGTCGGTGGCAACGGCCAAGGCCGGTTTCAAGGTGCCGGCCGCGGCCGACATGGCCGGACCCGGCCTCAAAGAGATCTGCAACGCCCTGGGCATCCCGCCGGTGCTGCACATGGGAAGCTGCGTGGACAACGTGCGCATCCTGGTGCTGGTGGCCGCACTGGCCAACGCCCTGGGGGTGGACATCAGCGATCTGCCCGTGGCCGGCTCGGCGCCGGAGTGGTATTCGGAAAAGGCGGTGGCCATCGGCACCTATTTCGTGGCCTCGGGCGTCACCACCCACCTGGGCCCCATGCCACCCATCACCGGCAGTATGAACGTGGTCAACCTGCTCACCGCCGGTCTCGAGGATGTGGTGGGCGCCACCTTTGCCGTGGAGCCCGACCCGGAAAAAGCGGCCGTCTTCCTGCGCCGGCACATCGAAGACAAGCGCAAGGCCCTGGGTTTGGATGTCCGCAGCGTGTAACAAGAGGATCGTCCGGTTTGTTTAAGTGGGCATGCGAGCGTCGATTCCATCCTGATCACTCCTCCGAATGGAAGCTGCGGATAATGTACCCGCCGGATTTCTCATCCGGTTCCAAATCCATCAGGCCGCGGCCGGCGGCTTCGTCCAACAGACGCTTGAAGGATCGGAACCCGTAGTAGGATTCGTTGAATCCCGGGCGGCGACGCTTGAGTGTTTGCTTAACCATGGAGCCCCAAATTTTATCTTCCGATCCACGCTCTTCGGCCAGGGCCTCCAAGGTCTCCATCACCAGGTCCAGCGCCTCCTGTTTCAGGGCTTCGGCATCCTCTTTGGTTGTTGAATCGGCAACCGGTGTCTTGGGTCCTTTGGCCGGCTGTTTGCGGGCCGGTTTTTTGACTTTTTTCTTCTTTCTGGCCAGATCATCGTAATATATGAATTCGTCGCAGTTGGCGATCAGCAAATCGGAACTGGAGTTTTTCACACCCACGCCGATTACATTTTTGTTGTTTTCTCGAAGCTTGCTGACCAATGGTGAGAAGTCCGAATCCCCGCTGACGATCACGAATGTGTCGACGTGTGATTTGGTGTAGCAAAGGTCGAGGGAATCGACCACCATGCGGATGTCGGCGGAATTTTTTCCGGACTGGCGCACGTGGGGGATCTCGATCAGTTCGAAGGCCGCTTCGTGCATGGCCGCCTTGAACTCCTTGTATCGCTCCCAGTCGCAATAGGCCTTCTTGACCACGATGCTACCCTTAAGCAGCAACCGCTCAAGCACCTTATTGATATCGAATTGGGCGCAGCGTGCATCCCGCACCCCGAGGGCGACATTTTCGAAGTCGCAGAACACGGCTAGATTCGTCGTTTCCAGTGTCTTGCTCATATTTTCCTTCCCACATTTTCATCGTATTGAATAACAAGCATACCCCGATTGACAAAAAAAAGAAACCGTTGCCGTCGGCCTACGAATCAAGCGTCGCCATGGTAACCATTACCGGTCAAAACGGACCCTAAGGTAATTACTTCCATCAATCCGGCATCCAAACATGCCACCCTGGTTGTTCCTGACAGTCACGGGATGATCCGCGGAAAAAACGGAAAGTCAATAAAAAAGTCGACGCCCGCGGGTTACCAGCGCCGTTCGGTCCGTGGACCAATGGGACGGAAAATATGACATAACTACTTTAAATTGTATGAATAAAATATCATTTGCGAAAACATTTTTGCATGGATAATGGCCGCTGTGGTGTGTCGGGGACGCCCGTTCCCGCGGTTTTACCAACCATGATCCGGCCGTCTCAGACGACCGCTTTTTTCATGGTCCATGGGTTCTTGATGGGAAACCTGAAAAATTTTCTTGCATTTCATTTATCGCGTGATATAGCCTGATAATCATAAAAGGCCTGCCGCTGTTGACGGGCCGGTTTCTTTCTGTAGGGTCGATCCATTTGTCAAAGTGGCGCCTGAAGTTTGAAGCAATGACTTAATTTTTTATTAGTAGGAGGAAGTTAGCATGGCAAATGGTATCGTGAAGTGGTTTAATGACAGCAAGGGGTTTGGTTTCATCGAGCAGGAAGATGGTCCGGATGTATTCGTTCATCATTCGGCAATTAATTCCAGTGGCTTCAGATCTCTCAACGAAGGCGATCGGGTTTCCTTTGAAATCGAGCAGGGTCCCAAGGGGCCTGCTGCGGCTAACGTGACCGTGGGCTAGCACTTCGTTTTTCGGTTTTGTAAAAGGGACATTCCGTGCTAACGGAATGTCCCTTTTTTTATCCAATTTGATCCGGTTGGTCGCCCAAAGACCTCTCCATCCGCCCGGTACCCCACGAACAAGAGATCCGCACAACGATCATACCAACAGCAACAATCGATGCTGTGGGCTTTCTTATCGGCACGAGACGGCCCGGGCACACCGGCCTGGAACGGCACGTCGGCCACCGTCGCCCGGGCCATGAATCTGATTCGCCGGGGGGCTCCGGCCGGCAGTTCCGTGGACAGTATACCCGTGGCTGGTGTAGGAGGAAACATGATTTATGACACCCTTGAAAGCGATGTGGCCGGCAGCCTGGTTTTGGCCGGTGACGACACGGGATTGCGGTACCTGAATTTTATAAACGGGAAACATCCGGTGGTCATCGAAAAGGCTTGGCGGCGGGACCCGACCCATTTCACGCCGGTGAAAGACCAGTTGGCCGCTTATTTTGCAGGTGAACGCAAAACATTCGACGTCAATCTTTTTGCCCAAGGGACGCCGTTTCAAATGAAGGTATGGTCGGCCCTTCAAGAAATTCCTTACGGCAGGGTGGTATCCTACCAGTGGATCGCCAAACGCGTCGGTAACCCCGCGGCCGTGCGGGCCGTGGGCGCCGCCAATGGACGCAACCCCATCTCCATCATCATTCCCTGCCACCGGGTCATCGGCAAACAGGGCAATCTGACCGGCTATGGCGGCGGGCTTGATCTCAAGCAGCGCCTCATTCGCCTGGAGAATCCGAAGATGCCCTTCATTGCGTCAATTTTGAAGCGCTGCCTTGTCGAATGGGTCAGGGGGTTGACCCGAACCATATATGAATAGCATCGGGGGATTTGAAATCGACTTTGTATCCGGGACCGATAACGCCCTTGGCGGTTAACATGATCTCTTTATTTCTGATGGCGATCCCTTTGCGTCTTTCCATGAGAAGATAAGTCCCATTGGAGCTTTGGTCGGTGAGAAAGTACTTTCCGTCTTTATACTCGATTAATGCATGTGTTCGCGACACCCGGTCGTTTACCACCTGGATATCATTGCTCTTCTGGCGACCGATTTCCGCCCGGGCATTGGCTTCGTTGACAATGACCACCACCTTGCCGTATTTCAGTATCAAACAGGATCGCGGTGCCTCTTTTTGCTCCGGCGGGGGTGTTTTTGGCAAGCGAACCTTGCGCCCGTAGAAATGCAAAAAATCCCCGCATTTTTCGCAAGGTATTTGGGGCCGTTGACATTTGATGCGTGCATCATCGATCGTGTTTTTAAAACCACACTCCTCACAATAAACGATCATATCCGACTATCCATGATTGCCTGTGGAGTCCACCATAAGTAGGGTTAGTCCTATTTCCGCCAAAACGCCAAACCGCTATATACCAACTCAAATTTCTTAAACAATCAAGTCTTTTTCGTCGGTTTCTTCGTAGACGTTAATCTTGGATTCAGAACATCGACGGTCTTGGCGGCATCATCGGCTTTGAATTTGGCCTCGACCGCCCGCCGATAGGCCCTTTCGGAGCCGACTTCGGCTTCCTTGAGATGGAAGACGACTCAAGGGCTCGCGCAAAAATAACTTCACATTTTCGCATCTCAGCTTCAGCCCATCTTTGGCTGATACCTCACTCTCAAAAGCCTCGAAATAG
>DEIP01000137.1:1027-4091 GCA_002352605.1 Desulfobacteraceae bacterium UBA2771 | reverse complement strand
CTGAGCGCCAATTCTGCGAAGTTATTTTTTCGCGAACCCTAAGGGATTTAATTTGAGCGTTTTCGTATACCGCAATCACCGTGGCTGCGGCAATCATAATAAGTTTCATGCCGATACGAATCAGGGTCTCCGTTTGGAATGAGGTGATTTTTTTTAAAACGGGTCAAGCTTCCGGTAAAAAAACCAAATACAAGTAATGAAATTCAGCACCAAAGGATTAAATTTATCATGAGATCGTTGATTACTAAAGGAAGGCTCATCGCGGCGACCGTTGGTATTATTCTCCTGCTTCCCGTTTTTCTGGCCGGCGCCCGGCAGGGTTATAATTTTAGACACACCGATGGGGAAAACCGGGCCAACGGCTGGTGGATCGAGAAAAAAACCCGCTACTACGAATCTGCTGAAATCATGAAAAAACGCATCAACCTCAAACACAACCATATCTAGGCGTATTTTCGATTCATGTCAACCGCACGCAAAACCGGCAGCAGAATCCAGCGGTCCCATGGGCGCGTCACGCCAAAATTGAAATCGCGTGCGCAATTTTCATAACCAACCCACCGAACGCCATTCTTGGTGAAACTAAAAACCAATTGGTTACAAGTGGTTAAAAAACAGGCAGACTATTTGCTTCTCATATTTGTTTCGCTTTTTATATGCAGGGTCGCCATACCCGCTTATCATATTGTTCCTTCACGACATGGAAATCCATCTGAATTGATCTTGTCTCGGCTGGTTTCATCGAAACGCTGACTGCTGCCCCCGTTCTTTTTTTCCGACACGCTGCAACTGTTGACACATGATCTGTCCCGCCTCCGGGTTGCTACTATGGCCCAGGGAGGCGCCGCCTTGGCGGGCAAACCTTTTCTGAAACATGACCCTACAAGGTCAACCATTCAAAGAAAGGAGGTGCTACCGGTCAATACCCGCCTGTCATGTTTGATTCGAAGTCGAAATCTGCAGTCCGACAAACCTAACGAGAGGGAGGAGAGCCAATGAAAAGATCAATGCGTACTACCGCCATCGTCGTTATCCTGATTTCCTGCTTTGCCGCCCTGGTGTAGGCCGAAGGAGCCACGAAGGAAGAGGTGGTCGCCAAATGCGAAGCGGCCGCCAAACTGGTTCAGGAAAAGGGTGTGGAGGTGTCCAGCCAGGCCATTGGAGACAAGGAAGGGGCGTTTGTCTGGAAAGACACCTATGTGTTTCTGATGGATCTGGACGGTAAAATGATCGCCCATCCCATCAACCCGGAACTGACCCAGCGGGACAGTCTGGTTGAAGTTAAGGATACGGACGGCAAACCCATGTTCGTGGAGTTCATCCAGGTGGCCGGAAACAGGGGCAGTGGCTGGGTAGACTACATGTGGCCCAAGCCGGACGATGAAAACCCTGTGGTCAAGAGCAGTTACATCTATCGAGTGACCGGCACCCCTTACTTTGTCGGGGCCGGCATTTATAAATAGAATACGAAGGACTCCGCGTTGTTCAATGGTGACCGGCGCCCTTGCAACTCTCTTTTGTCTTATGAATTGACGGCTGTCCAACCAGGGCCCGGTCCCGTCCGACGGCACACGGCGAGTCAAAAAGAACCCCTCATCAATATGAGGGGTTCTTTACACGTGGTGGAGATGAGGGGGATCGAACCCCTGACCTCAGCGTTGCGAACGCTGCGCTCTCCCAGCTGAGCTACATCCCCAGGGTAAAGGAGGAACTGCGGTCGGTTCCCCCCGTCGTAAATGAAATGCGATCAGGTTCTCAACCGATCTGCCGTATCCGGTCTACAAGAGCGAGACACCAGACAGCAGGTCTTCATCACAATTCAGGGTTCCCGGAGAATAGTCATCCGTCCCGTCACCATCGGTATCGGCACTGATGTCAAAATCATTGCCCGTACCGGGAATAATAGTAATGCTCGTGCCGTCCGCACCGTCAATGCCAATGCTGCCCGCGGTCAAATTACCGTCCGAGTCAATGACCAGGCCGGTCGCCGTATAGGTAATAGAGCCAACCCCATCTTCATCAATCGTGCCGGATGAACTGAGCGTCACACCGGTTTCGGTAAACACCGCCGTGACGGTAAACCCGGTCAGGGTAAACGTACTGGGGGTGCCCTCACTGTCGGTTGCTGCCACGGTCAAACTGGTCAGTGAGATCATCACGTCGCCACTCGTGCCGTCCGGGTTGATATTGATTGAAAGGTTAAAGCCCTGAAGGGTCAGGGTTGCATCGACTTCCGACGTTTCGATTGAAATGCCGCCGGCACTTGTCGAGAAATTCAGGGTTGCGGATTGCAGGCTGTCCGAGCTGTCCAAGCCAATCGCTCCGCTGAAGGAGCCCCCACCGTCGATATTAATTTCATCGGTTGTGCTTTCATCGGTCTCTAACTCGGTACAGAAGGAATCGAAATCGATGCCGCCGGAAAAGGTGTTGTTCTCATCGTCCACCTGCAGGTCAACGAGAAGCTCTCCCGGATTGGTCGGGCAGGTGCCGGGAATGGGATCCGGGGATTCATCGGTTACCGCAGCGATGACCGTGCGATTGCCATGAACGACCGCCACCTGATCCACGATATCATGGCTTAGGTTGAAAACCGATTGAAGTGCGGTCTTAGCAGCGGGTGAGGCTGCATTCATGGCGCAAAATGGAACGAGCGCCTCTATCGATCGCAAGGTTTCATCTACATTGTCCTGATCCAGTGTTTGTGTGGTTGTCGTGGGTGCGGCTGTCGTGTCACCATCACCTCCGCCACCGCATGCGATGGGCAATATCGCCAATAATGCAATGGAAATAAACACGCCAACAACAGTGAGCCCTTTTCTCATGATAATTCCTCCCTCAATCATTTTTAGTTGGAAAACATAAAATAAGCGGTTGGCATTCGCCATACCGTCGAAACATCGAGAATTAAGATAACTGAGACCGAACTTTTGGGTCCGGCCAGTCCTCAACGGTTAGCACTCAATTCGGCCAAAGTGTCGAGAACTTTAGCGTCATTAATTGTTTTTAAAAAAAAATGAACGGCAACGTATCCGGTCGATGACAAAAGAAAAACATTTCTATTTTC
>DEIP01000137.1:0-991 GCA_002352605.1 Desulfobacteraceae bacterium UBA2771 | reverse complement strand
GAAAACAAATTGATTCATCCTTATCCAAGAAAAAACCACGACAGAGGTATCTTTCAAATGACACGGATGGTGGTCGCAACGCTTCTGTTTTTGACCGGCTGTGGATCGAGCGAATCATCAATAGACAACGATAACCAACCGGGCCCCTTTCAAATCATCGTCCTGTCCGATACCCATGTCCGTATACCGGGCTATCCCGATGACGACGTTTACGACAGCCAGGGTAACCTGGACAATCTGAGCGAGGCCGTCGACCTCATCAATGCCGCCTATGAAGATGTGGATTTCGTAGCTGTTACCGGCGATCTGGTGGGAAATCTCTATTCGGAGGATCCGGATGATTATCTGACCGGACAGACCAACCCGGCGGAAACCTTCAGCCGGATGATGCACGTCCTGATACCGCCATTTTATGTTGCCCTGGGCAACCACGATTACCAAAAAGGATTCGACACCGACGTTAACGAAGGGATCAGCACCACCGATATCGAATCCATTGAAGCGGTTTGGCGAAAGGTTCTGGGCATCGACCCCTACTATGCCTTTTCCCATAAAGGGATCAATATGATCTTTTTAAACAGCAATCGGGGGCCATTGCGAAATGAAACCTGCGAGGGGTCACAGGTGGAAGCGTTCTGTACCGGGTCATTTGATGAACAGCAATTGACCTGGCTGGAGGACCGCTTGGCGGAACCGATGCCGGCCATCTTGTTTATGCACCACCCCCTCCACACCGACACCGCCGGCACGGGGTGGACCTTTTACCATTCCTACCGGATCGATCGTGACGATCCCTTTTACGATATTACCGAGGCGTACAAGGAAACGATCCTGGCTATCTTCGTGGGGCATGGCCACCGGTGGAAAGAAGACACCCTGCACGGCAGCATTGCCGTTTTCGAAACCGGTTCCTTAGGGGACCTGCAGGGTAGCGCCGATCATATCGCATGGGTCGAAATCAACCCGGCCACCCGCGAGTTAACCGTTTCTA
>DEIP01000057.1 GCA_002352605.1 Desulfobacteraceae bacterium UBA2771 | reverse complement strand
ACTCATGTCCCCGATTTCGTCTAGAAAAATGGTTCCGGTGTTGGCCAGTTCGAATTTTCCCCGTTTTTTGGTGCTGGATCCGGAAATGGCGCCCTTTTCTTGACCAAACAACTCGCTTTCAATGAGGGTTTCGGGAATGGCGGCGCAGTGAACATCGATCATCGGGGATTCGGCGCGGGGACTTAACTGGTGGATGGTTCTGGCCACCAGTTCCTTGCCGGTGCCGTTCTCCCCTTTGATGAGTACCCAGGATTCGGTGGGGGCAACGGTGGCGATCTGCATCTTCAGCGCCTGCACGGGAGGACTGCTGCCGCTGATGGAGTGTTTCTCGATGGTCTTTTTTCGCAGATAGCGGTTCTCTTCCTCCAGGCGGCGGAAATTGAGCGCGTTGTTGATGGCGACGACGACCTTGTCAAAATTCAGGGGTTTTTCGATGAGATCGAAGGCACCCAGCTTGGTGGCTTTGACGGCGGTTTCCACGTTTCCGTGGCCGGTGATGATGATCACCGGCAGGCCGGCACTACTTTTTTTGATCTCTTTCAAGGTTTCGATGCCGTCGATTCCCGGCATCCAGATGTCCAGTATGACGAGGTCCGGCGCCTCGGCATCGATAGCTTTTAGGGCCTCATAGCCATTGTTGGCGGTGATGACCTCGAACCCTTCGTCGGTGAGCAGCCCGCTGAGGGATTGCACAATGGTGGGTTCATCGTCGACAATCAGAATGGAGGGGAACATTGGAAATCTCCTTTTTTCAATCCGTGATTCAACATCGACCGGCGGGTTTGCCGAACAATTTCAGACGGGCAGTTCGATGACGAATTTGGCCCCTTGGGGCAAATTGTCCTGTACGCGTATCACACCGTTGTGGTCTGTGACAATGGAGTTCACAATGGTCAGACCCAGCCCCATGCCGGCTTTCTTGGTGGAGAAGTTGGGTTCGAACAGCCGAATCTTGTTCGCGTCGGCGATGCCGGTGCCGTTGTCGGCCACTTCCAGACGAACCCGCTTCAAAATAGGGTCATAGGCAACCGAGATGGCAATTCGTCCCCGGTTGCGAACGGCGGCCACGGCATTGTCCACCAGATTGATCATGGCCTGTTTTAACTGCTGACGGTCCAGATTGATCCGGGGAATATCGTCGCCGATCCGGACGTCGAAGCAGATATCCGGATGCCCTTCCCGATAGAGGGCAACGGTCTCTTCAATGATGAGGGGCAGTCGACAGGGCTTGGGGTCGGCCGTGGGAAACTGGGCGAAGGTAGAGAACTCGTTGACCAGGTTGCGGATCAGTTCGACGTGATCGATGATCATTCGGGTGCATTCGTCGAATACCGGTTCGTCGATGCGCTCGGAATAGCGCCTTTTGAGCCGCTGCGCCGAGAGGCTGATGGGGGTGAGCGGATTTTTTACCTCGTGGGCGATTCGTCGGGCCACCTCCCGCCATGCGGCCATGCGCTGGGCTTTCTCCAGTTCCGTGAGGTCATCGAAGACCATGACGATGCCCATGGGGCGGCCCTGTTCGTCCTTCAGGGCGTTGACATAGACAAGAAAGGATCGCGGCTTTCCGTTTACCGTTACCCGCAGGGGAATTTCCAGGGTCTGGTCCCGCACCGAAGAGACCCTTTCCATGATATCCTCGGCAAACTGAATGTGCTCGGTATCCAGCAACTCCCCATAGTGTTTGTCCAAAACCGCTTCGGCATCGAAGCTGAGCATCCGTTCGGCCGACTTGTTAAAGGTCGTGATAATACCGTCGGTCTCGGTGGTAATAACACCGGCGGAGACATTTTTCAGCACGATTTCCATGTACTGTCGCCGGGCTTCGATCTCCTGGTTTTGTTCGGTCAGTTTTCGCGCGGACAACTCCAGTTGCTGGCGACCGGAACGAAGATCCCGCGTCATTTTGTTAAAGGCCTTCACCAGGCTGCCGATTTCATCGTCTGCCACGGTGCTGCCGATATAAACGGAGAGGTCGCCTTCGGCCACCCGGCGGGCACCGTCGGCCAGGTCCATGATGGGGATGGTGATGGTTTTGGCCAGGTAGAAGCCGAACCATACCGCGCAGAAGATGACCAGCAGCGCAACGATGGACAAGGTGATGTAATAGGTGATCTGGATGGGCCTTTTAAGCAGTTTAATCTGCTGGTATTCGTCGATCCCCCTGGAGATGGATTCCATGTTTTCCGCTAAAGCCGGAGGGATGACCAGCCCCAGCACCACATGGGCGGTGGCCTTTTCAGGAGAAACCCCAAAAGGAACGGTTGCTATGGTTCGAAGCAGTTCACCACCGCCCAATGATTTGGTGAGGGTGCGAACTTTTTTTTCTCCGGCATCTTTGACAAACGCACCGGGGTCCGCCGCCTCGATTGCAACATGTGCCCAATCTTTATCCAAGGCGTAGGTGAGCCGGTTGTAATTGGCTGAGTAGACTTCCACCACGTCCAGGTCGAATTCGCGCTGAACCACCTGAATGTAATGTTTGAGCGCTTTACGCTTGTCCGGCGCCGTTATGTTTTTGCTCTGGATCTGGTAGGCAATTCGTTCCAGGAAAAACTGGTGGCGGATTTCATTTTCATGGTAGAACTGCTGCCCGACCAGAAGGGACTTCTCCAAGGCCTGCTCTACGGGTACATTGAACCAGAATTCAATGCTGTTGGTAATAAAGTTGATGGAAAAGAAAAAAAGGATGATCGTAGGGAGCAGGGAGAGGGCCACAAAGGCCATGGCCAACCGGGTTCTCAGTTGGGCGCCCATGACTTTTCGGCGCCGGGCGTAGAGCAGCTTCACCAGGTTGCGAAACACCAAAAAAATAAGCAGGATCAGAAGCAGCAGGTTGATGTTGATCAGGATAAACATCAAGATGGTGTTGGATACCGGGATGTCGGCGGGGAAGGTGATAATCCGGTTTTCCGCCAGGGTGAGCACTGCCACAGCCACGATGATAACCAAGCTGATCACCGCCTCCCGCTTGCGGCGTTTGCGTTCTTCTTGCGAGAGAATCGACTTTGGCGTCGAACTGCGTTTGCCTAAAATCATGAGGGCATATAACGAAAGGCGGTTAATAGATAAAATCGATGGTATACAAGTCGGTTTCAAAATCCCAGAGGGAGAGAAAGAAAAGGACGTAGTGCAGGTAATAGGGCAACGTTACCCGACTGAGTTTTGCCTTTGCCTGGATCTGGTACTGTTTGCCCTTTTCCAGCAGTCCCAGCGGGATCACCTTGAGGCTGTCGATCTCGGTCATGAGCTTTTTGGCCGCATCGAAGGACTGAACTACCACGGGGCTGTTTCCGTCCCATGAGCGCGATACGGAATACTCTTTTTTAAGGCTGTTATACTTGATGGTGTGGGTGACGGTCAGATCCGCCAACTCTTTGTCGAACCACATGCTTCGGGCTCGGTACAAGCTGACGAAAAATAAAAAGGAGGCGGGTACACCCCTTTTAACGGCGTCTTCCATGTCTTGGGTAAAGGCGCCCTTCACCGACAGGTATACCAGTAGATCGTCCCGGGTGTTGGTGACGATAATATTGGTGAGCGTGGCATCCTTCGCCATGGCCGAACCATGCATAGATAACAGAAGGATACCCAGCACGATAAAGCCTGTAACCCGTTTGCCGGATCGGTTCATGGGCGTGCCATAGGATTTTTAAAGCAAACTAAATAGAAGAAAATATAACGAAAAGGGAACATATCGAAACCAATGAAAAATGGCAAGGTGTTTTACGTCAGGTGCGGGATAGCGGGGCCGGTTCAGGCCGAATCGGTTGAAAGGGTGACGGTTTCCCATGAACCTTTTTCCAGGAAGAATTTTTCCAGGAAGGCATGGTTAAAGGCGTGCCCGGATTTTTTGGCCATCACGTGTCCCATGATGGGCATGCCGATGAGGGAAAAATCACCGATGCAGTCCAGCACCTTGTGACGGACAAACTCGTCCGGATAGCGGAGCCCGCCGTCGTTGAGCACGCGATCCTCGTCGATTACAACGGCATTTTCCAACGAGCCGCCCCGGGCCAGGCCATAGCGCTTCATCATCTCCACCTCGTGGAGAAAGCCGAAGGTCCGGGCCGAACTGATCTCTTTTTCGAAGGTCTCCCGTTCGATGACAAAATCGCAGGTCTGGGTTCCAATGAGCGGGTGATCATAAGCAATGGTACAGGTTATTCTGAATTCGTCGGCCGGAAAGACAGTGACGGATTTTCCGTTCTCGGACAGGCAAATGGGTTTATTTACTTTGAAATAGCATTTGAACCCCTCCTGGCGAACAACTCCCGCTGATTTAATCAGTCGGGTGAACGGGCCGGCGCTGCCGTCCATGATGGGCAGTTCATAGGCGTCCACTTCGACGATGGCGTTGTCAATGGACATGCCGCTGAAACCGGCCATCAGATGCTCTACCGTGGAGACGATGCAGCCCTCGGCACCGATGACGGTGGCCAGGCTGGTGTCCACCACGTTGTTGAAATGGGCGGTGACCCCGGGGGAACCGGGAAGATCAATACGGACAAACCGGATACCGTGATTGACCAGTGCGGGTTTGATGGCGAGGTTGACAATTTTTCCCGAATGGACACCGACACCGGAACAGCTTACCGGTGTGCTGATGGTTTGTTGTTGAAGCCTCATAGTGATAATTTTTCCTGATGCGTCTTGAATACGAATAGAAATTTCGCGACATTTTTTTGCGCATTCGATTTCGTACCCGAATTATTACGCATAATCTTAATCATCCGGTGTTTTTTTGACAACAATTAAATATCGTTCGTGCTGATTTGGCCCTGATAGACAAAAAACATTGTTTTTGGCTGGCAAACTTGATATTTATCCTACTTCGTAGGTTTAACACGAAGTAAACAATTATTTTCCGGGGAGAATGGATTTGCTGGCCAGGATATTGAGCAGCGCCGTGATCGGTATCGATGCTTACCTGGTTGAGGTGGAAGTGGATATTGCCCAGGGGCTGCCAACCTTCACCACGGTGGGGTTGCCGGAAGCCGCGGTCAAGGAGAGTCGGGAGCGGGTCAAGTCCGCTATCAGCAACTCCGGCTACACCTTCCCGGCGGACCGGATCACGGTGAACCTGGCTCCGGCCAACATCAAGAAAGAGGGGACAGGCTTTGACCTGCCCATGGCCTTAGGGATTCTTTCCGCAACTGGCATTCTTCCCGAAAAAACGATTCTCGGTTATCTGTTCTTGGGTGAGCTTTCCCTGGACGGTCGCATCAAGCCGGTAAACGGTTCCCTGCCGATGGCCATCGCGGCTCAGAAGGCGGGGTACCGCGGCATCGTGGTTCCCGCGGATAACGGCGAGGAAGCATCCGTGGTGTCGAACCTCTCGGTTTATCCGGCTCGCAGCCTGGGCCAGGTCGTGGATTTTCTCAGGGGGTTCAAATCCATTCTTCCACGAAAGGCTGACATGCAGGCCGTGTTTGATGCCCCTGATCGTTCCGGGATCGATTTTAACGAGGTGATGGGTCAGGAGCATGCCAAGCGTGCCTTGGAGATCGCTGCGGCCGGGGGCCATAACATGCTGATGGTGGGGCCACCCGGATCGGGCAAGACCATGTTGGCCCGGCGGATCCCTACGATTCTGCCGCCCATGTCTTTTGAGGAGGCCATTGAGACCACCAAGATTTTCAGTGTCGTGGGCATGTTGAACCGCAAGCAGCCCCTGGTCACCCGACGTCCCTTTCGGTCCCCCCATCATACCGTTTCAGATGCCGGGCTCATCGGTGGCGGTCACATTCCCAGGCCCGGGGAAGTCAGCCTGGCCCACAACGGCGTTTTGTTTCTGGACGAACTGTCCGAATATAAAAAAAATGTGCTGGAGGTGCTGCGTCAGCCGCTGGAAGATCATCGGGTGACCATTTCCCGCGCGGCATCCACCCTGACCTATCCCTCCAGCTTCATGCTGATCGCCGCCATGAATCCCTGTCCGTGCGGGTATTTTGCCGACCCACGCCATGCGTGCCGCTGTACGGCCCACCAGATCCACCGCTATCGGTCAAAAATATCCGGGCCGTTGCTGGATCGCATCGACATTCATGTGGAGGTGCCAGCCGTTCCCCACAAGGATTTGATGGTGGAGGTGCATGCGGAATCTTCAGATGCCATCCGGCAGCGGGTAGTGGCGGCACGCCGGATACAGATCCGGCGGTTTAAACGAACGAAGATTTACAGCAACGCCCAAATGGCCAGCCGGCACATTCGTGCCCACTGCCATGTCGGTGCCGATACCCATCGTGTCATGGCGTCGGCCATCGACCGACTGGGGCTGTCGGCCAGGGCCTACAACCGCATATTAAAAATTTCCCGGACCATTGCCGATCTGGAGGCCGTGGCCGACATCCAGGTCTACCATGTCACCGAGGCGATCCAATACCGCAGTTTGGATCGCTTAATGCGGAATCGTTAATCGATGATCGCTTCGGGATCATGGCTCAGTCGTTGTGGGCACTGCCGCCGCTTTAGCATCTTGTGAGGTGACGACCATGAAGCATAAAACAATGACATCGTTGTGGCTCACCGCCCTGTTTCTTTTTTGGCCTTTGACTCATAACGCCATCCCGGCATCCTCAACAGATCGTTCGGGTAACCCTCCGATGATACTGAACTTTGGCGTTCACGTGAGTGAGATGGGCACCCTGGACCCCCATCTTGCCGCCGGCTCACAGGATCGGGCGCTGGCGGACATGCTGTTCAACGGACTGCTGCGTTACCAACCCGGAAATGCACCCAAAATCGAGGCCGACCTGGCAGAGCGCGTCCCGGGATTTGAAATGATCGGTGGTCGGCAGGTGTGGACCGTCAAGCTGCGTAAAGGGGTTTGGTTTCATGCCGGGCCGCAAACGGCGGCCTACGAGTTGACCGCCGAGGATGTGGTCTTTTCCCTTCAAAAATCAATCCGCCCCGAATGTTGCGCCTATTCCAGCGCGTATGAGGAGATGACCGTTGTACCGGTTGACCGATACACGGTTCACATCATCGTGCAAAAACCCGTTTCTTCCATTCTTTTCCTGCCCAAGCTGACCAACTACGCCGGTGGTTTTATCGTCAGCAAACGGGCCATCGAAACCATGGGATATGACCAGTTCAAGCGGCACCCGGTGGGAACCGGCCCTTTTCTTTTCAGTCGATATACGCCCGGCGGGAAGCTGATCCTAAAGGCCCATGACCGATACTTTAGGGGCCGGCCGCAACTCGATGGTGTTCAGATCCGATTTATTCCCGATATCGAGGCCCGCGAGGCCGCCCTTATCGCCGGCGAACTGGATGTGATCATTGGCTCCGCCGATAAAGGCTGGTTTGACAAGATGGCACAACATCCGGGAATCGCTGTCGATACCCATGGTGTCGGAGAAGTGGTTACTATTTATCTCAATACCCGGAAGAAACCGCTGGACGATATCCGCGTGCGACGCGCCATTGCATTTGCATTAGATCGGGATGCGTTTTTGAACACCGCGAGCAAACAGTTCGTGGGACCCGTCTATTCTCCTGTTCCGGCCACGTTTCTTCCTGGTGGTCTTTCCCATGCGGAGGCCACCGCATTGAATCTAACCTACACGAATGACCTTGCCAAGGCCAAGCGACTGATGGTCGACGCCGGTTATCCCGACGGTTTCGCACTTGAGCTGGTGACCTCTGAAAAGCGCCTTTACCGAACCTGCTATCAGGAAATGCGTAGGCAGCTTTTGAGAATCGGCATCAATTGCCAAATTACCGTCGAGAGCCACTCGAATATGCACAAGCAGATTCGACGGAATCCAAAACCGATCGTGATCTATGTCGCCTGGCGCCCCAATGCGGACACCTATCTTAGTCAGTTTTTCCATTCCGATGCCATTGTTGTCAGCGGTAACCGACCGGACACCAATTTCTCCCATTACAGCCAGGTCGACCGGCTGATCGAGGCCGCCCGGTTGGAGATTGATCTGGAAAGACAGACCCAACTGTGGATACAGAGCCAGATTCGGATCCTGGATGACATGGCCGCTTTTCCGATCATGTACGCCAAGCAGTGCTATGCCCGTAGCATCCGTGTGGAATACGGACACCCGTTGGTCTCCACCATGGCCCTTTATCCCCAGTTTACCGAGAAAACCAGGCTGAAACCCAATCCGTAAATCTTTTGGCACGACTGACCAGGAACAATCGATGAACACCTATTCCAAAATTCTGACGACCACGCTACCTCTGGTATTTGTTCTGCTTTCTTCCACCATCGGCATCACCCTCCATTTTTCGTATACGGCACTCACGGGACTGGCCGAAACCTGGCTGGACAACCGCCTTTCCGAAGCCATTCGAGTTGCCGTCAGGCAGGATGACATGCTGCATTGCTATGGCCTGGAGGATATCCCGGCCAGCATCGCCAAGGCCAAAATGGACGCCGGCACGGCCATGTCGGCCATCGAGGTGGGGAAGCTGGGCTGCATCTTTGCCATCGACCGGCAAGGAACCATCGCCATGCATCCGGATTCCGCCATGGTGGGCCGGGATGTGAGCCGGGAGACTTGGTTCAAGGAACTCAAACCGGAACGAATCCGGTTGACCCACCCGACACCGGCGGGAAAGAACCTGGCCCTGGCCGACTACTTCGCGCCGTGGGAATGGTATCTCCTGGCCAGCGATCCCGAGCAGGAGGTATACGGGGTCGCTGACCGCATGAAACCCTATCTGGTCGGTCTCGGGATCGTCGGGTTTGCGGTCATGGCCGGGGCATTGATGCTGTTGGCCCGACGGTTCACGAATCCGCTGCGGCTTTTGGCGGTGGGTTCCGAGCAGATTGGCAAGGGCAATCTCGACACGCGTATTTCCATCTCTTCCCAGGATGAATTCGGTCGTCTTGCCCGTGTATTCAACCGGATGGCCGATCAACTTCGGGAGACGCTGACCGCGCTGCGGCAGCGGGAAGCGCATTTTAGATCCCTGATCGAAAATACTTACGATCTTATCACCATTTTGAATGTCGATGGCTGCATTACCTATATGAGCCCTTCGATCGAGCGGATTTTCGGATATTCCCCGGATATGGTGATGGGTCGACCGGCCTTCGATTTTGTCTGCCCCGAGGATCTGGACCGGGCCCACATGCTGTTCACCAGGGGCATCGAATCCGATACCACCGATGCGCACACCCAACCAACGGAACTGCGCTTTCGACACCGGGACGGCTCCCTGCGAACCATCGAGGCGACCAGCAAAAACCTGCTGGACCACCCGGCGGTACACGGGCTGGTGGTCAATGTCTGCGACATCACCAAACGTAAAAAGGCCGAAGCGGCGCTCCGGCAATCCCATCACCAGTTGGAGGATCGGGTGGCTGCGCGCACGGCCGAATTGTTTGAGACCAACGCCCGGTTGCGGCAGGAAATCGAAGAACGCAAGCAGATGATCAGGGAGAAAGAGCAGCTGCAGGACCAGCTTTTTCAGGCCCAGAAGATGAAAGCCATCGGCACCCTTGCAGGTGGTATCGCCCACGATTTCAACAACCTGCTCATGGGCATCCAGGGTAACGCCGACATGATGGCGCTGGAGATGGAGCCCGACCATGACCATCGCCGCCGGCTCGACACCATAGGGGACTGTGTGCTCAGTGGCACCCGACTCACCCAGCAACTGCTGGGTTTTGCACGGCAGGGAAAATATGAGGTCAAAGCGACCGACACCAACGCCTTGATTAAAAAAAGCGCCGAGATGTTCGGTCGAACCAGGCAGGAGCTCGGGATCATTCCCAATTATAAAGAGGATGTGTGGGCCGTAAACATAGATCGGGGACAGATCGAGCAGGTGCTGCTCAACCTGTTCATCAATGCCTGGCAGGCCATGCCCGAGGGGGGCCGTATCCACCTGGAAACGGCCAACGAAACGCTGGATGATCATCAGGCGTTGGCGCACCGGGTCGCTCCTGGGAAATACGTGAGAATCTCCATTCGAGACACCGGTATCGGTATGGACAAGGCTACCATGGCGCGGATTTTCGATCCTTTTTTCACCACGAAAACCATGAAGCGGGGCACCGGCCTGGGGCTGGCTTCCGCATACGGCATCATCAGAAACCATGGGGGCCATATCGACGTGCATAGTGAAATTGGTCGTGGTTCCACCTTCAACATCTACCTGAGGGCAATCGATGAAGTGATCGATGCCGCCGCGGCCAGGTCGGCGGTGCCCCGTAAAGGCCATGAGACCATCTTGCTGGTTGATGACGACCCACTGATTGTTGATGTGGGTCAGGCGATGCTCCGTGCCCTGGGATACGATGTCCTCACGGCCGATGGCGGCAAAAGCGCCATTTCGGTCTACCGGGACCACCGCGAACGGATCAGCCTGGTTATTCTGGACATGATTATGCCGGAGATGGGCGGTGGCAGGACCTATGACCGGCTCAAGGCGATCAATCCCGGCATCCAAGTGCTGCTGTCCAGCGGTTACAGCATTAATGGACAGGCCACCGAGATTCTGGAACGGGGCTGCAACGGCTTTATTCAAAAGCCATTTGATCTTCAATTGTTGTCTGAAAAAATGAGAAATATTTTAGATGCATCGACAAGCAGCCAGGCATAGGACCGTTTTCCGGCCGCCTTGATTGGTTATTGGTCTTAAACGTCTCGGTATCGGATCTATGGGTTGTCGGCGACCAGGGAACGAACCATGTCCAGCAGGGGCGGCTTCAGGGGACGCCAGCGGGGAAACATGGCCTTGTCTCCATGCCATTGCAGATCCACCACGTCGTACTTTTCCGGAATGACTCTCTCGGACCGCCGGCCGTAGGTCTGCCGGCGGCAGTACTCGACCAGCACCATGCGGCTGTGGTCCTGCTTGAACCGGTGGGTGATGGTGGTGGCCACGTGGCCGATGCATGCCCGCACGGATACCTTTTTCAACGTGTGCAGCTTGTCGCCGGGCAGGTCGGAAACCACGGCGATGATGGGCTTGAGTCGAGGCACCCCCGCACTGTCGTCCCTGGACAGGTCAAACAGGCGCAGCCGGCAACGCCCGGCAGCCAGGTTAAATTTTCCGCCATACCCGTCCCAGTATAAGACGTCGTCGAAGATTTTCAAAAGCGCTCCTTTTCACCCATTCTAATGCCGGGTCAGCGCGCTGTAAACCCTTACCAGCTTGTCCGGCAGATCGCGGACATTTCCGATGAGGGTATGGTGGGCGCCGCCGTAGAGCCGGTCCAATTGTCCGTTGTCGCTGACGTTGACGGTGATGGCCTTGACGTGGATGGCCGCGGTCCGGGCCTCCATGATCGCCCGGCGGGTATCCTCCACCGCGTAGGACCCCTTGTAGGCCAGGTCGTTGGGAAACCCGTCTCCCAGGATGATGATCAGCCGTACCCGGGCCGGCACCGGCGAAAGCAGGGCCGTGGCATGGCGGATGGCCGCCCCCATGCGCGTACTGCGCTGGGGGGCCATGGCGCCGATGCGTCCTTTTACGCCATCGTCAAAAGGGGTGTCCAAGTCCTTGATGCGGTAATAATCGACGCCCAACGGGCCGGTGCCGGAAAAACCGGCGATGGCGAATCGGTCTCCCACTACGTTCAAGGCCTCGCAGAGCAATACGATAGCCTGCTTTTCCACATCCAGTACGCGGGTGTCCCGATCATCCACGGAGTTGGCCGTGGACCGGGACAGGTCAACCAGCAGCAGGGTGGCCACATCTCTCACCCGCTTCATTCGCTTGATGAACAAACGATCCGAAGGCATCAGACCGGCCCGCTTATCCAGGGCATAGTCCAGCAGGGCCCGGTAGTCGAAAGCATCTCCTTCCCGCCACTGGCGCAAAATGGTCATCTCCTCGGGGCGCAGTAGCTCGAAGGCGTAGCGGATGCGCTTGACCAGCCCTCGAAAATCATCGAGGGTCTGTCGGTAGAACGCGAGATCGGACCCTTTGATTTCACGTTCCCGGACCAAGACCCGGTTCGGGAGATAGTCGCCCATGCACCCGTCCCACTCCCGGTAGCGAAAGGCGTGGGCACCGTCCGTTCCCTCCGCCGACCGTCCGAGGCCGTGTTTGCACATCAAGGCCGCCAGATCCGGCCGGCAAAGGTCGAGGGCTGCGACGGTGGCGGTCGACGGTGTCACGATCAGCGAGCGGATATCCGTTGCCGACACCTGACCATTTTGCCCCACGAGAAGACGCCGGACGTCCGACCGGTAGACCCGAATATTCCGTTGTGTCAGACACTTGTGGATTTCCGTCGCCAGACGGTGATAGGTGCTGTGAAACGGACCGAAAAATGCGGGCTCCAGCCGGCGACCGAAAGGCAGGGACAGGGGGCGAAAGGCGGACGTTGCCGTAGCGTTGGTGTGGCTGGATAGGTTCGCACAGCATTGCATGACCAGCCGGGCGCTGCTTTCCACCGTGTCGTTTCCCGACTCGGTCATCCGGTTGAAGCGATTCACCATGGTTCGAACCGTCGAATTCAAGGCCGGATCCGGCGCCAGTGCTTCATTCATCACCAAATGCCGGTAGAGGGGCAGCCATGTGCCGCCGATCCGGTGTCCCGTTTTGGCCTGCATATGGCCGTCGGTGAGGGCCTTGGTGAGCCGTCGAAACAGGCCCGGATAGTACCGGCTTACCCGGCGGGCGATCCGGCCGTGCTCGAAGAGGGTGAACAGGTCCAGAGCCAGGTCCGGATGCGCGAACCCGCGCAGAAAACGGGCCAAGTCGGATTCCGCCGTATGAGTTTCCGTGGCGTCCGGCGGTGGGGCGGCACCTGCGGTATCCAGCACTTTTTCCACATCCAGGTCATAGGTACCAAATTCGATGGCGCCGGCTTCCAACCCGGCCAGCAGCTGGTAAAGGGCGGTGTTGTCCGTTCGTCGATCCATGAGGTCAATCTCGTCGGGCAGGTAGATGACCCGACCATCGCATCGAACCAACGGTTCAGGCCTATCCCTGTCGGGCTTTTTTCCCGGTAGTGCAGAGAGGGGGCGGATGGCCACGGCCAGTCCGGTGCGGGCACGCAGGTAGCGCTCCAGCCTGGGCCGGACCGCCGCCAAGGGGACGGCCACCTGGAATGCACGGCAAGTTTCAATCGCCTGCTTGGATTCGAGGGAAAGGAATCGGGTCCCCAGATCCGGGTTCTGTCGATGCCGCCGGATGGCCAGATCCAGAAATAGGTTCAGGGCCGCTTCCGACAGCAGGTCAAGGCCCGACGCCAAGCCCTGGAGGTAATCGTCGGCCAGCCGTTCATCCACCCGGATGATACGCATCAATCCCCGAATCTGCCACAACCGGCGTGCAGTGACAAATCCGTTCACGGCGCGGGGCAGGGTGTGGGTCAGATATACCGTTCGATTGTAAGAGGTTTCCAGTGCATAGGTTGTGCTCAGAAGATCGAGAAAGGCGTGGGCGCAGGCTATCTCCTTTTTTTCGATCAGCGTGGAGAGGGCTTCCAGCGGGGCTTTGAGGGTATAGGTGCCTTTTTGCATCATGATACGCGTGGTCGTTTCGAACCGGTCCGCAAGGCGGGCATCACCGCAGGTCAACACCGGTACCAGGTGTCGGGCAAAGAGCGCGGCCAGGGTGGGGCCTCGGGTGACGGCGGTGTTTACCATGCCGCGGTAGCGATCCAGGTCGGCCGGGGTGCCGCCGGCCAGTATCCGGCCCATGCCGTCGGCCAGGTCGCGCCCGAAGGTGATCTCGACGGCCAGGGCGTCAATCACCTCCTCCACCACCCGGCCAAGGTGAAGGACGCGCACGGACGATTCCGAACCGGCCAGATGGCCGTTCATCCGCTTTGCGGCCTGCGGATCGGCAATGGCCAGATGGTCCATGAGCCGCCGCACCGTCGGGTCAGGGGAGGGGGGTAGGGCCGGATCCATATTATAGTAGATCGTCGATGAGGTCGTTGAGGGTTTCCTGTAACCGGTCGTCATCGGTGAGCGGCTGACACAGGGATGCGATACAGGCCGCTTTAAAAGCGATACCACAGCGGATGAGGCCGGCGGCATAGATGAGCAGACGGGTGGAGGCCCCTTCGGTGAGGCCGTGTTCCCGGATATTGCGGATCTTGCCGGCCAGGGTGACCAAGCGTGCAGCCGTATCCGCGTCCACGTTTCCTTCGACGGCCACGATCCGGGATTCGTCGTCCGGCTCCGGATAGTCGAAGGATAGGGCCACGAAGCGCTGGCGGGTGCTCTGCTTGAGGTCTTTGAGAACCGACTGGTAACCCGGGTTGTAGGAGATCACCATGAGAAAATCAGGATGGGCCTGGACCACCTCCCCTTTCTTGTCGATGGAGAGGGTTCGGCGGTTGTCCGTCAGCGGATGGATGACCACGGTGGTGTCTTTGCGGGCTTCGACCACTTCGTCCAGATAGCAGATGGCCCCCATGCGAACGGCCCGGGTCAGGGGGCCGTCCACCCAAACGGTTTCATCGTCTTTGAGCAGGTAACGGCCGATAAGGTCCGAGGCGAACAGGTCCTCGTGGCAGGCCACGGTGATCAGGGGACGCTTGAGCCGGAAGGCCATGTGTTCCACGAAACGGGTCTTTCCGCACCCGGTAGGACCTTTGAGCATGACGGGCAGACGCGCCGATGCCGCCGCTTCAAACATGCGGATCTCCTCGCCGGTGTCCAGGTAAAACGGTTCGGTGTCGATGGTGTACGGGTTTTTCGAAGTGCTATTTTCCTGCATCAGATCATCCAGCCTCGTTTCCTTTGCACCGGCGCCACGGATGCCGGCAAATCGCTTCCGGCGGCGCAACGCGTCGGCAATCAATATTTGACATCACCGACAGAGCATATATATTGGCTCAGCATTTAACCGCCTAAAGAAAGCAGCATATATTCGATGGACGATAAACTCAACAGCGAGATGATCCACCACCTGGATCATGAAGGAAAACGGATCATCCTGGTGGGCACCGCCCATGTGTCCAAGGAGAGCGTGGATCTGGTCGAAGCCGTTATCGACGACGTCCGGCCCGACACGGTCTGCGTGGAGCTTTGCGAAAGTCGGGCCCAGGCCATCCGCCAGAAGGACCGCTGGCAGGAGATGGACATCATCAAGGTAATCAAAGAGAAAAAGGCCTCTCTCCTGCTTTCCAACCTGATGTTGGCATCCTTTCAAAAACGCATTGCCGATCGGCTCGAGGTTTCCCCCGGCCAGGAGATGATCCAGGCCATGAATTCGGCCGAAGCCGTGGGTGCCGCCGTTCATTTGGCGGATCGGGATATCCGCATCACCCTGTCGCGGACCTGGCGCAACATGGGGCTGTGGGGCAAGGTCAAGCTGATTTTCCAGTTGATCCTCTCCTTAGGGGAGGTGGACGAGATCAGCGAAGCGGATGTGGAAAAGATGAAGCAGCAGGACATGCTGGCCTCGATCCTGGACGAGCTGGGCAGATCCATGCCCCGGGTGCGCACCAGCCTCATCGATGAACGGGATCGCTATCTGACGGAAAAGATCCGGGAGGCACCCGGGCAGACCATTGTCGCCGTGGTGGGCGCCGGCCACGTGCCGGGAATGAAGCGGTACTGGAATCAGCCCATCGACTTGAAATCATTGGAGACATTGCCCCCCAAAAGCCCGCTGTCGGGATTCCTGAAATGGTTTATTCCCTTTTGTATCTGCGCGTTGGTCATTTATGGTTTTTTCCGTGGCGGCATCGATGCCGGCACCGACATGGTCACCTGGTGGGTGCTGGCCAACGGCTTTCTGGCCGGACTGGGTGCCTTGATCGCCCTGGGCCACCCGCTGACGATCCTATCGTCCATCCTGGCGGCACCGTTGACTTCCCTCAACCCCATGATTGCCGCCGGGTGGGTGTCGGGCCTGGTGGAGGCCTTTTCGTCCAAACCCAAGGTCAAGGATTTCGAAAGCCTGCCCACCGATATCCTCTCGGTCAAAGGCTTCTGGCGCAATAAGGTCACCCGCATTCTGTTGGTGGTGGTGTTTACCAACCTGGGCAGCGCCGTTGGTACCTTCGTGGCCATCCCCATGATGATGAATTACATTTAATATCAATCCCTTCAATCGGTTTGAGCAATTTTTACCACGGTGCGCCGGCAGACCTGGCCGTCGTCGAGGCGGTGGGTCATTTTAACGGTGTTTACGCGTCCCCGGGCAAAGTTCTGGATGCATTCGGGATAGAGCAGCCACTCCTGTTCCAGCCCCTTGCGCTTCACGTCGTCCAGGGTGTCCGTTTCCAGGATGGGAAAGGTCCGCTGGCCGACGATCGGGCCCGAATCCTCCCCGTAATCGATGAAATGAACCGTGCATCCCCCCACCTTGCACCCGTAACGGAAAGTGTCTCCATAGCCGTCGACGCCTGGAAATGAAGGCAAAATGGCCGGATGGATGTTCATGATGCGCGGATTGCGTGGATCGGTGTTGAATCGGTCGATAAAGTAGGGGGTCAGGTTGCGCATGAAACCAGCCAGGACCAGCAGGTCCAGCGGGCCGCGGGCGTCTATTTCAGACAACAGGCGGCGCTCGGCGGCGGCACGGGTGCAAAAAAATGCCCGGATCCGGTCTTCGGAGGAATCGGCGGGAAACAGGTGCTGTCTGGCAAGTATCTCCGATAGATCGAAATCCTCAGGAAGCATCAATTTCGCCGGATCCCGCCGATAGGTCTGGATCAAGGGCCCGTATTCCACCACGAAGCCGGGGATGTCGTGTTTATTCGCCCGCTCAAGGCCCTTCACCCCGGATTGATCCGATCCCACAAAGGCCATTTCCCCATCGATACGGCCGTCTTCACAGGCATCGATAATGGCCTGCAAGTTGGTCCCGCCTCCTGAAATCAGTGCGCCGATGCGAATTTTTTGATTCATTTCCTGCTCCTTTTTTCCTCGAGTTGGTTGGAATCGGGCCTGTCGCCGGTTTGAAAAATGAGGTACCAGAGATGGCCGCTCCGTGTCAATTTTCAGATGGCGTTTCGATTGCTAAAGTTATGGCCCCCGGGTTCGATAATGAAAGATACGGGATACGGTCAGCGCCCCTCACGAACCGATGGACAATGGCCTTTCACACCCAAACTCACGCCGACAACGCGGAAAAGAACCCATATGGAAGATGTTTACGTCGCTCGGCAGCCCATATTCGACAAGAACAAGAACCTCTACGCCTACGAACTGTTGTTTCGTGACGGTGCGGCCAACCATATGCCTGATGTCGAAGGGGATACGGCCACCACCGCCCTGCTGACCAACACCTTTTTCACCATAGGTATGGACACGCTGGCCGGGGGAAGAAAATTGTTTATCAATTTCACCCAGAACCTCTTGGAAAAGAAAGTTCCCCTGCTGCTGCCCAAAGCAACCGTGGTTATCGAAATCCTCGAAGACGTGAAGCCGGGTCCCGTGCTGATTGCCGCCTGCGCCCAAATGGCTGCCGACGGCTATACCATCGCCCTGGATGATTTCGTGTATATGCCGGAGCTGGATCCGCTCATCGCCTTGGCGAATATCATCAAGTTCGATTTTCGTCTTACACCGAAAAAGGCGATCCGTGCATACCTGAAGCGGCTCTCTCGAAACAATCTATGCCTGCTGGCCGAGAAGGTGGAGACCCAGGATGAATTTGAAGCAGCCCAGAAAATGGGCTTTGAACTGTTCCAGGGCTATTTTTTCTGCAAGCCGGAGATCCTTCAGGGGCGTGAAATCCAAGGCTCCCAGCTCAACCTGATGATGATTATGGCCCAGATCAACGGCGATACCTTCAGTTGTGACGAATTGGAAAAGCTGATTTCCCGAGACATGGGCATCTCCTATAAATTGTTCAAGTATCTCAACTCCGCGTTTTTTGCCCGTGTCAGCAAAGTTGCTTCCGTGAAGCAGGCCCTGACCTTTCTGGGCGAAAAGGAGATCCGCCGCTTTGTTTCCCTGATCGCCATGTCCCGGCTGGCGGAAGGAAAGCCTGAAGAACTGATCCGGGCGGCCTGCATTCGGGGTAAGTTCTGTGAACTTCTGGGCGCCGGTGCCAATGAGCGAATCTCCCCGTCGGAAATGTTCACCCTGGGGTTGTTCTCCCTCATCGATGCCGTTATCGGCCGGCCCATGGACAAGATATTGGGTGAACTGCCCCTCTCCGGTCAGATCAAGCGGGCCCTGATTGACGCCAAGGGCCGCCTTGCCGGATTCATAGAGCTGGTACGGTCATATGAGACCGCCGAGTGGGACCGGGTGTCCCGCTTGTCCCAGGCACTGACGCTGGATGCCAAAACCCTCCCGGCGCTATATCTGCAAGCCTGCCAATGGAGCGACACCACCACCGCCGGAGCAGCCTGAAAAAGGTTGTTTCCCCCTAAAATGCCTGCCCTATGCGGCGATGCCCGTCGGTGCGCACACGACCGGGTCGACGTTGCCTGCCAACACACGGGCATGGTTGACAATCAAGGGCCTTATCATTATGTTGGTTTGAATTTCAGATTCCCCAACACTTATCGAAAGGATATCCCGTCATGGCAAAAGCTATCATGGAAATAGAAGACAGCAGCTTTGATGCCGAGGTAATAAAGAGTGATAAACCCGCCGTGGTTGATTTCTGGGCGCCCTGGTGCGGGCCCTGCAAAGCCATCGGTCCCATGCTTGACGAATTGGCCGACACCTTCGGCGATAAAGTAAAATTTACCAAATGCAATGTGGACGACAATCCGATAACACCGGGAAAATTCGGTATCAAGGCCATTCCTACCCTGATCTTCTTCAAAAACGGTGAAGTGGCGGAGCAGATTACCGGCATCGTGGCCAAGGCCAAGCTGGAGGAGGCCCTGAATAAGGTTCTGTCCTGATGTGATCTCATTGCCGTTTCCGTCCGATGATCGGCCGGCGGTGCCCCGGGATGGGACACCGCCGGTTGTGGTTGTACCAACGGGTTTTCTCTCGGTTGCGAGGTGTCGCCGACCATGAAACGGGTGCTGCTTATCTGTGTGAGTGTACTGCTGATTTGTTCCGGATGCGCGTGGTTCGCGTCCAAGGAGGAAAAGTCCGCCAAGGAGTTGGTTCAAGACGGCGTTGATTATTTTGAGGATGGCAGCTACACCAAGGCCATTGCATCCTTCGAAAAACTGCGCGATTGGTATCCGTTTTCCCGCTATGCGATTCTGGCGGAGCTGAAGATTGCCGATGCCTATTTCAACCTGGGATCCTATGCCGATGCGATCTTTGCCTACGAGGAGTTCGAGCAGCTCCACCCCCGTAACGAGGCCGTTCCCTACGTGATTTATCGTATCGGCCGTTCCTACTTCAACCAGATTGATACCATCGACAGGGACCAGTCCAATGCCGCCAAGGCCCTGGAAACATACCAGCGCTTGATTCATCAATATCCGGACGATGCTTATGCCCCCATGGCCAAGAGCGACATGGTGGCCGGCTACCGGAGCATTTCCGGCCATGAGTTGTACGTGGGGGTGTTTTACTACAAGAATAAACACTACGAGGCGGCCAAGGCACGGTTCATGGCCGTGGTCGAAAAGTATCCCGATGTGGGATACCATTATGAGGCGTTGACCTACTTGGCCAACTGTGAGGCCTGGATTCAGTCCCGCTTGATGCCGCCGGAAATTCCTTCGGAACAATAATTATCATCACATCGGTTGGTTATCGGCTGCAGACGCCGTTTTCAGGTTACCGCGTGGGAACAAGGCAAAGGGGCAATCCAAATGGGATTACCCTGGGGAAACAAAAATGCTTTACAAATGCAAAGAGATAATGTAGCAAATTCGGGTTTGAAGCCTATTTGGGCCGAAGGGTCCGTGATTAACCCAAACGAAGTAAACGGAGACCGCCAATCATGTCGAAAATGTGCCAAATATGCGGCAAGAAGCCCATGGTGGGAAGCAACATCAGCCACGCCCATAACATCACCAAGCGCCGGTTCAATCCAAATTTGCAGAGCGTTCGGGCGCTCTACAAGGGGCAGGTGAAAAAGATGGTGGTTTGCACGCAGTGCATCAAGTCGGGCAATGTGGTCAAAGCAGCCTAAGGGCCGCGGAAAAAATAGATTGACCTATCCCAGCCGTTTGACTTCCAGCACCTGCTTGACCTTCTTTAACGCATCCACCACACGGCTCAGATGTTCCCTGCCCTGCACGGACAGCGTAAAATAGCTATCCACGGACTGGTTATCCTTGGTTTTTGTATTGGCACTCAATATGTTGGCGCCGCTTTTGGTGATATTGGACGCCACATCCGCCAACAATCCTACCCGGTCGAGGGAGCGCACCATGATCTTGACAGGGTAGGATTCGGTCGTCTCCCGGTTCCACTCCACCTCGATCTGACGTTCCGGATTTAATTTCATGGCATTGACGCAGGTGGTGCGGTGGATGGTCACCCCGTACCCCCGGGTGATGTATCCGGTGATGGGATCGCCGGGCACCGGACGACAGCATTTGCCGAAACGGACCAGGATGTCGTCCACCCCCTTGACCACCACCCCACCTTTTTCCTTTTTTTTCCTGTCTTTGGCGACGATCTTGTTGAAAAATGACTCGGTGTCGTCCACCGATTCCTTGGGGGTGATCTTGCGGATGATCTGAAGCGGGGTGATCTTGCCATACCCGATACTGGCGATCAGGTCTTCGGCCTGCTTGAAGCCGTAACTTTCCACGACCTTGTTCATCTCTTCGCTCTTGATCAGAGCATTGAAGTTCATCCGATGCTTGCGGAAGGCCTTCTCGCACATCTCCCGGCCCAGCGTGATGCTGCGTTCTTTTTCCTGGATCTTGATCCACTGCCGGATGCGGGAGCGCGCCTTGACCGTTTTGACGAAATTGAGCCAGTCCTTTGACGGGTGGTGTCCCTTGCCGGTGATCACCTCAACGATCTCTCCGGTCTGAAGCACGTATTTCAGGGGAACCATCCGGCCGTTAACCTTGGCTCCGACACACTGCGCACCCACCTCCGTGTGGATCAAATAGGCAAAATCCACCGGTGTGGCGCCTTTTGGCAGAGATTTGATCTGCCCCTGGGGGGTGAACACATAGATCTCGTCGGGAAAAAGGTCGATGCGCACATTCTCCAGAAATTCATTGGGGTCTCTGAAGGCCTCTTGATTTTCAATCAGATTCTGCACCCAGGCAAAGGTTTTGGAGGCATCATCGTCGATGACCCTGCCCTCTTTGTAGCTCCAATGGGCGGCGATGCCGGATTTGGCCACGCGGTCCATCTCCCGGGTGCGGATCTGAATTTCGATGCGTTCGCCAAAGGGGCCGATGACGGTGGTGTGCAGGCTCCGGTACATGTTCGGCTTGGGCATGCCGATGTAATCCTTGAACTTCTTGGCAATGGGCCGCCACAGGCTGTGCGTGAGCCCTAAGGCTTCGTAGCATTGGGAAATGGTATCCAGGATGATCCTGAAGGCAATGATGTCGTAGACTTCGTCGAAGGGCAGGCTCTGGCTCAACATCTTCTGGTGGATGCTGAAAAAATGCTTGTAGCGCCCGCTGACCTCGGCCTTCAGGTTGCTTTCGTCCAGCTTTTTCTGGATGTAACGCTTGACCGTCTCCACATAATTTTCCCGGTCTTCCTTATCCTTGTCCACACGATTGCGGATATCTTCGTAGGCCTCGGGATTCAGGAACTGAAAGGATCGGTTTTCCAGCTCATTCTTGATCCAGTAGATGCCCAACCTGGCGGCGATGGGGGCGTAGATGTCCAGGGTCTCCCGGGCGATTTTTTTTTTTTTGGCGTCAGTTTTGTGAAATTGGAGGGTACGCATATTGTGCAGGCGGTCGGCCAGCTTGATCAGGATGACCCGGATGTCGTCGGCCATGGCCAGCAGCATCTTGCGGATGCTCTCCGCCTCCCTGGCCTGGGCGCTGTTGAAGGGCAGCTTGCTCAGCTTGGTGACACCGGAGACGATATGCAGGACGTCATGGCCGAACATTTCGCCGATTTCGGCTTCCGTGGCATGGGTGTCCTCAATGACGTCGTGGAGCAGGCCGGCGGCAATGCTAACCGAATCCAGTTTCATCTCCGCCAAAATGCCGGAGACTTCCAGCGGGTGGGAGAGATAGGGCTCGCCGGAAAGGCGCATCTGACCATCATGGACGCGGGCTGAAAAGATGTAGGCCCGGTCGATGATGTCCACGTCCGCATCGGGGTGGTTTTCCGTGACCTTATCCAGGATGTCGGTGATTCGAATCATTAATACGCCTTGGCGAAGACCACGCGCTTGTCACTGGGTTTGCCGCAGCAGATACATGCCCCCGTCTCCTTGTCCGCATCCAAGGGGATGCAGCGGATGGTGACGTTGAGGTCCGCTTTGATCCGGGATTCGCAGGCTTGATCCCCGCACCAGTGGGACACGGCAAAACCGCCGTGGATCTCGGGCTTTTCCTGGTGCGTCGGCGTAAACCAGTCGTAGAAATCCTTGCGGTCGTCCACATGGCGGGTGTGTTCATCCCTGAAGCGGCTGGCCCGCTGGAACAATTGGTTTTGGATGTCGTCCAGCATGTCGGGCAGTTGGGCGATGAAAGCCTCTCGCTTGATGGCGGTTTTATCCCGGTGGGATTGATCGCGCCGGCCGACGAAAACGGAATCGTCGGCCATATCCCGCGGTCCGATCTCCACCCGGACGGGAATCCCCTTTTTAATCCAGTCCCACCCCCGGGCCCCACCAATATTCCGGTCGTCGATTTCCACCACCAGATTCCGACCGGCATAGACCATATCCCTTAGGGTCGCGGCCAGTCCATTGACGTAATCCATTATTTTTTGCCTGTCGTCGGGCTTTCTGAAAATGGGCAACAGCACCACGTGCGCCGGTGCTACCCGGGGCGGCATGATGACCCCGTCGTCATCGCCATGGGTCATGATCAGGCCGCCGATCAAGCGCGTGGAGGTTCCCCAGGAGGTGGTCCAGGCAAAGTCTTCGGTTTCGTTTTCGGTTTGGAAGTTGATATTGGAGGCCCTGGCGAAGTTCTGCCCCAAAAAGTGGGAGGTTCCCGCCTGCAGAGCCTTGCGGTCCTGCATCATGGCTTCAATGCACAGGGTGTCCACGGCGCCGGGGAAGCGTTCTGCCGCCGTCTTGTGGCCTTCGATAACCGGGATGGCCAAATCGTCCTGAACCATGCGGGTGTATATCTTAAGCATCATTTGCGTGCGTTCGATGGCCTCCGTGTCCGTAGCATGAGCGGTGTGCCCTTCCTGCCACAAAAATTCGCTGGTACGCAGGAAGATCCGGGTGCGCATCTCCCATCGTACCACGTTGGCCCATTGGTTGATGAGCAGGGGCAGGTCACGGTAACTGCTGATCCATTTGGAAAAAGAGTCACCGATGATGGTTTCCGAGGTAGGACGAACCACCAGGGGATCGGCGAGGGGACCGCCGGGAACCAGCCTGCCGCCGGGCCCCTGCTCCAGCCGGTGATGGGTAACCACGGCACATTCTTTGGCAAATCCCTCCACATGCTCGGCCTCTTTTTCCAAGAAGTGGATGGGGATAAAGAGCGGAAAATAAGCGTTTTTCACGCCGGTTGCTTTGAACAACCGGTCCATTCCGGCCACGATGTTTTCCCACAGGGCGTACCCCCAGGGTTTGATGACCATGCAACCGCGCACCGGGGCGCGTTCGGCCATGTCCGATGCCTTGATGACCTGTTGATACCATTCCGGATAATCCTCTGTCCGGGAAGGTGAAATTGCATTTTTCGGCTGTTTACCCATGTGTTTGTCCTAACTGTTTTGAAATGATCGCCCGCCGCATCGTACCGAACCGAAACGTCGAAAACAGGATCGTTGGTTGGATCAATGCGATTCGGTTTGCCGTTCAAACTCGTCGACGGCTTGTAATACCACCTCCACCAGCCGGTCTTCGGGAAATTTTTTAACCACCTTGCCTTTTTTGAACAGGATGCCGACCCCACTGCCACCGGCCACGCCGATATCCGCTTCCCGGGCTTCTCCGGGCCCATTGACCACGCATCCCATGATGGCCAGTTTTACCGGGGTGGTGCGGGTCATCAGGGCTTTCTCCACCCTGTCCGCGATGTCGAACAAGGGGATGTCGCAGCGTCCGCAGGTGGGACACGAAATGATTTCCGGGCCCCGGTGGCGAATGTCCAAGGCCCGCAGAATCTCATAACCCACCCGAATCTCCTCCACCGGGTCACGGGTGAGCGAAACCCGCAGGGTGTCCCCGATCCCTTCGGCCAGCAGGGTACCGATTCCCAGAGCCGATTTAACGATACCCGCGTACAGGCCGCCGGCTTCGGTCACTCCCACGTGAAGGGGCAGATCGGTCTGTTGCGACAGCAACCGGTAGGCCGCAAGGGTGCGGGGCACGTCGGAGGCCTTGATGGAAATTTTGATTTCGTGAAAATCCAGATCCTGCAGCAGGGCCACATGGCGCATGGCGCTTTCCACCATGCCCGCCGCGGTGGCCCCCTGGTACCTTTCCAGAATATCCTTTTCCAGGGAGCCGGCGTTGACGCCGATGCGAATGGGAACTTGAAAATCCCGGGCGCAATCGACCAGGGCCTTGATCTGCTTTCGGCTGCCGATGTTGCCGGGATTGAACCGCAATCCGTCCGCGCCCCCCCTGGCCGATGCGATGGCCAGGCGGTAATCGAAATGGATGTCCGCAACCAGGGGAATGGCAATCTGTTTTTTAATCCGGGGGATAGCATTCGCGGCCGATTGGTCCGGAACCGCCACACGGACGATTTCACAGCCGGCTTGCGCCAGTTGTGCAATCTGAGCTACCGTAGCCGTGACGTCATCGGTTTTCGTATTGGTCATGGACTGGACGCTGATGGATGCCTCGCCACCCACGGCAACGCCGCCCACCATGATCCGGCGGGTCTTCTTTCGTTTTCTGGATAGGGACATATTTACCCCATGCCGCAGAACGGGTTGGTCCTCTTTTCAATACCGATGGTGGTGTTGCCCATGTGCCCTGGAAAGACCTTGACCCCGTCATCAAGGGCAAAAAGCTTGGTCCGGATACTGCTGATCAGGGTGTCGAAATTGCCGCCGGGAAAATCGGTTCTGCCGATGGAGCCGGCAAACAGGGTGTCTCCCACGAAGACCACTTTTTTTTGGGCACCCGCTTCGACGTATTCGCCGTACAGGCAGATGCCGCCGGGGGTGTGCCCGGGGGTGTGAAGCACCGTCAGGGTGTGGGTGCCGAAGGTGATGGTATCCCCGTCATCCAGCAGCCGATCCGCCGGGGGCGAATTCTCCGTAGCCAGTCCCCAGGCTGCCGCCGTGGTCGATAGCTGGGCAAGCATGGGGGCATCGGCGCGGTGGATGATAATATCGGCGCCGGTCACTTCTTTGAGCGACTTGTTGGCGCCCACGTGGTCAAAGTGGCCGTGGGTGTTGATGATATGAACGACGGTCAACCGGTCTCCGGCCAAGGTGGTAAGGATTCGGTCGGTATCGTCCCCGGGATCGATAATCACGGCCTGGCGTGTCTCTTCGCATCCCAGGATAAAACAGTTTGCCTGAATGGGGCCCAGGGCCATTTGACGGATAATCACGTTTCGCCTCCTAAAAAGCGGGCAAACGCTTTTTTAAGGAAAGCATTTAACCGCTTATTATTTTTTGGTGTTAATGTTGTTTTAAGGATCCGGTATCCGGTTTTTTTTAACGATGGTCTGCCGTCCTCATTTATTTAACAATTGGGAAATTGTATCTTGAACCGATCCACGGCGGACTTAATGGCTGTCATGATGGAAAGGCGGCACTTGTTGTTCCGCATCTCGGTCATCCCTCGGCCATAGGCACGCCATCCACCTTATTCTCCTGCATGGCCAGCCGGATGCTGTCCAGGATGCCGTTAATAAAAGACCCGGACTCCTCGGTGCCAAAACGTTTGCCGACGTCGATGGCTTCGTTGATGGAGACCTTGGGAGGAATGTCGGCGCAAAAGAGCAGTTCGAACACGGCGATACGTAGTACGTTGCGATCCACGCAGGACATGCGTGATATTCTCCAATTGCTTGAGAATCGTTCGATCACCGTGTCGATCGTTTTTCGGTTATCTTGCACCCCGCTGACCAGACGGTGGAAAAAGGGTTCCGTGGGTTTGTCCCGGGCAAAACTGCTGCAGAAGGCGCCGACGGGATCTTCCACCGGATCCCGGTGCATGTCCATATAAAACAGGGCCTGAAGGGCCTGCTCTCTGGATATTCGACGGGTTCCCATGATTACTCCTTGCCCACCGTCTCCATGAGGTTGGCCATCTCGATGGCGGACACGGCCGCACTCCAGCCCTTGTTGCCCGCTTTGGTGCCGGCACGTTCGATCGCCTGCTCGATGGTGTCCGTGGTGAGGATGCCGAAGATGACGGGAACCTGGGTCTCCATGCTCACCTGGGCGATGCCCTTGGAGGCTTCGGCGCAGACATAGTCAAAATGGGGCGTGGCTCCGCGAATAACGGCCCCCAGGCACATGATGGCATCGTACTTTTTGCTTTGGGCCATGCGCTGGGCCAGCATGGGGATTTCAAAGGCACCGGGCACCTTGACGAGATCGATGTCCGTGTCTTCGGCACCGCTGCGGGTCAGGGCATCAACAGCGCCCCCAACGAGTCTGTCGGTAATGAAATCGTTAAAACGGCTGGCAATGATGCCGAACCGCTTTCCCTTGGCGATCAGGCCGGCTTCGATGATATTCGGCATAGGACGGGTTTCCTCTTCTTATTAATGGGTTACGGATTCGTCAAAACTGAGTAAGTGGCCCATTTTGAGTTTTTTGCATTCGAGATAGCACCGATTGTGTTCGTTTGGTTCAACCTCGATGGGCACCTGCTCCACGACGCTGAGACCATAACCCTGAAGCCCAACCATCTTTTTTGGGTTGTTGGTTAAAAGGCGCATATCGCGTACGCCGATGTTCACCAGCATCTGGGCGCCGATGCCGTAATCACGCATATCATCTTTGAACCCCAGCTTCAGGTTGGCCTCCACCGTGTCCATGCCCTTGCATCGCTGCAGTTCGTAAGCCTTGAGTTTGTTGATCAGGCCGATACCCCGGCCTTCCTGGCGCAGGTAGAGGATAACCCCGGATCCTTCGGCAGCCACCATTTGCATGGCCTTGTGCAGCTGATCGCCGCAGTCACAGCGCATGGATCCGAAGATATCTCCGGTCATGCATTCCGAGTGCACCCTCACCATGGTTGGCGTTTCCGGATCGATTTCTCCCTTGATCAGGGCGATGTGAGTGAGTTCATCCACATCGTTTTCAAAAGCGATCATCTTAAAGTCGCCGCCATACATGGTGGGGATGACGGTTTCGGCGGCCCGGTGAACGAAGCTTTCCGTCCGGATGCGGTATTCCACCAGGTCGGCGATGGAACAGATACCGAGGCCGTGCTGCTCGCTGAATTGTTCAAGGGACGGCATGCGGGCCATGGTGCCGTCGTCATCCATGATCTCGCAGATGACACCCGCCGGTTTAAGGTCGGCCAGCCGAGCCATATCCACACTTCCCTCGGTCTGTCCGACCCGAACCATGACACCGCCATCACGGGCCCGCAACGGAAAAATATGCCCGGGTCGGGTCAGGTCGCCGGCCTTGGCGTCATCGGCCACTGCCGCGGCGACGGTGGTGGCCCGGTCGGCGGCGGAGATACCGGTGGTGACCCCGCACTTGGCCTCGATGGAGACGGTGAATCCGGTTTCAAAGGGACTGGTGTTGTTGTGCACCATCATGGGCAGGTTCAGCTGGGCACATTTATCGGCGGTTAGCGACAAGCAAATGAGGCCTCGGCCGTATTTGGCCATGAAATTGATGGCTTCGGGTGTCACCTTTTCCGCCGCCATGGTCAGGTCGCCTTCGTTCTCCCGGTCTTCGTCGTCGACGAGGATAACCATTTTGCCGTTGCGGATATCTTCGATGGCCTGGTCGATGGTAATTGTCGGCATGGTGGATCTCTCTCCTTCGTGAATTACGCATTGCCCGTTCACGCCTGGGCGTCATTATCAAATAAATCCGGATTTGGCCAGCAAAGCCATATCGATGCCGCCATCGGAATTTGCGGTCTTATCGTCCACCGGTCCATCGTTCAAGAGGAAACGCGCCACGTACTTGCCGATCATGTCGGTTTCGATGTTGACCGTGTCGCCCACGGTTTTTAAGCCGATCGTGGTGAGGCCTGCCGTGTGGGGAATGATGCTTACGTCGAAGGAGGTCTCGTCGCGGCGGTTGATCGTCAGGCTGGTGCCGTCTACGGCCACGGAACCCTTTTCGATCATGTACCGGGACAGGGATTCGGCTACCCGATAGGTGATCACGATGGCATTGGCCAGCGTTTTTCTCGCCTGCAGGGTGCCAATGCCGTCCACGTGACCGGAAACCAGGTGGCCGTCCAGCCGATCCGACAACCGCAGGGCACGTTCCAGATTGATCCGCTCACCGATCCTGACCACGCCCAACACGCTTCGCTTCAGGGTTTCGGGGGAGACATCCACGGTAAAGCGCCGGCCTTCTATGACCACGGCGGTCAGGCAGGCACCGTTAACGGCAATGCTGTCACCGATGCGGGTTTCCGTGAGGTCGAAATCCGAGGTGATTGAAAACCGGCTTCCTTGGCCGGATGCATGGATGGCAGTGACGGTACCCAACCCTTCGATTATCCCTGTGAACATATTCGTAAAATAATGTGTAAATGGTTGTTGTCAATCAATCAACGGGGTTTCAGATAACCCTGGAGCATGACATCCGCATCGAAACGAAACACCGACAGATCGTGGACGGGAATACTCTGTTGCATGCTTTCCGGACCCGCTCCCCGGCAAATGGGAACCCCGTCGTCACCGCCCAATATTTTCGGCGCGTAAAAGAAACAGACCTTGTCCACGATGTCGGACGCAAAGGCCGAACCGATGACCGACCCCCCGCCCTCGATCAGCAAGCTGGTGATACCCATGGCGCCCAGCAGTTTCATCAGGGCCGGCAGGTCGATGCGGTCCGTTTTCAACGACGCGGTGATCACTTGTGCGCCGGCGTTTTCCAGTGCCGCCCGGCGATCAGCCGGCGCATCCGGTCCGCATACCATCCAGGTGGGGGCATCGGACGCCTGGTGCAGCATCCTCGCCGTCGGAGAGACCGACAAATGCGTGTCCAGGATGATCCGCGTCGGGTCCGCGCCGGTTTCCCCGTCGAGGCGTGTGGTCAGGCTGGGGTCGTCTTTCTTAACGGTTTGTGCGCCCACCATGATGCCGTCGACCCCGTGGCGGATGTGATGGACGAACCGGCGGGCGGCCGGACCGGTAACCCAGCGGGAATCGCCGGTGCGTGTGGCTATGCGGCCGTCGAGGGTGGCCGCGCATTTGACGATCACGAAGGGCCTGCCGGTGGTAATCCAGGTGATAAACCCCTCGTTGAGGGTCCGGGCCCTCTTTTCACAGATCCCGGTGGTCACCTCGATCCCTCGAGCCCGAAGGTACCCGTTGCCGCCCCCTTGGACACCGGGGTTGGGGTCGCGCATGGCCACCACCACCCGCCGGATTCCGGTTTCGTTAATTTTTCGGGTGCAAGGTGGCGTGCGGCCGACGTGGTTGCACGGCTCCAGGGTGACGTAGAGGGTCGCTCCCCGGGCACACGCCCCGGCATCATCGATGGCGTTTACCTCGGCATGGGAAGCACCCGCCCGCCGATGATATCCCCGGCCCACGATCCGACCGTCCTTGACCACCAACGCGCCGACCATGGGGTTGGGTGAGGTCCATCCCCGGCCCTTTTCAGCCAGGTCCAGGGCTTGTTTCATGTAGCTGTGATCGTCCATCGATCTTTCGCTTGTGTCTATCTACTTGGCCGGATCGCTCAAGAGCCGCTTGAGTTCCGATACAAAGTCGTTGACGTCCTTGAACTCACGGTATACCGAGGCGAAGCGGACATAAGCGATATCATTGAGTTCGTGCAATTTGACCATGACGCGCTCGCCGATATCGTGGGACGGAATCTCTTTTTCGCCGATCTCCCGCAGGTCCCGTTCCAGGTCATCGATGAACGTTTCGATCACGTTCATGCTGATGTTCAGCTTCTGGCAGGCCTTGCGGATGCCGGCCCCCACCTTTTCGCGACTAAAGACTTCCCGGCGGCCGTCCTTTTTAATGATCATGATGGGAATTTCTTCAATATGCTCGTAGGTGGTGAAGCGCCGGGTACAGTCAATACATTCCCGGCGGCGCCGGATTACGCTTCCGTCCTTACTGACCCGTGAATCAATGACCTTGTTGTCAAGCTCCCCGCAAAATGGACATTTCATGAAAAACTCTCCCGCTGTCTGCCTAAGTGCTCTGTTTCATAAGTGCTGAACCGTATTCCATTGCAACGAACCGAACCTCATCCGTTCTCCGACAATCGAATGGTCACCGCCGGGCTGGCCGGCACCAGCTGTCGACAGACAAGTCCGGCCTGATCGAACATGCGCCTGGAGGCGCGGACGGAATCGGTGTCGGCATACTTGTCAGACAGATAAACCACCTCGCGGATGCCGACCTGAATAATTACCTTGGCGCACTCGTTACAGGGAAAAAGGGCGGTATAGATCGTACAGCCGGTCAGGTTGCCGGGCACATTGTTTAAAATAGCGTTGAGTTCCGCGTGGCAGACATAGGGGTATTTGGTGTCCAGAAAGTCACCCTCGCGATGCCAAGGCAGGGTGTCGTCGGAACAGCCGGTGGGAAACCCGTTATACCCCACCCCGACGATGCGTTTCTGGCCATTTACAATACAGGCGCCCACCTGTGTGTTGGGGTCCTTACTGCGCTGGGCCGAGAGCAGGGCCACGGCCATGAAGTAATCATCCCAGGAGATATAGCCGGATCGTTTGCCGCTGTTGGTGGCGGTCATAAGATGAGGTCCATCTACCGTTCCCGGCGGTCCGACTGCGGGTATAGGGGAAATTCATCGCACAGCGCCCGTACCCGATCCCTTGTCTTTTTTAGCAGTGCCGCATTTTCGGAGTCGTGCAGGACATCGGCCATTAGGCCACCGATAACCGTCATTGCTTCGGCCATCATCCCCCGGCTGGTGACAAAGGGCGTGCCGACGCGAATGCCGCTGGTCACGTGGGGACTGCGGGTTTCAAAGGGGATGGCATTTTTGTTTACGGTGATGCCGGCTAGCCCCAAGGCCGCCTCCGCATCCCGGCCGGTGATGTTCAAGCGGGTCAGGTTGACCAGCATGAGATGATTGTCCGTGCCGCCGGATACCAGGTCCAGGCCCTGAGCTTTCAACGTGTCGGCCAGGGCGGCTGCATTGGTCACGATGTTTTTCTGGTATTGCCTGAAGGGGGCGCCCAGTGCTTCCTTGAAGGCCACGGCTTTGGCGGCGATGACGTGCATCAGCGGGCCACCCTGGATGCCGGGGAACACCTGGCTGTTGATTTTTTTTCTCCAGGCCTCCCGGGCCAGGATCAGCCCCCCCCGGGGGCCTCGTAAGGTCTTATGGGTGGTGGAGGTGACCACATCGCAATGGGGTATCGGCGAGGGGTGTACCCCGGCGGCCACCAATCCGGCGATGTGGGCCATGTCCATCATCAGCAGGGCACCGTTTGATCGGGCAATGTCCGACAAGGCTTTGAAATCGAAGAATCGGGGATAGGCGCTGGCGCCGGCCACGATCATCTTCGGCCGGTGCCGTCTGGCCAGGCGTTCCACCTGGTCGTAGTCGATGGTTTCCGTTTCCCGGTCCACGCCATAGTGGACGAAGTGAAAAAGCCGACCGGAAAAACTGACGTTGGCTCCGTGGGTCAGGTGGCCGCCATGGGCCAGTTCCATGCCCAGTACGGTGTCTCCCGGTTCGAGCAGGGCAAAATAGGCGGCCATGTTGGCCTGGGAGCCCGAGTGGGGCTGGACGTTGGCGCTGTCTGCGCCGAACAGGTCCAGGGCCCGGTTGATGGCCAACTGTTCGGCCCGATCGACGAATTCGCAACCGCCATAGTATCGCTTTTCGGGGTAGCCTTCGGCGTATTTGTTGGTCAGGATGCTGCCCTGGGCCGCCATGACGGCCGGGCTGGCGATGTTTTCCGATGCAATCAGCTCCAGGTGAGACTGCTGGCGCATCGCTTCATCCTCTATGACCCGGGCGATTTCGGGGTCGGTTACGCTGATCAACTTGGTATTCAACGGGTGTTCTCGCTTTCTACTGGTCGTTCTTTTTGATAAAAGCCAAAGATTCCGATATGCAAAATTATGACGGGGGTCGATCGGGGCACCGGCGCCTGGACCAAACTCCCATTTCATCTCAAATCGTGTCAAACAAGTCCAGCCGGCGCTGGTGTCGTCCCCCCTCGAAGGGGGTTTCCAGCCAGGTTTTCAGGATCTCCAGGGCCAGGATATCGCCGACCACCCGCCCCCCCAAGACCAGGATGTTGGCGTTGTTATGCCGCCGGCTCAAAGCGGCAGCGAACAGGTCGTTGCAAAGGGCCGCGCGCACGTGGGGATATCTGTTGGCCACCATGGACATGCCCAGTCCGGTGCCGCAGAGAAGAACGCCCCGCTCGAGCTCGCCCGAAGCGATTTTTTGGGCCACGGCCTTGCCGGTATCCGGATAATCCATGGCGACTTCACTGTGGGCGCCGGCATCGATGACGGCGATGCCCTGGGCCTCCATCGCCGTTTTCAATATCTCTTTGAGCCGGTATGCCGCATGGTCGCAGCCGATTATGATCCGTCGCGGGCCGGATGTTTCGATCATGGCATTCATTCCTATTGAAGATGTGAAAGCTTTGACGCTTTATGATCTCGTTACGATGTAATCGAGCGCAATAAAACGGCCGACATGCTTACATATCCAGAACCATCGATCACCGCAAGAAAAAAACGGAAGTGTTTGGGCCGGTTAGGGTTTAACTCCGCCGACTGAAGGGGCATAAGGCGCTTGTGGGCGGGGATGGCGACAATGATAATTTTTCGATTCGATCACCCTGAAGATAGAGGATCAGTCACGCCACGTAGCGTTTGACCACCAGGCTGGCATTGGTACCACCGAAGCCGAATGAGTTAGACATGGCGTAGGTAATATCCGCCTTGCGGGCCAGCTTGGGTACGTAATCCAAATCGCATTCGTCGCTGGGGTTTTCCAGATTGATGGTGGGCGGGATGATCCCGTTCTTTACGGTCAGTATGGTAAATGCGGCTTCGATGCCACCGGCGCCGCCCAGCAGGTGACCGGTCATGGATTTGGTGGAAGAGATTGGCACATTTCGGGCGCCGTTGCCGAACACTTTTTTAATGGCACGGGTTTCGTATAGATCGTTCAAGGGCGTGGATGTGCCGTGGGCGTTGATGTAGTCAATGGCATCGCAGGTAATGCCCGCACTATCGATGGCGGCCTGCATGCATCGA
>DEIP01000039.1 GCA_002352605.1 Desulfobacteraceae bacterium UBA2771 | reverse complement strand
AGATCGCTACGGTCTATCGTTTGGCCTAAGGAATTACCGATCATTTGTTGGCGTCTGTGAAGCAGGGTTTTAAACGATCAAAATCGACAGAATGCCTTATTCAAAATTCGAAGTTGGACGTTCGATGTTCATTGGTCTGGATTTTAGCCCCCTTCGAGGGGGCTTCATCAAACCACCCGCTCTGCGGGTGGTCGGTGATTTTTCAACATCATTGTTTTGGTATATCCTATTGACTTGGAAATGCTTTATGGAATCTACGCCAGTGAATATGGGCAAATAGTAGAATACAACACCCTGGCCAGGGAGGTCGGGGTGTACCGTAGGCAGACCATCGCTTCCGGCTACCCTTCAGGATTGTTTCGGGCCTGGGCGCGGATCAATACCGGCCGGCAGTGTCTGGTTAATCCATGGACAGGTCCTCCGGCGGCGTTAAGGATCCTCGATGAACGGCCGAATGGCCGAAGCGTTCGGTAATCCGGTCAACGGCCCGGTCTATTTTTTCCCATCCGCACTCCTTTTGTTCAACGATGGAAAAAAGGCATGCCTGCCGGGGTGTGGTGTCGGCAATCAATGCTGATGTCCCGACACCGATAAGCCGGATCGCCTTGGGCAGTGCCTGACGTTCCAGCAGGGCCGCTGCCGTGCGGTAGAGTGTTTCAGAGGACTGGCTGGGACGGTCCAGGGTGACGCTTCGGGTGATCTGTTTGAAATCCGTGTCTTTCAGCTTTAAGGTGATGGTACGCGCCAGAAATCCCTGGAGGCGAAGCTGGCGGCCCACCTCCTGGCTCTGTGCTAGCAGATGCTGCGTCAATCGTTTCCGGTCCCGGATGTCGGCGGGTAAGGTTCGTTCCGTGGATATCGATTTGGTGGGGGCGTGGGGGGTGACGGCAGACGCGTCTCGCCCTTGGGAAAGATCCACCAGCCGATGGCCGAACTTGCCCAGCCGATCCACCAAAACGGAGGGTTTGACTTTTCTTACATCGCCCAGCGTGGCAATGCCCATTTGACTGAGTTGCCGGTGGGCATGCTTGCCGACACCAGGCACCTTTTCCACGAGCAAGGTGGCGATGAAATCGAGGACGCTTTCCCCGTTGATGACGGTCAAGCCGTCGGGCTTGTTCATGTCTGAAGCAATCTTGGCCAGAAACTTCAAGGGGGCCACGCCGATGGAACACGTCAGGGCGACCTTTTTTTTTATTTCGGATTTAATGGCGCGTGCCATGGCTTCGGGCGGGCCATACAGTCGGCCGCATCCGGCCGCATCCAGGTAGGCTTCATCGATGGAGACCTGCTCCACGATCGGCGAATAGCGCTGAATGATGGCCATGACCGATCGGGACATTTCGCTGTAACGGCCCTTGCGGGGGGGCACAATGATCAGGTACGGGCAGCGCTGTTTGGCCATGAACATGGGCATGGCGCTGTAGATACCGTGTCGCCGAGCCTCGTAGCTGGCGGCCGCCACCACGCCGCGGCCCGAGTCGCCGCCCACGACCAGGGGCTTTCCCTTCAGCTCCGGGTGGTCCAGTTGTTCCACCGAGGCGAAAAAGGCGTCCATATCCATGTGTAAAATCATGGTTGCATTTTAGCGGACACTGGTTTTCCTTTCAAGATGATCCGCAATTAAATTCGCTCCATCGGCTTCCGCACTTGCCAGAGATTACAAAAATGTTGTAAGCAGGAAACGAGTTTGCATCTCCATCGCGTGGTCGGTTAGAGGAAATAAGATGAAAGCTATCGAACAGGTTACCCTTTTTTACGAGATATCCAATGCGCTCAACGAGTACCTGGATCTTAAAAAATCCATGTACAAGGCGTTGGATATCCTCTCCAATTCCATGCAAATGGAGCGTGGAACCATCTCCATTCTCAATCCCGTGAGAGACGAGATCAACATCGAGGTGGCCCACAGCCTTTCCCGGAGCGCCATGGAGCGGGTGAGATACAAGCTTGGCGAGGGAATCATCGGCCGGGTGATCGAGACCGGTGAGGCCGTGGCCATTCCCAAGATCAGCGAAGAACCCCTGTTTCTCAACCGGACCGCATCGCGTCGGATCAAGGGCCTGGGAGAGATCTCTTTCATCTGTGTACCGGTGAAATTGGGCAAACGGGTGGTGGGCGCCCTGAGTGTGGACAGGGTCTTCGATCCGGACTACCCCCTGGAGGAAGGCACCAAACTGCTTTCCGTTGTGGCCACCATGCTGGCCCGCCACGCCATCAACCTGGAGACCATCCACCTGGAAAAAGAGGCCCTGCGGGACGAGAACAAGCGCCTGCGGGACGAACTAGAAAATAAGTACCGCATCAACAACATCATCGGCAACAGCAATAAGATGCGCGAAGTGTACCAGATGATCAGCCAGGTATCGCGAAGCAACGCCACCGTGCTGATCCGTGGTGAAAGCGGCACCGGAAAGGAGCTGGTGGCCAACTCCATTCACTACAACTCCACCCGCTCAAAAGGGACCTTCGTCAAGGTCAACTGCGCCGCCATACCCAATAACCTCATCGAAAGCGAGTTGTTCGGCCATGAAAAGGGGGCCTTCACCGGGGCGGTAAAACAGAAGCCGGGGCGGTTTGAGCTGGCCCACAAGGGCACCATTTTTCTGGACGAGATCGGCAGCATCGAGCCTGATGTGCAGGTGCGGTTGCTGCGCGTTCTGCAGGAGCGAGAGTTCGAGCGGGTGGGCGGGCACAAGACCATCAAGGTGGATGTGCGCATCATCGCGGCCACCAACAAAAACCTGGAGCAGGGAGTGGAGGATGAGACCTTCCGGGGAGACCTCTACTACCGCCTAAACGTGTTTCCCATTTACATGCCCCCTTTGCGGGAACGTAAAACGGATATCCTGCTGCTGGCTGACTTTTTTCTGGAGCGCTATGCCGAAGAGAATGGGCGGGCGGTCAAACGCCTCTCCACGCCGGCCATCGACATGATCATGGACTACCACTGGCCCGGTAATGTGCGTGAGCTGGAAAACTGCATCGAGCGCGCAGTACTGCTTTGCGAAGAGGGTGCCATTCACAGCTACCACCTGCCGCCCACCCTTCAGACGGGAAAGGAGAGCGGCACGCTGCCGGATCTCTCCCTGGAAGATGCCGTGGCCGCCCTGGAAAAGGAGATGATCATCGATGCTTTGAAGAACACCCGGGGAAATATCACCCTGGCCGCGGATATCCTCGAATCCACGGTGCGCAAGTTTGCCTACAAGGCCAAAAAATACGGGGTAGATTATCGTACCTATCGTTAAAGGTTGAGGCTTTCAGCAGAGCGAGAACACCGGGCTGGTCCGAAAGATGCCGATTCAGGAAGTGGCGTCGGGGTTGGTGCGGATGCGGCTGATGAGTACAGCTTCGCCGCGAATGGCATCGGCCAGTTGTCGGGTGAGGGTTCCTTTCTGTGACCGGATCAGCTTTCCCCCTTCGGACCGATTCACCAGCCAGGTGACGTACATTTTTTCAATCTTTGCGGTCACCCCGGCCAGGATTTTTGCCAGGCGGTCACGGGCGACGCCGAGTTCTTTGGTCTGGGTGTCGACGATCCCACGCTGATTGGGAAATTTCTTGCTGATGCGTTTCAACCGATCCAGCTCCTTTCCCATCATCACCACGATGTCGTCCATCAGGACCATGTTGTTGTAAAGGGCCGTGGATACGCGGTCGTGGGTGAAGCGGATTAGTTCCGCTTTCGTCTTTATCGACGAGAGCTTGGTGCGCAGGGGGTCCTTTTTATAATACTTGTTGTAGGCAAAATACCCCCCGCCGCCGGCAAGGGTCAGCACAAGCACCAGGGCGATGACGATGCCGACGGCGCCGCCGCTGATATTGCTGATTGTCGTGATCGGATAGCGTGTTTGGGTTGTCATACTGATTTTCGAAGGTAACCGGGTTGTTTGTTATCGTGGAAAAAACCGGCGCGAGTGGTGGCTTTTTCCATTCATTCATGAAAACCGAGAGTGTGTATCAGCCGTAATTCCAAAAATAGATTTTCACTACCAGTATCGGCAGGTGTCCGAAAACCTGTATGTTTTTTGTAGCTTTTTCATAAACGCTTGACCGATTCACCCGCGTTCGTCCTTTTGCCTGTTGCCGATTCGAGCGTTGGCAATATGCTCTGGTAAAAAAAATATTGGATACTTAGGATCGTGAACTTTATTTCGTCCCCAATCCGTAACGGATTCTTGAGGATGCCGATCGATCCGTAACAAACAAGACAGAGTGAACGTTGACGAGGAGAATCATATGCGTGTGGCATTGACCATTGCCGGGTCCGATTCATCGGGCGGGGCGGGTATTCAGGCGGATTTGAAGACCTTTCAGGCGCTGGGGGTGTTCGGCATGAGCGCCGTGACCGCGGTGACGGTGCAAAATACACAGAAGGTATATGATATCCAGGAGATGCGGCCGGAGATCGTCCACGACCAGATTGCCTGCCTGTTCGACGATATTCCCATCCATGCCGTGAAGATCGGCATGGTGGCCAGTATTCCCTTGATCGAAGCCATTGCCGATGCGTTGGGAACGATTGAGCGGTTGCCACCGGTGATTCTGGATCCGGTGATGGTTTCAAAAAGCGGTTACGCCCTGCTTGAGCCTGATGCCCAGGCGGCCCTGGTCCGGTATCTGTTCCCGCTGGCACGGGTGGTGACCCCCAACCTGCCCGAAGCCGAGGCCCTGTTGGGAAAGAAGATTGCTGATGTCGATGCCATGAAGGCCGCCGCCCGGGAAATTTCCGCATTGGGGGCGAAAATGGTGGTGGTCAAAGGTGGGCACCTGGAGCAGGGAAGCGCCACGGACGTGCTGTTTGACGGTGAGGGTTTCCGGTTGCTGGAGCGTTGCCGAATCGATACGGGAAACACCCACGGTACCGGATGCACCTTTTCGTCGGCTATTGCCGCCCACATGGCGAAGAGTGAGACGTTTTTCGACGCGGTCGCCAAGGCCAAGGATTACGTTACCGGGGCGATTGAACATGCCTTCTCATTGGGAAAGGGATGCGGTCCCATCCACCATTTTTTCGATCTTTACCGGCGGGCGGGAGTAGACGTCGGCTGACGGGGAGGGCAGGGCGCCGTCAAACTTTTGCACCGTGCCGCGCGCACCCGTTAATCGGGCACATTGCCGCCTGTCGTACTACTCGCCATGGCTGCGGCTTGCGTATGTTTGGCCCCGTCGACAGTCCGTGGTGCCGCGTCGTTCGGGAATACAGTAGTCGTAGGTCAGCACCCGGCGATCAATACCTGCTCGCCGTTCGCCGATGATTCGCTCAGATACCGGTCTCTGTTCGTCTCTTTTGATGAGCATGGATTCCTTTCGCCTGTTCCATTATCGATGTGTGGTGGCATGCCCCCACTTTTCAATCAGGGGGATCACCCGTTTCAAAGCAATTGGTTTGCCGGGTGGGTGACCCACTCTGCCGGCGATCCCCATCCGATTGATTTCGTTTATGAATAATTGTGAAAAAAGATACGCCGGGAGGAGAGCGATAGCTTTGCCCACGGTGCGTGGGAAAATATGGTAACAGCTGATGTGCAAAAATCGTAATCGATGGATGGTGGGGGGCGCAGCCTGATCTGATTACCGGATCATGCAGCGTTTGACAAAGGGCTCGGCCAGTGACTTAAATCGCTGCATGGCTTCCGGGAAGATGGTTGGGTCCTGCCGATGGTTGAATGTGGGATCGAGGCACACGGCCCGGCGGTTGAACGGCTGCAGCACATAACATGCGGCACCCGCGATCGTTTTGGCAATCGTTTCGATGCCGGCTTCGTTTACGAAAGGCGCTGCACAGGTGGTTCTAAACTCATAGGCAGGGGAAGACGCCATGATCGTCCGGATGCTCGCTGCCAGCCGTTCATGGATTTGATGGTTTCGGCAAAAGGGATGGTAGTCGTCCAAAGGGGCCTTGATGTCCATGGCGATAAAATCCACCAGTTGCTGGTCCAGGAGCCGGCGTAACACCCCGGGGCGGCTGCCGTTGGTGTCAAGCTTAACCGGATATCCCAACGACTTAACGGACCGACAAAGATTGAAAAGGCCGCTGTCCAGTGTGGGCTCGCCGCCGGTGATGGCCACCCCTTCCAGCATGCCCCGGCGGGATTTTAAAAAATCAATCGCCTCGGTCGATTCGATGCGCGCCGGGTAATCGCCTCGGGCCAAGTCCGCGTTGTGGCAATATGGACAGATGAAATTACACCCGGTGACAAACAAGACGCAACTGATCTTGCCGGGAAAGTCGATAAAGGAGTTTTTCTGGAGGCCGGCCAGGATCATCGAGGTATCATAGGTTCGTATAATGTCGATTCGTTGCGCGAGCGTTTGCTACATCGTTCCCGTTTGCCGAAGGGCATCATCGGTGCAGACTGGGTCCATGGCTTCGGTCGGGCTGTCCGCGATCGGTGTGCATGGCGCTTCTTCCTTCATTGCCACGGCCGCTGCGACACCGGGCGTTTCGAGGTTAACCTTGAAGCTTTTCCGCCGGCAGTACTCTGCCTGCTTGCCATCGTTCCACTGCTTCACCGGCCGCAGGTATCCCACCACCCGGGAGTATACTTCCGTTTCACGGTCGCAGTGGGAACAGCGGGTCTGCTCACCATTGAGGTAGCCATGGGACGGGCAGATCGAAAAGGTGGGGGTTAGGGTAAAGTAGGGCAGATGATAATTGCTCGATACTTTGCGTATCAGCGATTTTACGGTCTCGATGTCGGTGACCTGCTCACCTAAAAATATGTGCAATACGGTGCCGCCGGTGTATTTGGTCTGCAGGCTGTCCTGAAGCATCAGCGTTTCGAAGATATCGTCGGTGTGGTTTACCGGCAACTGAGTGGAGTTGGTATAGTAGGGGACGGCACCCTTGCTGACATCCTCCTCGTTGGCGCACCGAATACCCGGATAGCGTTTCTTGTCGATCATCGCCAG
>DEIP01000058.1 GCA_002352605.1 Desulfobacteraceae bacterium UBA2771 | reverse complement strand
ATATTGGTGCATATATAGTCGCATGTGATCACCCGAAAGCACATCGAACCAGCAACATGGTAGACAGGCTGATGCAAAGAATGGATCGCCACCTGTTTAGCACCCAATATTTTCATGGATCAATGGATGCTGCACAGTTGAGCATTCGAGGTTGGACACTCATCAACAATTTTGCTCCTTACAATCCTCGAACGGTTGAAAAGTTGAATGGTTTTAAAATCCCGGCGGAGAGGCTAAACCAATTCAGATATCATAATTGCCGGTTACAAAATCTCAACATTTCGGCTTCTTTGGGAGGGTATCGTAGACCTCCCCAAAATCCGTTATAATCAGAAAACATGGATCACCCTGTCCGAGATAATCACTAATTATTGACATCGGCAACGGTCGGTAATACCAACTATCAGTATTACAATAACTTGGCGGTCAGGCCGTGCGAGTGACAACCAAACAGATGGGGTGAACATGAAAAAAGGCTATTCAACCGTTTTACTGACTGTTTTATTCATTCTGGCCGTCGGTTGCGCCAACCATCCTGACAAGATTAAGATCCCAAAAGACGCCGTCGAGATGGATGTGGATTTTTCCTGGGCAGGGATCCAGGCGTGTTCCCATGAGTCTCCGGAGATACGGGTGGCCAACATTCCCGATGGTACCACGGAACTGCGGATCAGGCTTAAGGATATCAACCTGCCGGCCTGGAACCACGGGGGCGGCTGGGTGACGAATGACGACTCGGGACTGATTCCGGCCGGCGCCCTAAACATCGGCTATAACGGCCCCTGCCAGCCGGATGGAAGACATAAGTATGAATTTTCGGTCATGGCCGTGAATGCCGAGGGCGTCATTATCGGTTTCGGAAAGGCGCTAAAGCCGTTCCCACCCAAGCGGTGATGACTTCGTGAAGGATCCCATTTCCAGCTTTTCGATGACGGCAATGGGGATGAAAATGTCATGATCCGTCATCTACCAGGGTTGCGGCATTTGCAGGAAAGCCTTGAAGCGACCTCAATTTTGGGCTATATAACCAAAATGATCGACAATGTAATGGTGGGCGGTTCGTCGAGGATCGACCCCTTCCGCCAACAACGTCTTTGATCGATATTGAATCGACAACATGACCGGCAATCGCTGGTGTCGTATGAGGGAGGTACTATAAAATGAAAATTGCTTTTCCGGTAGCCGAAGATAAAGGGATAGACAGTGATGTCCACGGTCATTTCGGGTCCGCACCGCTCTTTGTTTTCATGGATCTGGATACGGATTCGGTAGAGACTTTCGAAAATCCGGACCAGGATCATGAACACGGTTCCTGCAACCCCATGGCGGCCCTTGGCGGGCGCCGGGTGGACGGGGTCGTAGTGGGCGGAATCGGCGGCGGCGCCTTGAAAAAACTCAACAACGACGGCGTTACCGTATACCGGGCCATTGAAGGCTGTGTGGGAGAAAATGCCCGGTTGATCAAGTCCGGCAACATGCCGGTGTTTGAGCCAAGCCAGGTTTGCGGTCACCATCACGGGGTCCAGATCGAGGGGTGATCCCACTGAGAGAAACGGGAGAGAAACATGCCACTTTATGATTTCTTGTGTGCCGACTGCGGCCATCTGGCTGAGGTATTGGTTTTTTCCGAAAGGACGACCATCCATTGTGCGCGCTGCGGCAGCGGCAACGTCAAAAAACTGATGTCCGCCCATTCATCTCTGTCCGGTACGGCTTCCGGCGCCATGCCCGGCCCCGGGGACACGGCCTGTTGCGGATCTTCACCGGGTCACGCCGGCTGTGCCGGTCCGGGAAGCTGCTGCGGCAAGGCTTGAGGCCGGATGATGAAAGACCGATTTCCGGCGTTTGCCTTCCGCGTTCAACGCCGCCGGAGGTCTTGCAACCGATCGATCCAGGTTTGCTCGCCTTCCCGGTCTTCCATTAGCCGGCAGCAGCGGACGAGCTGCTCGACGGTCTGAGGATGATCGGGAAAGGCCTCGAGGTATTGGCGGGCCTTGCCGCAACGATTCAGCCGCATCAGGCTGTGGGCCAGGGCCATGTGAAGGTCCACACTGCTTTTGTGGTGGTCGATTCCCCGCTGCAGGACCGCCACCGATTCCTCAAAGCGGCGCATATGCTGGTACACCAGTCCCAATCCCCAGAAGGCGCGGTGGTCCGGATGATAGTCCAGTGACCTCTCGAATAGTTTGACGGCGGTCGCCAGGCTGTTTTCAACCAGCGGGTTCGCGGCATAATCGCCGTGGCTGAATGTCAGGGCCAGTCGTGAGAGAAAGTCGGCATGCAGCGGGAAAAGCTCCGGGTCGTCCACCAGATCGATCTGTTCGGCAAATTCCGTCAGCTGGGAAAAGTAGTCTTCCCTAAGCCGTCGTCCGAAAGCCATTACGGTTGCTTTTCCCAGCGCCTCATCCGTATCAAAGTAAAGCATGTCCTCGACCCGCTGCAGCCAGATATCGTCGGTGGCGCCGGTGCGCCGCTTATAATCTTCATAGAGTGCCGTTCCGGGAAATAGATCCAGGATATAGAATATGGCCGACAGGGGGCGGATCCGGCGCAGCAACGCCAAGCTCTCATCGATGGTTTGATCGGACTCGCCCGGTGCGCCATAAATGAAGTATGCCCTGGCCATAATACCGAAGTGAACGGTCAAATCAAAGGCGCGGCGGATCTCCGTTTCGCTGATGTGTTTGCGATAGAGATCCCGGATTTTCCGGCTTCCGCTCTCCACCCCGTAGCTGATTTGGGTGCATCCGGCCCGGCGCATCCAGCCCAGAACCTCTTCATCCACGCAATCCACCCGGGAGATGGCCACCCAGACGACGTCGAGACGGCGGTCGACAATCCGGCGGCAAATGTCGATCACCAATTCCCGTTTGAGGGTAAAGGTGTCGTCGGACACAAAGAAGAAGGTGACCCCTTTTTCACGAAGTCGCGCCATCTGGTTGACGAAGTAGTCGGCACTGTGAAAGCGCACCCGGCGTTTCCAAAAAGCCGGAGAGCCACAGAAGGAACATGCTGCCGGACAACCGCGCGTTAGAGAAATGTGCTGAAAGGTAAAATGGTCGGCGGGCATGGGCAGGCTGTCCAGGTCCGCAACCGGCTCCCGATCCGTCGTCTTGAAGGGCTTTCCCGCTTTTCTGAAGGCGATACCGTGGATCTGCGTGGGCAGGTTGGTCTGCTCTTTTTCAAGAAAACGGATCAATTCCAAAAAGCTGTGTTCGCCCTCGCCGCGAACGATATAGTCGATCTGGGGGAAGTGGGTCAGAAAATGTTCCCACAGGAAGGTAGCCCCAACGCCACCGAACACGACGGTGGTCTTTGGATTAATCTTTTTTACCATGCGGGCGATGTCGATCCCACCCCAGCGGTTGGCGTGCAGGATGGAAAACCCGACCACATCCGGCCGCTTGTCACCCAATACCTGGTAAATGCGGTGGGGTTTGTGCCCCAGGTTATGGCCGTTGAGGATGTCCACCGCGTAGCCCTTGTCCCGGAGCATGGCGCCGACGTAGTACAGGCCTATGGGAATAGCGCCGATATCTTCATCGTTGATGCGGCTGTCGAGAAAATAGGGGTAGACGAGCAGTATTTTCACGGATCGGTTGCGTTAGGCCAGTTTGCCGCGGACAATCATTACCGAACAGGTCGCCTTGTGAGCAATGCGTTTGGCCACGCTGCCGAACAGAACCAGCCCCATGCCGCTGAGGCCGAAGGCGCCCACGACTGCCAGATCGGCATCGGTTTCTTCGATGAAGCGGATGATTTCCGTGGAGACATGGCCGTCGCGGACCACCAGTTCACTGTCCACCGCTTCGGGAATGCGGTTGCCATAAACTTCTTGCATCCGATCGTTCAGGCTGACCACCAGGTTCTCGTCGGGATGTTCGGGCAGCATCAGATCCGCCTCGGTGAGCATGGGGTTGACCACCGGTGGCAGTACATGGACCACGAAAAGCTTGGCGCCATAGCGTTTCGCCAAGTCGAGGGCCGTTTGAAAGGCAACCTCGGCATAGTCGGAAAAATCCGTACAGCAGACAATCTGGTTTACTGCCATGGGAGACCTCCTCTTGTTATGAATGATTGACAGGCATCAGGGTCCGAAGGATATCCTCTTTGCCGACCACACCCACCAGCAATCCTGTTTCGACCACCGGCAGGGTATATAAATTATGGTCCACCATGAGGGCTGCCACGGTTTCGATGCGCGAATCCGGTCCGACTGTGACCGGATTGGGGGTCATGGCGTCTGAGACGGCGGCGGCGGCGATCTTTCGGACTTCCTTCTCCAGCCCCTTCATGGAACTGAGATTTATGAATCCGTCCAGAAATGAGAAGAGGGACGGCACGGGAAGTTTTTTCTGCTGGGCGATAAGGTCACTTTGGCAGAGGATGCCTACCAGCTTGCCCGTGTCGTCCAGCACCGGTACGCCGTTGATGCGGCGGTCCAGCAGGATTTTAGCCGCTTTGATGATTTCCATGTCAGCGGTGACGGTGATGGGATTTTCGGTCATGATCTCTTCGACCAGCATGGCGGCACCTCCGATGTGGGGCGTGGGTAACCGCGAAAGGAATTTTCTGCGGTTGGAAAAAAAGTCCGCGGCTATAAAAATCGTGTCGCTTGCGACTTTCTGCTTGCAGTGTAAGTGAAGGCCGGCCGACCTGTCAAAATAAATCCGATAAGTCCCGGACTTCTATACCCGTGCATGGATGGGGACAAAGTCGTACGCCTGGGCGCCGGTGTAGACCTGGCGGGGCCGGCAGATCTTCCACTTGGGATCGTCCACGCTCTCTTTCCACTGGGCGATCCATCCGGGGAGCCGACCGATGGCAAACATCACCGTGAACATGCTGGTGGGGATGCCGATGGCCCGCAGGACAATCCCGCTGTAAAAATCGACATTGGGGTACAGGTTGTGGTCGATAAAGTAAGGGTCTTTTTGGACCACCTCCTCGAGTTCCTTGGCGATATCCAGCAGCGGATCATTGATCTGCAGGGATTCTAGCAGCTCATCGCACATTTTTTTCATGATTTTGGCCCGGGGGTCGTAGGTCTTGTAGACCCGGTGCCCGAATCCCATGAGCCGGAACGGATCGTTCTTGTCCTTGGCCCGTTCAATGGCTTTTTTATGAGACCCGCCGTCGGCCTGAATCGCGGTGAGCATTTCGATGACCGCCTGGTTGGCGCCGCCGTGGAGGGGGCCCCACAGGGCGGCGATGCCCGAAGAGATGGCGGCGTACAGATTGACCCGGGCGCTGCTCACCACCCGCACGGCCGTGGTGGAGCAGTTCTGTTCGTGGTCGGCGTGCAGGATCCAGAACACCCGCAGGGCATTGACGGCTTCCCGGTTGATCTGGTAGGGCCTCACCGGGTTGTCGAACATCATGTTCAGGAAGTTTTCGCAGTAGGTCAGATCCGAACGGGGGTAGACCACCTTGTGGCCCCGGGAAATTTTGTATGACATGGCGGCCATGGTGCGTATCTTGGCCAGCAGCCGGGTCATGGTGATGGTGATCTCTTCCCGAAGGTTCAGGGTGGTCAGTGCCGGATAAAAGCTCCTCAGGGCATTGACCATAGAGGAGAGGATACCCATGGGGTGTGAGGCCCGGGGAAAGTTCTGGTAAAAGGTCTTGAGGTCCTCGTGGACCAGGCTGTTGTCGTTGAGCATCACCGAAAAGCGGGTGAGCTCTTCCCGATTGGGCAGCCTGCCGTTGATCAACAGGTAGGCGGTCTCCTTGAAGGTGGATTTTTCGGCCAGTTGCTCCACGGGGATGCCGCGGTAGCGCAGAACGCCTTTTTCACCGTCCATGTAGGTAATGGCACTCAGGCAGCTGCCGGTATTGGCATAGCCGGGGTCCAGGGTGATGAAGCCGGTTTCCGCCCGCAGGTTGGAAATGTCGATGGCTCTTTCCCCTTCGGTGCCGATTACCACCGGGAGCGTTATCTTCTGGCCGTTGTAAGTGAGGGTTGCAAAATCTTCCATGGTGACTCCTTTCTTGCCGGAAAGCCCTGCTGTAGTTCCTATTCGGTTGACCGACAATTCAGACCGGCTTTTCCGTTTTCGCCTTTTTGGTGAAACTATTATCTTGCCTGGCGGTTGCTTTTCAACGTAGTAAAAAGCAGGCAGATCTCATGCCGTCGACCAGCAGATGGGTCCGTCCGGTGTTCTTGCTCGGGTTAGGCATACAGCCCTTTTTTTCCTTTTGGCACATCCGCGCGGAATCGGCGCCGAATCGCGTCGGCATGGCGGCTTTACGATTGGATAATCATGACGAAAAAAAGGGGCAGGGCCTGCAGGGCCTTTTGACCAACAGCCGTCACATATATGATTATTCGAAACAGATGTCAATATTCGAATTAAGGAGGAACGTGATGTCATACAAGGACAACCTGTTAAAAAAGATTGAGATCGACCGGTTGGCCCGGACCATCGCCGGCGCCATCGGACCGGTGGAGAGCGGCAAACGCATCGATAAAACGGTATTGGGACAGTTGATGGTCTATTTCCCCTGGACCCTCAGGCAGGCACGGGATCTGACGTTGTACCTGGAAGCAGACGGTGCGGCTAAAACACGAATCCTGGTGCTGGACAACGACCTGACCATCTACAACACCACCGTGGAAGATGTGACCCTGAGAAAGAGCCCCACCGTAAAAGAGATGGTGAGCATTCGCAATGCCATAAAAATTCTCAACGACAAGGATGTGGTGATCAGCAAGAAGGCAGCATCCCTGAAGACCATTCGGGATATCTGCATCGGCGAACTGGATCTTCGCTTCACCGTCGCCGATATCGACGGCATTGCCGGGGAGGGGGCCGCGTCCCTGGAAAACGGCTATGCCCAAGGGGTCCAGGAGTGCCTGATGCTGTTTGCCGAACTGCTGGGGCTGGCGGCGGCGCCCAAGGCGTTCACGCTGAATCACCATGACATCTATGGCAACGTGAGCGAAAAGCCCGGCGGGGAGACCACCTTCGGCCCGCTGGTGATCTTCAGCCGGATCCACGGCACCTTGACCTGCCTGGAGGCACCCTTGAGCAGTCGGGACAAAGGGCGGTTCGACCGGCTCAAGGCACTTGCCGCAGGGCAAGATGAGGCGGCAGCCTCAGGATCGGCGGTTTTCGATCTGATGAAAGCCAAGGTGCTGGCCGCCGGTCCCGATCAGCCGGGCGAATGAAGCAACGTCCCTTACATCCCGAACTTGGTCAGCGCCTCGATCACTTTGTCCTGGCTCTGCTTTTGGACGATGACGGCTTTTTGATGGTGGGCCTTTTTGATTTTTTCCGACAGGGCGTCCAGGTCTGCCGGTTTTTCAACAAAATCCATGGCGCCCGCTTTCATGGCCTCTACGCCCTTTTCAACCGTCGCATGGCCGGTAAGAAGGATGATCTGCATCTCCGGCCTTTTATCCTTGATGGCCTTCAGGGCCTGGATGCCGTCCATTTCAGGCATCATGAAATCCATGATCACCGCATCGAAGGATTCGGTGGCGATCAGGGACAGCGCCTCGGTGGCCGATGTGGATGTGGTTACTTCCATGTCGCGGGCACGCATGCGCTCGGCCATGATTTCCAGAAATTCAACTTCGTCGTCAACCAGCAATACCCTTTCCGTCATTGTGAACTCCTTTCAAGTTACCCGTGTAGTCCTTCATAATTTTCGTTCACTTTATTCCGTTGCCAATCCTATGGCAAAATAAGACCGATTTCGCCTTTTTCCCCATCAACGGCCAATCGGGTGCCGAGCAGGTCGGCCACCAGCTTCTCCCGTGGTGAAGGAAAATCGCCACCACCGGCAAGGGCGTCCGGCGAAAGCCCGCAAAAACGAATCCGGGTGGTGTTTTCGATCTTATCAACAATTATGGATACCGCCTGGTCCGGGGCAGATGAATCCATGGCCCGGCACAGGCAGGCCCACACCAGATTCTCCAGGAAAAACCGGTTGGTGACGGCGGTCACCGGCCCGGCCGGCTCATCGATTTGGGGGGTCGCTCCCTTCATGGCAATCAGCCGGCCCGCCAGCTTCGAAAAAAAATGAATCACCGCGCCCACATCCACGGTCTCGGTGGGCACGTCGGCACCGTGGGCAAAGCGGTTCATGCCCTTGACGATCCGGTCTCCCCGGTGCACCTGGCGGGCGATGGATCGGGCAAGTGTCGACAAGCGTTCCAGGGAGAGGGGCGATCCCTTTTCGCTCATCGATAGCATGTCCTCGAGCAGCCCGGCATTTTCGTTGATGATGGCCAGCACATTTTTGATTTCGTGGGAAATAGATGCGGATATCTCGCCGAAGAAACGGACACCCTCGATGGCCAGGGCCTGGGAATCGTCTGTCATGTTGTCTTTCCTCTTGTTAAGTGGCCATCGGCGGCCAAGGGGCTTTTCGGTTCAATGGCACAAGCGGTTGCCGTTGACGACACAGGCGGCCTCATGGGCAGGGTCACCGCAAAGCGAGTGCCTCGGTTCACCTGACTGTTTACCGTGATCTCACCACCCATCTCGGAAACCATGCCATAGGTAACGGACAGCCCCAGTCCGGTTCCCGCGTGGCCGTGGCGAGTAGAGAAAAAGGGTTCGAAGACCCGCTTCAGATCGCTTTCCGGGATGCCGTGCCCCGTGTCTGCTACGGCGACGCGGACATGGGTTGCCCCGTGGCGTGCGATGGTGATCTCCAGCCGCCCGTTGTCTCCTATGGCGGCGAGGGCATTATTGATCAGGTTTAGAAAAATTTGCTGGAGGTTGCCCCGGTCGCCTTCAAAGTTCGGAATCTTTCCCTGCACCGCGACACTTACGGCAATGCAGCGCCGTTCGGTCTCTTTTTCCATGAAAGCGAGCACCTGGCGAATGATGGCCACGATCTCTACGGTTTCGATGGACGATTCCATGTGCCGGGCAAAATCCAATAATCGCCGGGTGATGGTACCGCAGCGGTGCACCGATGCCAGCACGGCTTCCACCAGGCCCATCAGTTTTTCGTTGCCGGCATAGTCTTGGTTGATGGTGAACAGATCCTTGATCAGTCCGGCTTTCTGGTTGATGATGGCCAGCGGGTTGTTGATCTCGTGGGCCACTCCCGAGGCCAGGCGGCCGATGGACGTCAGTTTATTGGCATACTCTACCTGATGCAGGGCCTGTACCCGCCGTTGGTCGGCCGCGTGGATGCGGTTGACCAGGTAGGTGGCGACGGCGAGGTTGGAGACCAGGATCAGGATGATGCTGAACAACATAAAACCGATGAGGTGCAGGCGTGGCTTGAGCCATAGATCCATGATGCCCGATTCCTGACGAACCATCATCAGCAGGAAGGGGCTGTCTGGAATAGGGGCAATGCCCATCAGGATGGACCGTTCGGCCTGATCCACGGTTCTCAGCAAACGGATGCCGTCGAGGGTCCCGGGAATGGCCAGGGGCACCTTTTCGAAGCGATTGCCGTAATGGCGGGCGGGTGTTTGAAGCATTCCCCGGGCATTGACGATAAAGGCGTCGTCGCCATCATCCAGCGCCAGTTGCGATACGGGGTCGTCCAACAGGCCCGCATCCAGCGTCGACCGCAGGACGAAGAAACCGCCGCTGTCCAGGTCGTGCCGGATGGTAACCGCCAGTTGATGGACGTGTCCTTGGGATGCCTCCACGTCACTGATGAAAAACTGGTTGGCGACTGCATGCTCGAAGCCGATGGTGGGTCTTACCCGGCTTCGTTCAACGGCATACGGCCCGGCATACGCCAGCACGATACCGTTGGCATTCAGCACGCCAAGATCCACGAAGCCACCCATGCTACCTCGCAGATTGTCCAAGATGGCGGCCATTCTGCCCGGTGCCAGCAAATCCGGCAGGCGATTGTCCCGGGCAACGAATTCAAGGGCCGTACGCCGCTGGGACAGCAAAAAGGAGATGTTGCGCCAGGTGTTGGAGACCATGCGGGAGGTGTCCATCGTCGTTTCGGATTCAAAGGCCTGACGCGTGAGCCGATAGTCCACCAGCGTCATGACCAGTAGGGGGGTTAGCGTCACCACGGTGGTAAAGACCACAATCATCAGCCATTTACGCCGGAAACTGAAGTGGCTGTGCCCCGGTCCGGAAGCCGCATCCCGGTGGTCCCAGAAACGGGGTTTGAATTTGGACAGCTTCAGCATGGGCAGTACCGATCTGCAGGTGGGAGCGCCGGTATGTCTGTCTCAGGATTTGAATTTCCGGGTTTTTTCATGGGCTTTTTTCAGGGTCTCGCTTAACTCGTCGATGTCAACGGGCTTTTGCATATAGGCGAAAGCGCCCAGTTGCATGCATCTTTGCCGGTCTGTCTCGGAGCCGTGGCCGGTGAGCATGATGACCTCGATTTCCGGTCGGGTGGTTTTTACCTGCTTCAAGATCTGCATGCCGTCGATGCCCGGCATTTTCAAATCGATGATCATCACCTCCGGTTCGTCCTCGTCGACCAGGGTCAGGGCGGATTCGCCATCATAGGCCACGGCAGATCCCATGTCACGCAGTTGGAGCCGTTCGGACAGGGTCTGAACGAACTCTCGTTCGTCATCGACCAACAGCACCCGGGAGGGCATCTCGAAGCTGTGCTTGCGGTAGATGTGCGCCTGGTGAAAGTGCTTGCCCACCCGTGTTTTTACCGACCGGACGCCGGCAATGGGGCCGGCAATGGATTTAAGTTCCTCCTCCAGCCGGGCAAGCATCAGCACCTGTTTGTTGATGGTCAGCACCACCGCACCGTCTTCGGCCGTTACCGAGACATCGTGTCCGGCCCGGGATAAGGCCATCTCCACGGTAGCTGCCAGAAAAAAATCCTTTTCGGCCTGTATGGAGGCGTCGGTCCGGCGAAGGGCATCCTTGATCAGATTCTCTTCGATCAGCGCGCCGGCTTTGGCCACATTCAAACGGTTCATGGGAAGCACCATGTCGTAAAGGCTTTTGTCCCACGAATTCTTGGCGGAAAACAGGGTTTCGGTCCAGGCGGCACTGTCGGCGTCCCGGGTGCGGATCTGTTTCAAGGCCTCCTTTTCAGCCAATCCCCGGACGACTTCGGCCTGTTTGATGCGATAGGGCGTTTCGGCGATGATGCACACCCGTAGCACATGGCTGATGGTTTGGGGAACCAGTAGGCTGGAGAACCCGTGGACCACGGCGGGGCCTCCGGTCAGTTCGGTTGCCAGGGCCAGGCGCAGGCCGGCGATGGAGCACTCCTTTTCATGGGTGAACGTGTTGAAGACCGATGTTTTGGCCGAAAAGGCCCGCCGAACCTTGTTTTCCGGTAATCCGGATGTTTCAGCGGCTTTTTGAATCACCCGTTCGTCGGTGATCGTGCGGAACCCGGTGCTGTCTATCAAGTCCCTGACCACCAGGTCCGCGCTGCAGAATATGCCGCTGAAGATGGTAATGGCAGACATCGCTATACTCCTTTGGGTTCGCTGTGGGTCGATAGGGTTCGAACAGAGGTCAACGGGCAGTTTTTTTTACTGCTCCCTTTATGGGTCTGCTCATGGATGGCGCGAATCGCTTTTTTCATGGTTGGATAGATGTGATCCTCACCAATTTTGTAGAGCAGATGCGTGCGCCGCAGCACCTGCATCACCGGTTCATGAACGCTGCTCAAGGAGATGTCGATGCCGGCGTTTCTCACTCGGTCCACCGTCAGGGACAGGGATTCCTGGCCCGAGGCGTCCATGTCGTTGATCGACTCGGCAGCGATAATAATGTGCTTGAGTTCTTTTTTCATTTTTCGCCGATGGCGGATCTGGTCCTCCAGGTAACTGGCGTTGGCAAAGAAAAGGGGCCCGTCGAAGCGAACGACATCGATGAAGCGGCACTCCTTCAACCCATGGGTTACGGCATCGTGGAGCGCGCTGTCCAGACCCAGAGAAAGGTCTACCACGTGGGGCCGCATGTTCCGGTAAAGGAACACACAAAGCGAGAGCCCCACCCCCACCATGATGCCCCGGTCCAGGTGCGGGGCGAAGGCCAGGGTGCACGTGAAAGTGATGACGGAGATGGCACCGTCGTACCATTGGGCGCGCCAGGCATGAATGAATCCTCCGGCGTTGATCAGTCCGGCCACCGCCAGCATGATGATGGCAGCCAGCACGCTCTGGGGCAGGTGGTAGAGCAGGGGGGTGAAGAAAAACAGGGTCGCCACCACCGCCAGGCCGGCAATCACGTTGGAGAGGCCGGAAACAGCACCGGCCTGGAGGTTGACCGCCGACCGTGAAAAGGATCCTGCCACGGGGTAGCCTTGGGCCATCGATCCGATTATATTGGCCAGCCCTTGACCCATGAGCTCCTGATTGGGGTCGATGCGCTGGCCGGTCTTGGCGGCCATGGCTTTGGCGATGGAGATGGCTTCCATGAATCCCAGCAGGGCGATGACGACGGCCGGCGTCATCAAGGTCATGACACCGTGGCCGTCGATCCTGGGGAAGGAGAAATCCGGAAGGCCCTTGGGAATGGCGCCGACCACGTCACCGCCGCCATAGAAAGTGAGCGCTGATGCATTCAGCGGTGCATTGCCGATCCTCAGTCGCCAGGTGCCGCCTATCTTTTCCGTGTCCGTCGGGCGCCGGCCCTTGGCATAAAAGCGAAGGTCGCCGTCCCTGATCCGTCCGGCTTCAAAAAGCAGACGGCGAATCTGATGACGATAATCCGCCGTCTGTCCGGCCCTCAAGGCCATTTGATAATTGAGGATGTCCCGATCTCGCCGTGAGTCGATGACCGTCATCCGATGGCCGTCAATTTTTGCCTGCTTGAGGGTATCGTTGACGTGGGATCGCTGGTCTCCCAGCCGGTGAAGTCGTGTGACCTCGGCATTGAAATGCACAATCAATGACCGGACGTCTGCATCGACCACCGATTCCAGGGGCATCGTGGCGCGCTGTTCGAACCCGGTGGCCCAGCTGATCAAGGTGG
>DEIP01000186.1 GCA_002352605.1 Desulfobacteraceae bacterium UBA2771 | reverse complement strand
GAAGTTATTTTTTCGCGAACCCTTAATGTTCGTCCGTCGTCGGTGCGAGGGGTAACCGGATGGAAAAGGTCGTGCCTTTTCCGACCTCGCTGAGCACCCGGATCTCCCCTTGATGGCTTTTAACGACTCCGTAGACGATGGACAGGCCCATGCCGGTCCCTTCTCCCATGGCTTTGGTGGTGAAGAAGGGATCATAAATGTGGCCCAGATGCTTTTGGGGAATCCCGTGACCGGTATCCCGAATTTCAACCTGGGCGATCCGTTCACCGGTTATGCCTGTCGAAATGATCTCCAACCGTCCGCCGGGTCTCATGGCCTCGATGGCGTTGAACACCAGATTGAGAACGCATTGTTGCAGCCGGTTCGTGTCGCCATGGACGAAAAGCGGTTCCCGGGTCAGGTCCAGCCGGAAATACAGGTCCTGCAGTTCGACGCGGTGACGGATCAGGTCCACCACGCTTGAAATGACCTCATTGAGATCGATATCCTTGAAGGCATTGTGGGATTCGCGCGAAAAGGAGAGCAGGCCGCCGATGATCTTGCCGCAGCGTTCCAGTTCATCGGCCATGATGGCAGAAAATTCCTGCAGTTCGGTGATCTCCCGGCCCGTCAACGTGTCGGCCGACAACATCTGCTTCATGAGGTGGCTGAAGGTCAAGAGCCCCTGGATGGGGTTGTTGATCTCATGCACACAACTGGCCACCAGCTTGCCCAATGAGATCAGGCGGTCTTCCTGGATGAGCCTGTTTAAATCCGATTTCAGTTCCCGTTCGCGCTTTTTCCAACGGGTAAAAATTTCCCGCTCGATATCCATCCAGATTTCGATGACCCGAACCGTTTGGCCGGTGGCGTTGCGCACCGGATAGGTCACGATATCACGCAATACCGATGCCTTTTCTCCTCTGGCCATCGAATGAATCCCCTTGGCCGATCGGCCGGTTCGCAAGGTTTCCAGCATCGGGCAGGTCACGCCATTGCGCAGGCTGTCACAGGGGGCATTCAGGCCGTGAATGAGCCGGTAGCAATGGGCGCCGATCACCTCATCGCGTGTTTTTCCGACGGTTTTCAGGTAGGCTTCATTGACCGCATCGATGGTAAAATCGGTGTTGATGACCACGATGCACTGCTGGTTCTGCTGGATGAGAAAGTCGCGGACCGCCTTTTCAAAGACGATCTGCTGTTCGGCGGACCGCAGTTTTTGATCGACCGTAAACAGATTCCTGAGCAAGCGGCCGATATTGTGCTCGACAATCCCGATCCGGGCGGGGCGTAGTTGAATCAGTTCAACGAGCACGTCCCGATTGTTGGTCAGCTCGATGATGCCGTCCAGGTCCTTGAGTCCGAAGAGATCTTTAAAGTCGGTTGTGGTGTATATCCCCAGCTGTTTCGCCATGCGGAACCCTTCGGCGCCGGGGTCGATGTCGCAGACACCGATGATATCAATCTGCAGGTAAGGCAGGTTTCCCAGGCCGACCAGTTTGAGAAAAAATTTGCAGGCCTGCCCGCCGCCGACGATCGCCAGCTTCAGTGGTATTCTTCCGGTCGGTAGTTGGTTCATCTTCCTTCTCCCCAGACCAACGAAAGAGTGCCGAAGAATTTCCGAATCAGATGGCGAATGGGCCATTCAACTTCGTTGAGAAGACCCGGCGGGCCTGCAATCGTTTATCGTTTCAGGCAACGACGCGGCCGGCCCGGATCGCGGTGCGTTGAGGCACCCTGAGCGGCGCAGAAAGAAACACAAGGTCACGGGTTGTTGGTATATGCTAAATTTATTTCCACCGCGGAAAAATGTCAAGCAAACACCATCCCTTTCCCTCTACTGGAAAATCCGGCTGGACCGCACCGCTCGTCCTGTCTCTTGGCCTCGTTGTTCAGGTTTCGGGCTGAACATATATATTGAGATCCAAAGCGTTTTATGCTAGTGACGATCACACTATGAAACAATATTTAATAGACGAAATCCGGCCCCATGATTATGAGAAAATCAAAGGTTATCTAGATCAAACCTTCGGCGAGCCAGGCATTGATGGCCTTTACTGGGTGCCGGTGGCAAAGACGGCGCTTTCCGAGGTGCAGAAGGCCCACACCGCTTGCGCGCCTTTTTTTGTGGCCCTGGAGCTGGCGCCGGACTGCCTGGCCGGAGAGTTGCTGGTGCGAACCCATCGCCGGGTGCGCTGTGACTGCATCCACTATGCCGATGAGCGGCAGCGAAACTGGATTGTCCGGACCATGGATGCCATTTTCGAAAAACTGGAAATCATCACCTGACCGGATGGGACGCCGCTGACGATGCTGAAATCGATTTTATACACGCTACAGACGCTGATCATCATCCTTTGGTTTTTTCTGGTAACAGCGGTTATCGCAAGCGCCGTCATTGTCTGCTCCTTTTTCAGCCGGACGGGCGACGGCCCCCATCTGTTGGCGCGGTTCTGGGCCAACGCCATCTTGTGGGTGGCTCGGCTGAAGGTCACCGTCACCGGCGTTGAGAAACTGGATCCCGAGCGGTCTTACATCTACATGGCCAATCACCAGAGCAATGCGGATATCCCGCTGCTTCTGGGGCGGCTGCCGGTTCAGTTTCGTTGGCTGGCCAAGGCCGAACTGTTCAAGATTCCCATTTTCGGGCGGGCCATGCGCGGGGTCGGGTATATCAGCATCAATCGGTCCAATCGCCAGTCGGCCTCCGCCAGCCTGGACCGGGCGGCCCGCACCATCCGAGACGGCGCCAGTGTGCTGATTTTCCCCGAGGGTACCCGCAGCCTGGACGGCCGGATTCGGCCGTTTAAAAAAGGCGGGTTTATTCTCTCCGTCGATTCGGGGGTACCTATCGTGCCCATCGTTATTAAGGGCACGTACCATGTTATTGCCAAGGGGCATCTCATGATCCGCCCCGCTCCGGTAACCATGCAGATATTGGATCCGGTGGAGACGACCGGCTACACCCGCAAGAGCAAAGACGCGCTGCTGGAGCGAATTCGGTCGATCCTCATGGAAAATTTTGAAAATGAGAGGCGTGAAGCGTAGGGTTATGCTGAAACTTATTCCGTTGGGCGGCCTGGGTGAAATCGGCCTGAATATGATGGTGGTGGAATACGGCGATACGATTTTCGTCATCGATGCCGGGCTCATGTTTCCCGAAGCCTACATGCTGGGGGTGGACTATGTTATCCCGAACATGGACTACCTGCGCCAGAACCGGGCACGCCTATCAGGGATCGTGCTCACCCATGCCCACGAAGATCATATCGGGGCGTTGCCTTTTCTGCTCAGGGAGATCAACGTACCGGTTTTCGGAACTCCCTTTACGCTGGGCATCGTGCGCCATAAGCTGGAAGCGCACGACCTGCTTGCCGTGGCCTCCCTGCACGAGGTGCTGCCCCGGGAGCGGCTGAAGATCGGTCCCTTCGAGGTGGAGTTCATTCGGGTCAACCACAGCGTCGTGGATGGGGTGGGCCTGGCCATCCGCACGCCCGTGGGCCTGGTGGTCCATACCGGTGATTTCAAGATGAGCCAAACCGTGGTGGAGGGCATGCTCACCGATGTGAACCGTTTCGCCCAGTGCGGAGAAGCGGGCGTGCTGGCACTTTTGTCCGACTCGACCAACGTGGAGAAGGAGGGCCACACCATCTCGGCGCAGGAAATCGGTGCCGAACTGGCCAGAATTACGGAAGCCGCCTCCGGGCGCATTATCGTCGCGTTGTTTGCTTCCAACATCGCGCGCATTCAGCAGATCATCAATATCGCCGAAAGGCGTTGTCGCAAGATCGTTTTCAACGGACGCAGTATCGAAGTCAGTGTGGCCATCGCCCGCAAGCTGGGATACCTGAAGGTTCCCGAAGGGATGGAAATCGGCATCGACGAGGTCAACACCTTTCCGGACGATGAGATCATCATGATCACCACGGGCAGTCAGGGTGAACCCATGTCGGCTTTGGCGCGCATGTCCGCGGGCACTCACAAGCAGATCAAGATCCATAAAGAGGACAAGGTCATCCTCTCCTCGAAGTTTATCCCGGGCAATGAGAAAGCCATTGCCAACATCATCAACAACCTCTACCGCAGGGGTGCCGATGTGGTCTATGAGAAGATTTCCAAAATCCATGTGTCCGGGCATGCCTTCCGGGAAGAGTTGAAGATGATGATCAACCTGACCAAGCCGAAGTTTTTCATGCCCGTGCATGGCGAATACCGCCATCTGGTGCTGCACGTTAGACTGGCCGGGCAGGTGGGCATTCCCGACGATCATCTGATCCTGGCCCAGAACGGCGATGTTGTCGAGCTGGAGGAAGACAGGTTCCGGATCCGAGACAAAATCAGTGCCGGTCGGGTGCTCATCGACGGCAAGGGTATCGGTGATGTGGGGCGCAGTGTGCTCAAGGAACGGCGCATACTTTCCGAGGAGGGCCTGGTGGTGGTGAACATGGCCTTCGACGAGGAGACCGGTATCGTGGTATACGGCCCGGATATCGTTTCCCGGGGATTCGTCTTCGAAACGGAGACGGGCTATCTGCTCCAGGATGCCCAGTGTGTGGTCCTGGAGATCGTGGAGGATGTCACCCCGGATGTATCCAACCGGGTGGATTGCATCCGTCGACGTATCCAGACGGCCTTGCGGCAGTACTTTTTCTTTACCATCGGGCGTCGGCCGGTGATTCTTCCATTTCTGGTGGAGGTCTGACGGAGAAATGAAAAAAGAGATTATCGGCATTCTTTTTTTCTTCATGGTGGTCTTCAGCCTGATCAGCCTGCTGTCGTTCGATCCGGGTGATCCGTGCCTGTTTTTCAGCGCCGGCGGGACCGGCAGGGTCCATAACCTCTTCGGTGTTTTCGGGGCCAATTTTGCCGGTATTATCGTGGGGCTGTTCGGCATCGGCGCTTTCTGGATTCCCTTTTTATGCCTGTTGGGCAGCATTCTTTTTTTCGGCAAGAATCCGGGCCAGGCCGTTTTGCCCCTGGCTGCCGGTGGCGTCCTGCTGATCATCACCACGGGAAGCCTGCTGGCCTTCAAGCATGACCACTATGTGCTTTTCGGTAGCCGGTTTACCGCGGGCGGCATCGTCGGTTCCCCCCTCAAGTCTTTTGCCGTGCGCTATTCCAATCCGGCCGGAGGGTCTATGATCCTGATGGTGGTCTGGCTCATCGGTTTTATCATGGCAACCGGATTTTCCGTGGTGGCGTTTTACCGCCGTTGCAAAACGGCCAATTCGGCATTTTTCGACCGTATGGCCACGGTCCTGATCAAGTGGAAGGAACGCCGCCAGAAAAGTATCAAGCGGCGCCGGACCGTCAGGGCCGAGAAGAAAAAGAAGAGAGAGACGATCAAGATCAAAACGATGGCGCCCAACCCGGTGCCGGCCAAGGCGGTGCCCAAACAGGCTGTGTTCGATTTTATGAAGGGCGCTTCGGGATTTTCCCTGCCCTCGATCAATTTTCTCGACGACCCCAAGATACGGCCTCAGTCCACCAATAAAGAGAACCTGCGCATGCAGTCCCGGCTACTGGAAAAGAAGCTGGAGGATTTCGGTGTTCACGGCAAGGTGGTGGCCGTCATCCCGGGGCCGGTGATCACCACCTTCGAATACGAGCCGGCGCCCGGCGTCAAAATAAACCGCATCGTCAGCCTCACCGACGACTTGGCGCTGGCCCTGCGGGCCATCAGCATCCGCATCGTTGCGCCCATTCCGGGCAAGGCGGTCATCGGTGTGGAGATCCCCAACACCGATCGAGAAACGGTTTGCTTCAAGGAGATGGTGCTTTCCTCCTCATTCGAACAGAGCACGAACAGGCTGACCCTCTGTTTGGGCAAGGACATCGTGGGCAACCCGGTTTCCGCCGGCCTGGAGAAAATGCCCCATTTACTTATCGCCGGTGCCACCGGGACGGGCAAGAGTGTGGCCCTGAACACCATGATCTGCAGCCTGCTCTACAAAACGACCCCGGATCAGGTGAAGCTGATCATGGTGGACCCCAAGCGCATCGAACTGTCCATGTACGACGGCATTCCTCACCTGATCACCCCGGTGGTCACCGACGTCAAGAAAGCCACCAATGCCCTGTTCTGGGCCGTACGCGAAATGGAGCACCGCTACGAGCTGCTCTCTGAGATGAAGACCCGCAACATCGACCAGTACAACCGAAAGATCGAAAAAGCGCCTGCCCCCAAGCCTGCCGAAGGTGAGGAGACCGCCAACGAACCGCCGGCACCGCTGCCCTACATCGTCATTATCATCGACGAGCTGGCCGACCTGATGATGGTGGCCTCCCGGGATGTGGAGCTGGCCTTGACCCGTCTGGCCCAGATGGCCCGGGCCGCCGGCATTCACCTGATCCTGGCCACCCAGCGGCCGTCGGTGGACGTGCTGACCGGCATCATCAAGGCCAACTTTCCCACGCGCCTGACCTTTCAGGTCTCCTCCAAGACCGATTCGCGTACCATCATCGACACCAACGGTGCCGAGAGTTTGCTGGGCAACGGGGATATGCTCTTCATGCCCCCGGGAACCGCACGGCTCCAGCGTATCCACGGCGCCTACATTTCCGAGGAGGAACTGACCCGCGTCACCGAATTTCTGAAAAAGCAGCAGCCCCCCGATTATGACAAAGATGTCATCCAGACCCCGGCCAAGGTCGCCGAGGAGGAGGGCGAGAAGGAATACGACGCGCGCTACGACGATGCCGTGGCCCTGGTGACCCAGGCCGGCCAGGCCTCCATCTCCATGGTCCAGCGACACCTGCGCATCGGTTACAACCGGGCGGCCCGGATCATCGAGATGATGGAGCAGGAGGGCATTGTCGGTCCCCAGGATGGGGTCAAACCGAGGGCGGTGATGGTGAAGAACTACGACGATATGTCCTAGTGTTTTCCCATAAACGGCGCCTTGTGCCCCAACCGTTTGGTACGCCGGCCGTCCACGCCTGACGAACCCTCGTTTGCTGCGATCTTCCGCCACGCAATCTGGAGACCGGGTCCGGAGGACCGGAAACCCAAACCCGAGGCCTATTGCACCATGAGGATAAAAGTCATTGATCCCTGACCAGAAAATGATCGACAGCATAAAAGGGTTCCTGGATCCTGAAGAGGGCAGGGGGCTCTACGATATCGCATTGAAGGCTTCCCGGTTGGGGCCTTGCCTGGAGATCGGCAGCTACTGCGGCAAGTCCGCCGTTTATCTGGGCAGCGCCTGCCGCGAAAACGGAGCGGCCCTGTTTTCCATCGACCACCATCGCGGCTCCGAGGAGCAGCAGCCCGGAGAGGAATACTTCGATGCAGTGCTTTTCGACTTTTCGACTTTCTCCATGGACACCTTTCCACTGTTTCGACGAACCCTTACCCTTGCCGGGCTTGAGGAGACGGTGGTGCCCATCGTCAGTCGCTCGGACATCGTCGCCCGCAACTGGGCCACACCGCTGTCGCTGGTCTTCATCGACGGCGGCCATGCTTTCGAGACCGCCCAGAAGGACTACGACTGCTGGGCCGATCACCTCCTTCCCGGCGGCTACCTGTTGATCCACGATATATTCGAGAATCCCGACGAGGGCGGCCAGGCACCCTGGGAGGTGTGCAAGATCGCCGTGGCCTCCGGACGCTTCGAGGAACTGCCCCGCATCAAGACATTGGGCGTGTTGAAGAGAAAAGCAGTCGAATCCTTCTGAATCACCGTATTGAGATCATGGAAAAACGTCACGTCGTAGACGGGCAGGGTATTACACTTTTATGGTATTGCTCGTTTTCATCTGAATTTAGCATAGATTCAGCGGCACTATAATTGCGGTAAATTAAACCTCGGGCTATGCCCGAGCGACCCGAAGAGGTTTAGACCGGTCCGGCGAGACATTTAACCAGCAGAAGTTTTTTGAACATCGAACATCCAACGTCGAATTCGGAGATCGCTTCGGTCTATCGTTTGGCCTACGGAATTAGCGATCATTTGTTGGTGTCTGTGAAGCAGGGTTTTAAACGATCAAAATCGACAGAATGCCTTATTCAAAATTCGAAGTTGGACG
>DEIP01000169.1 GCA_002352605.1 Desulfobacteraceae bacterium UBA2771 | reverse complement strand
AATTTTGATCAACTATCAGTTGCTTTTGCCTCCGTTGGTGCCGGCAACGGCGATGGTCTTTCCCTGGATCGAAGCAGTATGCGGACTGGCACTGGTTTTTGGTCGGTTTGAAAAGGGTGCGGCACTGCTGGTAAGCCTGATGATGGTCCTATTTGTCGGCATCCTTTTCTATAACCGTTACCGTGGATTGAACATCGCCTGCGGTTGTTTTTCATTGGCAGCCAATGCGCCGTCGGACATTGTCTTAGACACCCTGCGCAATCTGCTCATTCTAGCGGCCGGGGCATGGGTGCTCTTCTATCCATGCGGTCGGCGGGCAACATCTGTCCGATGAGCAGGATAATTTTCTCGTGACCCAATTCGGTTTCGGCGGCTCGCCGGATAAGACCGTCACCGTCCACTGAAGCCAACAACACCGGAGGATACACCGGACGCATGTTCACAGAATCGATCTCTTATCCGGCAGCCCTGGTTGCGGGATTGCTCTCATTTTTTTCGCCGTGCATCCTGCCGTTGATACCGGCTTATTTTACCTTTATCACCGGACTGTCGCTGGATGAATTGACCGGTGTCCACACCAGGCGGATCCGCGCCCGGGTCATAGCGACCACCTTGAGTTATGTTCTTGGTTTTTCTTTGGTTTTCATTCTGATGGGTGCGTCTGCCTCATTCATCGGAGGGGCCATCTTCAAATACCGGGATTGGATACGAATCATCGGCGGCGTACTGATCATCTTTTTCGGCATTCACATGACCGGGCTGATCCGCTTCAAGCCCCTGGAGTTTGAACGTCGGTTTCAGGTACAAAAAAAGCCCCTCCACTTTCTGGGAACTTTTTTCGTGGGCATGGCCTTCGGGGCAGGATGGAGCCCATGCATCGGGCCGCTGTTGGGGTCTATCCTCATCGTGGCGGGCAATCAGGAGACGATAGCCAATGGCGTGGTCCTGCTGTCCGTCTATGCCGCGGGATTGGCTATCCCCTTCTTGGTACTTTCGGTATTTGTTGATTCACTGTTAACCCTCATCAAAAAGGCTTCAGGGTCGATAAAGTATATTAACCTGACCGCAGGCGTGCTGCTGCTGATCCTCGGCCTGCTGCTGGTTACCAACAAACTGAGTCTGATCAGCGTATAGGAAACATAAGCCATGATAAAAAAATGGACCCGGACGGCGATGGCCCTGGCACTGGCAGCTACCCTGTTTACAGGGGCTGTCGAGGCTGTTGCGGCCCAGACCGGCGACGGCGGTATCCAGTGGTTGTCCTACACCGAAGGCAGGCAGCGGGGAGAAACCGAAAACAAAAAGGTTTTTCTCGTCTTCAATGCCGACTGGTGCCGTTATTGTCTTCAAATGGAAAAAGAGACTTTTCAAAATCCAACGGTCATTGCCTACGTCAACCGCAACTTTGTTCCCATCAGTGTCAACTCGGATAAGGAGCAAAAAATTGCGGCCAAGTACGATGTCAGGGGGCTTCCCAGCACCTGGTTCATCTCCGAAAACGGAGACCGGATCGGCAACCGTCCCGGGTATATTACTTCGGAGGAGATGCTAAAAATTCTCAAATATATCAGTACCGACAGTTACCGGTCCATAAGCTTCAAGACGTTTGTGGAAAAGGAGTAATAAGGGAGGTCGATCCGGTTCAGCTTCTTCCGATCAGGCGAATGAGCATGGAAATGGTGATGGTCAGAGACAGGATCCCCAGCAAACCGGGCACCCAGATGGCGGCATGGTAGTGAGGCGTATCCAGGACTGCAGCCACGCCGAAGAGGCTGAACAGCAGCGCCGCCACGGCAAAAGCCAGGGTCAACAGCATGGCGGGGTCCGTATCGTACCACGGGATGATTGCCCTACGGAAAAGCAGTTCGCTTTTGAATTTCACTTTCACGCACACCTCCGGGATCTGTTTGCCTATGACCTTATTTTTCGACTTACAACCACACTGTCCGATAGAAAGGATGCCTTGCCGGCATCCGCTTTTGGCGGTAATCGCGCTGGTGATGTTTTGCGCCGGCGGATGCGCCGTGACCCCGAAAACCCTCTCCATCAAGAATAATCCGACCCGACTGATGGAAAACACCATCTTGAAGACCGATAGCGCTTCGGTGATATCCCGGCAGCAGTTGATCACCAGCCTTGCCGAGACCCGCGTGGTCTATGTGGGAGAAAACCATACCAACCCCGCCCACCACGCTATTCAATTGGAAATCATCAAGGCCTTTGCGAAAACCACACCCAATCTGACCATCGGCATGGAGATGTTCGATCACACTTACCAACCGGTGCTGGACCAGTGGACCGCCGGCGAAATGGACGAAATCACGTTCATCGAGAAGACCCACTGGTACGCCAACTGGCGCTTCGATTATGGCCTGTACCGCGAAATCCTGGAATTTGCAAAAGAAAACGGAATACGGATCATCGCCCTGAATGTACCCTTCCACATCCCCGGCAAGATCAGCGTGGGCGGCATCAATAGCCTGTGCGAAAATGATCGCCGCCACCTGCCCGAGACCGTCGACACCACCGATGCCGACCACCGGGCTTATGTGGAGGATATTTTCAAGATGCACACCATCCGGGGCCGGGAAAACTTCGCCCACTTCTACGAAGCCCAGTGTACTTGGGAAGATGCCATGGCCGAATCCATCGCCAACAACCTGGGATCGGGAAAGATGGTGGTGCTAGCGGGAAACGGGCACATCACCCGAAAATTCGGCATCCCCAACCGGGCCTTTGCCCGCACCGATGCCCCCTTCAAGACGATCTACCCGGCGCCGGTGGGCGGTGAGGCCGACCTATCCTGGGCCGACTACCTGTGGGTGACACCGGACACGCGCATCTCCCACCATCCGATGCGGGCCGGCGCGATGAAGAAACCGTAAACGCGCCCCGTCTCGTTCATAAGCACCTTTAGCCTACAGGGCCTGTCTATTGCCCGTCCGGAGATGGTAGATTCTGGTTCAGGTCAAGGCCGCAGCGATATTTAGACCGCAGGCGTAGCGGCGATACGTCGAGGATTGCAACTGAGCGAGAACGCGGGACTGGGCCAAAAAATGCCATCTCTGGGTGGGTAATCGCTATCCGCATTTGGTGAACCCGCAAAAATGGCAGGTCATGCACCCCTCTTCGAAGCTGATGGTCCGGCTACACTCGGGGCAGATTTCACCCATCAGACTACCGCCCTCTCTTTTAATTTGCCCGTCTTTGAGATAGCGATTCTCCAATACCCGGGCGATGGCATCGGGAATGGAGAGCACCAGGCCCCCATTTTGAAAGATGGGATGTTCACCGCCGATCCCCTTGAGCTGATCCACCACTTTGTCTGCGGTAACTCCGGATCGAAAGGCCAGGGAGACCAGCCGACCAATGGCCTCGGTTTTGGCAGTGGTGGAGCGGCCTGACTTGCCGATGGTGGCGAATACCTCGAAGGGCTTGCCGTGGTATTCGGTCACCGTCACATAAAGCTGCCCCAGTCCGGTCTTCACCCGGGTGGTAAATCCGTCCAGGGTATCGGGTCGCTTGCGGACAGCGATCATGAAGGCATCCTCCTCCTTTTCGGCCGTTGATAAGGAGAGCACCTGGTTCTCCTTGCTGCCGTCCCGGTAGATCGTCACGCCTTTGCAGTCAAGTTCCCAGGCCAGATCGTAAATCTTCCGTACATCCGCCACCGTGGCGTCCCGGGCCAGGTTGACCGTCTTGGAAACGGCGTTATCCGTATGTTTTTGAAAGGCCGCCTGCATGCGAAGGTGCCATTCCGGAGAGATATCGTGTGCGGTGACAAACACCTGTTTCACCGCATCCGGGATTTCGTCCATGTGGGCAATGGTTCCGGCGCCGGCAATGGCCTCCATCAACGCTTCGGAATAAAATCCCTGTTGTCTGGCCACGGCCTCGAAATGGGGATTGACTTCCATAAGCTCGTCGTTGTCCATGACCGTGCGCACGAAGCTCAGGGCAAAAAGCGGTTCGATGCCCGACGAGCAGTTGCTGATAATACTCAGTGTTCCCGTAGGGGCTATGGTGGTGGTGGTGGCGTTGCGATAGGCGGCCGCACGGTCGTCGCAAAAGCGGCTTTTCCCATAGTTGGGAAACACCCCGCGCTGCTTGGCCAGAGCCAGAGATGCCTGGTGGGATTCGACCTGGATAAAGCCCATGACCTCCTCGGCCAGGACCAGGGCCATTTCGCTGTTGTAAGGAATGCGCAGCTGGAACAACAGATCGGCAAACCCCATGATCCCCAGGCCGATCTTTCGGTTCCCCTTGACCATCCGGTCGATGGCCGCTAAGGGGTAACGGGACATGTCGATGGTGTCATCCAGAAAGCGCACCGCGGTCCATACGGTTGATTTCAGGGCATCATAGTCGAGTCTGGTTTTGCCCTGTTTTTCAACCACCAATTTGGAAAGATTGATGGACCCCAGATTGCAGGCTTCCATCGGTAAAAGGGGTTGCTCACCACAAGGATTGGTGCTTTCGATCTCGCCCAACGCAGGGGTGGGGTTGTCGCGGTTGATGCGGTCAAGAAAAATGATGCCCGGGTCGCCGTTTTTCCAGGCTTGTTCGACCAGTGCCTCATAGATCTCCCGGGCATTGAGCGCCCCCACCGGTTTGCCGTTCCGAGGATCCACCAGGTCGTACATGGCTTCGGCGTTAACCGCTTCCATGAAGGCCTCGGTAATGCCCACGGAAATGTTGAAGTTGTTCAACTCGGTATGGGTAGCCTTGCAGTGGATGAACTCCTGAATGTCCGGGTGGTCCACCCGCAGAATTGCCATGTTGGCGCCGCGCCGGGTGCCGCCCTGCTTGACCTGCTCAGTGGCCGTGTTGAAGATCTTCATGAAGGAGATAGGACCGGAGGCAATGCCGCCGGTGGTACCCACCATGGAGTTTTTGGGCCGCAGCCGGGAAAATGAGAAACCGGTGCCACCACCCGATTTGTGAATAATAGCGGCATTTTTGAGCGAATCGAAAATGCCCTCCATGCTGTCTTCGATGGGCAATACAAAACAGGCCGCCAGTTGCCCCAGGCGCCTGCCGGCATTCATCAGCGTGGGCGAGTTGGGCAAAAACCTGAAATCCGCCATCAGGGCATAGAATTGTTCGGCAACGTTCTTGACATCGGCGTTATCGTCGTAATTCATCTCCGCCCGGGCGATGTGGTCGGCGACCCGGTGAAACATCTGTGCCGGCATCTCCTGGATCCGGCCGTCCGTATCTTTTTTCAGATAGCGCCGTTCCAATACGGTTTTGGCATTAGGGGAAAGATCGAGACCGTCTTTCACGAACATGTCCCGGGTCAATCGCACCGGAATCCGGGCATCCAGGCCGTATTCGGCCAGCTTGGCCTTGACCATCTCGTCCACCATCGGCGAGGTGATGTGCCCAAGGTCCATGCGCTCGATGGTGGATCGAATGAATCGGGCGATCTCTTTGGCCTGGCGATTATTGACGGCATTGGCGCCGATGAGGCTCTTGCAGAAAACCTGATCATCCCAGACATGGGTGTTCAGGTCCACCTTTCCATCGTCCACGATGAGGATTTTATCTTTCCGTGTCATAGGGGTCATCACTCCGTTGGTTGGTTGGTCGATCGATCGATCGATGGTTCGGATCCGAGTGTACGATCCAGATTTCTCATACAACATATTGTATGTCAAGAAATTTTTAGCACAACATATGCGCATCACAACCATGCGAAAATGTTGTGGAATTCAGGCAACCACAGGTCTGAAAACGGCACGGGAAGCTATGGTTTTTCCATCAATCACAAGGCGTTGGTTACCCCTGGATGGTCAATCAAACCCACTACATATGGAAAAATTTCCTTGACAGACAACAACATCTTGTTGTAGGTAATGCGTCACTGCCGTTTCATCCGTTGGGCTGCAATTACACCGTATTCAGAGTTGCCCGATGTGCTGCACGCCATAGAAAAATGCCGGCAACTACATTTCTTCGTCATTTTTAATAATCAAAACCGAATATTACACCCGAGGAGACATCCGTGATTGAACAAATCAAAAAGCGTGACAGTCGAATTGTCGAGTTTGTCCCATCCAAGATCACCACCGCCATCGCCAAAGCGGGTCATGCCTCGGGAGAATTCGGAGATCGAGAAGCCAAAAAGATGACCCTGCGGGTCCTCACGTTGGCCCATGAGCTTTACCCGGGTCCCACCCCGGAGGTGGAGGAGATCCAGGATATCGTGGAGCGAGTGCTGCTGGACTCTCCCTTTTACAAAACCGCCAAGGCCTACATCATCTATCGGGAGCAGCACGCACAGATCAGGCGCATCGCCACCGAAGCGCAAGTGGACCTGGTGGAGCACTATATCCGCAAGTTGGATTGGAAGATCAAAGAGAACAGCAACATGTGCTACTCCCTGCAAGGACTCAATAATTATATCTCTTCGGATGTCACCGCCGAATACTGGCTCAACAAAATCTATCCGCCAGAGATTCGACGGGCCCATGCCGACGGGGACCTGCACATCCACGACTTGAGCCTGCTGTCGGTCTACTGCGTGGG
>DEIP01000067.1:2378-2638 GCA_002352605.1 Desulfobacteraceae bacterium UBA2771 | reverse complement strand
GCCACTTCGCATCCACCCCCCAGGCATGAACCATAAACGGAGGCCACTGTTGGAATACCCAATTGGTCCATGAGTCGGAACATGCGGTGAAAGACGCCTATCATTTTCGGCGCCATATCGCCCATGTGTTCTCCCACATCCACGCCTGCGGAGAAACATTTTCCTGTGGCGTCAAAAAGCACCACCTTCAGATCCTTCTCGCCTTGCCATGACGCAAGCACTTCGTTAATTTCCGCCATCATGGCGATGTTCAGAACATT
>DEIP01000067.1:0-2331 GCA_002352605.1 Desulfobacteraceae bacterium UBA2771 | reverse complement strand
GTTCCCAGACCATTTTCAAGCTTAACTTCAATGTGATTGTATGCCATCGTAAACGCTCCTTAATCAATAATAAAAAAACGACAGACAAGCCTGTTCATGGACCCACCTGCCGTTCATGATTCGTGTTCTTACGGAAAAACTACTCTTTGGGTGTCCCCATGGCATTGGCAAACATGTCCATATCCCAGGTTTTGCATTCCGCAATATCCTGTCGGAAGTTGAGGAAATTGATGGTATCCTGACCCGTAATCCGCTTGGTATTGAAGGCACCGAAGCCCAGGAAAGCTTCTCCGCCCATATTGGCCGCCAGCCAGTGCCGGTTGTAGTTCTTGGAGTAATCCCAGAAGAATTTTTTCTTGGCACGGATACTGTCAATGGATTTAATCAGGCAGCCGGGAAACAGGTTGGCAAAGGTCCATATGATCTTGTCAACTTCTTTGTCCAGCAGTTCAAAATCGGCATTGGGCTGATGTTCCTTGACAAAGGCGCGGGCCTCCTTGGCCTTGGCACCGGATTTGTACTCACCATAGACCACTTCACCATTATCCACATACTTGTCGGTAATGATCATGGGGTTTCTCACCCATTCGCCATCCACCTTCAAGACCGGAACCACTTTACTGATAAGGGTTTTGGCTTTCATTTTGTAGGCGGACCACATCTCGCAGGAGACGCAGTTCCACATGGCGTCTTCAATTCCCAGATACCATGGCAAGAAGTCCGAGGAACCACCGTCCGGAGCCGAGCCGTGTTTGGGTCCCGCCTGTCCGAAAATGGCCAGGTCGGAAGAAATGGCCAGGTCGCAGGCCATGCCGATTTCCTGGCCCCCGGCGACCCTCATGCCGTTAACCCTGGAAATAACCGGTTTTTTGCAGGCCAGAATGGCATCCACCATATGATTGAACAGTTCCATGTACTGACCGTATTCATCACAGCGCAGGCTGTAAAATTCGCTGTATTCCTTGGTATTGCCGCCCGTACAGAAGGAATAGGGGCCCGTACCGGTAAATACGACCGCAACGACGCTACGATCTAAAGATGCGTTCTCAAAACCCGCGATGACCCCTTTAACCATCTCCGTCGTATAAGAGTTGTACTGTTTGGGGTTGTTCAGTCGAATCCAGGACACATAAAGTCCATTCACCACATCGCCCTTGGGATCGGTTAAAGGGCGTTTTTCATAGACTACACAGGGCGCTTCCGTGCCCCAGTGAACATCTGTATGAAGTGCATGATCTTTCTTTTCATTGTCTCTCGGCATCCATTCCAAGGCCATAATATTTTCTCCTTTACCTTTTTTATTTCTATTTTGGTTTGTTGTGTACCTGAACAACCCTAAAAATCGGGAGTCAGCACGATGCGCCTCATGGGCGGTGTCTTGTGAGCCTCGGCAAAAGTCTCGGCAATCGTACTCATGGCACGGATTTCAACAAACGCTTCCATATTGATTTTGCCGCTCAGGACCATATCCAGAACAACGGGATAATGCTCGGGGAGGCATCCCCAGGTACCGATGATCTCGGCATCAAAGGCCATCAAACGGCCAATGGCGTATTCCGTCTTGGCCATGCCGAATCCCACCACAACCAGCTTCCCGGTGAATCCGAGCAGGGTCAATGCAATCTCCTGACCGCCCTTTGCCCCGGTCACTTCAAAGATCTTCCACCCGAAATTAGGAAGGCCGTTTCCTTTGCATATTCCCTTGAATTCCTTGGACACACTCCTGGCATCCTTATCAGTGGAGTTGATGACGAAATCGGCGCCAAAGTTGAGGGCCCGGTCCAATTTTTCCTGATTTCGCGCGATCCCGACAACGTTTTTTGCACCCAATGCCTTGGCAATCTGCCCCATATACTGGCCCACACCACCGGTAATGCCGACGACAATCACATTGTCTCCCGGCTGTAGATCGGCCCGCTTGGCTGCCTGGTAAGGCGTGGTGGCAGCATCAGCGACAACGGCCAGATGGGAAAGGGGCATGTCTCCCCGATCCTTGACTTCACAAAGATCGATACTCGGCACAGGGATATGGCTTGAGAAACCACCATAGGGACCGATACTGTTGCCCGGCATTTTCTGGTTGAGGCACCGGTTTCCCCGGCCGGTCTTGCAGAGGATACACTTCCGACAGGGCATCACCGCAGGGATAATTACTTCTTTTCCCAGCCATTTTTCGTCTCCATCAACAACGATCCCGGAGATTTCATGCCCCAATGTCAAAGGGGGTTTTGAAACCGTCGGTACCCCATCATAAAAATATCCAAGGTCCGTGTGACAAACGCCGCAACCGGCCACTTCCACCAATACTTCCCCAGCTTCAAGCGCGGGCAC
>DEIP01000060.1 GCA_002352605.1 Desulfobacteraceae bacterium UBA2771 | reverse complement strand
GATTTGTTCAACTTGTCGTTGAACAGCTGCTTTTCGTCGTAAATAGAAACGAAAATGGCGCCCAAGACCCGGGAACGAACAATCACAGTGCATTGGGTCACATCAGGTTGCCGCGGCCTGATCTTCTATTCGCCGGACGCGGGATCCGGATCGCCACCGCGCATCATCCGTTTTTGGCGCATTTCCCTCAGCCGCATCAGGGTGTTGAACCGCTCGTGGCCAACAATCTTGCGAACCTCCAGGAAAAAGCGAAATCGCTCCAGACCCAGTTCGGAGCGGGCTTTGTCGAGTTTTCGATACTGCGTCATAGCCGTCGGTTCATTCAGCTCCGGATCTTCGATAAGACATTGAAGTTCCATCTGTTCGGTTTCCAGATCCGCCTTGAGCCGGATCATGCGGCGCCGGCTCTCCCGGTAGGTGTCATCTATCTGACGGGTTTCCCGGGCACTCAGGTTCAGCCGTTTGGCCACGGCAGGCATCTGCCACCACTTACCGCCCGGAATATTCTGCTGGGCAGCGACCGGCAGGACCGTCAGGCAAATCACCAACAGCGCGAACAGGATTTTGGAATTCCTTAACATGGGGTTACTCCTTTTGCATGTTGCCGGCTGGTTGTCGGCGCATCACCGGTCATTGGCGGTACGATAAAATCCATAAAATCCCCATCGCCATCGGCGATGTCGATGCCAATCAAATCCCGGTATTGGACAGGGAGGGGATCGTCGACCAACCGCGCCACCTCCGCCATGAAAACGGTATCATCAGCGGGAACGGCCAGCCCATTATCCACGGGAAGACGTGCGGGATCCTGGCTGACTATAGACGCCCAGATGATCACCAACAGGGCTATGGCAGCCATCGCGGAGGCAGGGCCGGGGCGCCAGCCATACCGTTTTAACCACCCCGTTTTAACCGCATGGATGCGGACCGGATGCGCCGGGGCCGGCGTGTGCTGGCGGGCCAGTGCACCGAATCGGGTAAGGGGCGCTTTCGCATCGGCTAACACCTGCCGGCATCGGCTGCAGCGATCAAGGTGGGATCGTTGGCTCTCCGGAAGGTCTTTTTTGTCAACCATGGCCACGACTAACTGCCTGTCCGTAAGATGGGAGTCGGGTAGCGGCTTCATGGCAGTAGTTCCTCCAGCCTGGCTGATGCCGGATGCGCTTTGAATTTGGCAATGGCCCGATACAGGTGGGTTTTCACGGTACTCTCTCCTTTTTTTAAAATGCTTGCAATCTCAGCAATGCCCAGCTGGTCAAGAAATCGCAGGATAAACACCTCCCGCTCCGTAGCAGACATTTTTTTTAGAATATCCGCCACCGTTTTCCAGAATTGCCGTCGCCCCCATTCTAAAAAGCCATCGGGGACGGCGGAATCCGCGGTGTCGGTATCCGATTCCGGTGATTCCCCTTCTCTCAGGCCAATAAGCCGTCTCAGCTTTTGCTGCCGAGCAAAGTCACGAACCCGGTTTAGGGCGATACTGAACAGCCAACTCCGGAAACGGTCAGGGGTTTTGAGCCTCGGCAGATTGCGGTAAGCCTTCAGGAAAATATCCTGGGTGAGGTCCTCGGCATCCATGCGTGAGCGGACACGGTGGTAGACCATCCGGAAAACGGCATCTTGGTAGAGATCGGCCAATCGATGAAAGGCGAGGGTGCTGCCGGATGCGGCCGACAGCACCAGTTCTCGCATCTGAGGGTCGCCCCTGACGGTTCGACTATGGGACAAATGTGACACCGAAGGTGGCATAGCGTTCCGATTTTATCGATTCAAGTGTTCCATCTCCAACGATGACCATCACCCACGTTGCACTCAACGCAGACACCCCGGTGCCCGGTTAATTTCGATTCCGATCGTTGTGTTTCAGCCGGTAAATATCTGCGCTGGCCTTGTCCTGGCGCAGTTCGAGGCCGGCCTTCTCCTTCCGGTTGAGGGTGCCATCCGACCAGGCCTGCCGTTTGGCATGCTGGATCCGGTGCTGCTGCTTCACCAGATGACGGGTTTCGCCGCGGGCGAGCTCTCCGCTTCTCACGCCTTGAACGATGCGTTTGTCCTGCCTGACCTGCCGTTTGGCCACCCTGCCCGCCAATGCCGATTGCGCGGTAACCATTCCCATCAATGCCAATACGGTTGTAATTGCAAGTGCTTTTTTCATGATTTGCCTCCTGTTGGCGTTGGGTATTTGATTTAGGAGACGCGTGATGAACGGGTTTTGTCTACAACTTTTTTGTAACGGCCTTCGTGGCTGCCGTTCTACTGGCATCAGCGTCGCCGGCCTTGCACGCCCGGATCTGCTGCACCAGATCTTCGTACTCATCTTCCAGCGAAAGAAGGTCCATCATCACCGGCGGCTTCACCGAATGGGCCGGAAGCCGCGCTTCGGTCTCTTTGATAGCCGCCTCCAGTTCCTTCAACCGCGCTTCCATTTGGGACAGTGTTTTCATGGTGTTTCCTCAACATTAATAGCCGATACCCGCCGCCATAGCATGCTCGGCACGGGTGCAATGACAGGGGGTCACGGCGTACACCATGTTGCAGGCGGGACAGACCGATACCATGGTTTCTATTTTAAACGTATTCCCGCAATGGGTGCAAGCAATGTCGAGCGGTGCCGGCACCGGAGACTGGTCAAATCCCATTATTCTCACCTTAGCCACCACCTGTTTTCCGTTGTCGAAACATCCGCCGCATACGTCATGCATCGGTTCACCTCTTTAGCCAGAGTTGTCGTTGGTTTTCGGCGCCACTCCATCTGCCTGGGGGAACCATTGCCGGAAACGTCGGCCAAATGCATTGACCCAGATCAAAACCGTGAAACCAGTGAATGGCAGGCAACCGACAGCACGGTCATTGCCGATTGATATTTCCGGTAGATCGACCATACTTCCGGGCAAAATCGCTACTGGCTGACCCGTCTTCCGGCTAAGGAAAAGTCCATGAACGATAACGATA
>DEIP01000035.1:522-3027 GCA_002352605.1 Desulfobacteraceae bacterium UBA2771 | reverse complement strand
GCGGTTCCTGCGGAGGAACTGGACAATGAGACGGAAAAGTGGGCCGAGGAGATTTCAGAGAAAAGCCCGACTGCCATTGCCCTGGCTAAAAAAATGCATAATGTCTATTATGATCTGCTGTCATCAAGTGCAGAGATTGGCGTGGAACTGCTGACGTTTTTCTGGGGTACAGAAGAAGCAAAAGAAGGTATGCTGGCATTCAAGGAAAAAAGGCAGCCGGTTTTCAGCCAATAGCGAAAGTCGGTTATCATGAAATCCGGAAGCCAAAAACACGATACCGACTAAGGGCCCTAAGCGTATAATTCGGGGTTGAAAAAGGTCATTAAGTTTTGATTTCAATTGCATAGCTTGGTCGGCCCCCAATAAAGTCGCGCAGTATACGTTGGGTTCCGGAGTCTGCGTTCGGTTCGGCGCTGATGGACTCGTAAAAAGAGTCAGAACACAGGCTTGGGCCGAAAGATGCTATTTGTGGACGGACTAGTTGGCGCCTTGCTTCTGCTTAAGCATCTTCATCATCTGCTCCAATTGCTCCGGAGTCAAGTTTTTACCGGAGGCGCCCATTGCGCCCAAGCCGGCGTTCATCGGGCTGTAGTCGGACGGGACGACAAATAATTGCGGATCCTGCCGTGCGACAACAATATTGGCGTGATCGATCTGGATATCCTGACTCATGCCGTCTCCGCTGGCCTTTCCTTTAAAACGCACTGGAATATTCTGTTTGTTTAGCCAGGCATATCCTGAAAATGCATATTTTCCCTTATCGGTGGACTCGAATTTATATTTGGTGGTCGTCTGACCGTTGACCGTCTCTTTGCCCATTTTGGTCAATTTGAGCTCACCTTCCCGGATCATGCGCTCCGGGTCCTTACGGGCGCCGGGGTCCTGAATTTCCATGTACATCTTCTGATCGGGCATGAGCGTCCACATCTTATCGTTGTCACGGTGTTTGATGATGACCGTTTTGCGGCCGAAACTGGAGATATCACGTCGTTCTTTTCCCTTGATGGAAAAGAGTTTTCCCTTGATCACATGGGGTTGGTTTGATCCCGCCTGTTTAAGGGTCATCGTCATATCGGCCGAGAATTCCACTTTTGGATAGGGGAATTTGTCTGCCGCTCCGGAAGATACCGCCAGCGACAGGATGATGGATGCATAAACAGCTATTATAATCGGTTTCTGGTTGTCCATCGGATCTCCTCCATCTTGAAACGACTGTAGTGTTTATCGATGCGAAAATTGAAAAATAGGCATTCAGCCGACAAAATAAATCTCGCCCTTTATGTGATACAGAACCGGAAAGGAGTGACCCGTGAACCCTGGTCGGTGATCCTCGAGCCACTGACCTCAGATCCCGCTTCGTGCAGGCCGGCGGATCAGTTGGTCTGCAACAGCCCCTGTCCTTTGAGGCGCTTGACCACGGTCTTGATTTTGGAATCGATCAGTTTCTGATCGGTGGACGGATCCATCGTCTCCGTCTGCATGGACCAGACCAGCTTTTCGGTGCGGGCGTCGTAGAGTTTGGTTTCCAGTCTGACCCATTTATGACGCGTGTAATACCCCGGTTGGTACACATACCCGCCGACATGACCGTAGTAGCCGTAAAAGCTGTCACGATAAACGCCCGGGTGGTATTCTGTATTCTCATCCACCCCGACCAGGTGGGTAACCATCACCCCATCGAAGTGGATGTCCTCAATTACCGCCTTGATATTCGCCTCTGTGGGTTGGGCGTGTTCGGGCATGACCGCAAAGCCGGCGGTCGCTTTGATATTCTCATCGTTGAGCCTGTCGACAAAGGTATTCTCGAATGCGCGACGGGCCGTCACCTTGGCCGCTATCCCCACGATGAGGATATTGTCGAATGCCTTGCCGCTATAACTCCTGTCTCGCCATTCGGCTGTCGGTTTGGTTGTCGAGCAGGCCGCGAGAACGGCGATGAACACAATTAAATAGAAGGCACGGCATCGACGCGATGGAATTTTCATTCGAATTCCTCCTCAGTACATTTTATGGGTTGAATTGCAAACCCATAAAATAGAACATCATTTGGATGTTGTCCACACCGTAGAGCACCTGCCCAATGAGCCAATTGATACCCTCCAGCTGCAAGAGTACCTTTCTGACCGCTTCGCGGGTAAACACCACCGGCAATTTTACAGGCCTTTTCGCACGGATCATGTTTTTAAACGCCCCTATCTCTTTTTTAAGAACCTCACGATAGAGAAACACCAGTGCGCAAAGCGCCTGATTCCGGGTAGAGCCGGCAACCTTTTATCTGTCTTATGGCATATAAGAAGCTATCCGTAGTCGATCAACATCAGTTCTTTTTGGACACAGAAGGGCAAATAAAGCCACGCCGAAGGTCGAAGATGGCGTGATTTTAAAAGATATTGTCCGTTTAACAATCCTTCCCAATAAAGACCGTACTGGTCGTATTATAAATGTAGTTTCTCGATATGGTGCATGTGAACGCCTTCATGATTTGCTTTTGTACCCTGATATAAT
>DEIP01000035.1:0-445 GCA_002352605.1 Desulfobacteraceae bacterium UBA2771 | reverse complement strand
GTCCCAGATTAAATGACCCCGAGTATCCCGAGATAATTAACCCGCCATCCCGCAACGCCGCCCTGTTTGAAAAATTATCCCCCCTGTAATAAAAAGTGAATTTCAACAAAAACCACTACAAAACAGGAGGGATACTTAGATGCCGCCGACAGCGACACTTTAAGACATTAAAGCACATCAGCAAAAAGTGAAAAAGGATAAAATCACACCCGATAAGGGATCGCGCAAAAATAACTTCACATTTTTGCATCTCAGCTTCAGCCCATCTTTGGCTGATACCCCACTCTCAAAAGCCTCGAAATAGCTCGCTATTCCTGTGGTTTTGCTCTCTCGGATCAGCAAAACCTGGACCAAATCTGAGCGCTAATTCTGCGAAGTTATTTTTTCGCGAACCCTAACCATCAATATGTTATAGCCGTAAACGGCGGCCTTACTGCGTGAGGAG
>DEIP01000133.1 GCA_002352605.1 Desulfobacteraceae bacterium UBA2771 | reverse complement strand
GCCCAGAACCTGGCATCCACCCACGGCAATCAACAGATCGAGGCGGAACACCTGTTGGCGGCCATGCTCGACGAAAAGGAGGGGGTCGCTCGATCCGTATTTAAAAAACTGGGGACCGCCGGTGACAACATTGCCAACGCCGCGGCCAAGGCCATCGACCGGCTGCCCAAGGTCAGCGGCGTGGGGGATGTCTATTTGTCATCCGCCGCCAAGGCCGTTCTCGAATCGGCATTTGTCGAAGCCGGAAAGATAAAGGACGAATATACCAGCGTCGAGCACATTCTCCTGGCCCTGTGCGACAAGAAGGCGGGAGAGGCATCCCGCATCCTGTCCGCGTCCGGGGTAAACCGAAATGCCATCTTGAAGGTGCTCATGGGGATCCGGGGCAACCAGCGAATCACCGACCCCAACCCCGAGGATAAATATGAGGCCTTGAAAAAATTCAGCCGGGATTTGACGGACATGGCTCGCAGCGGCAAGCTGGACCCGGTCATCGGCAGAGACGACGAAATCCGGCGCATCGTTCAGGTGCTCTCCCGTCGGACCAAGAACAACCCGGTACTGATCGGCGAACCCGGCGTGGGCAAGACCGCCATCGTGGAAGGGTTGGCCCAGCGGATCGTGGCCGGGGACATCTCCGAGAGCCTGAAAAATCGACGGGTGGTGGCCCTGGACATGGGCGCCCTGATTGCCGGCGCCAAGTACCGGGGCGAGTTCGAAGACCGCCTCAAGGCGGTACTCAAAGAGGTGGAAAAGGCCGAGGGTGAAGTGATCTTGTTCATCGATGAGCTGCACACCCTGGTGGGGACCGGCGCCAGCGAGGGATCCATGGACGCCTCAAATATGCTCAAACCCGCCCTGGCTCGGGGGTCACTGCGTTGCGTGGGCGCCACTACCTTGAACGAGTATCGCAAGTACATCGAAAAGGACGCGGCATTGGAACGGCGCTTCCAGCCGGTACTGGTGCGTGAACCATCCGTAGAGGATACCGTTTCCATCCTTCGGGGATTGAAAGAAAAATACGAAGTCCACCATGGCGTACGCATCAAGGATTCGGCCATCGTGGCCGCCGCGGCCCTGTCCCATCGCTATATCGCCGACCGGTTTCTTCCGGACAAGGCCATCGACCTCGTTGACGAGTGCGCCTCCAAACTGCGTATCGAAATCGACACCATGCCCGTGGAGATCGACGAAATACAACGCAAGATCCTCCGGGCGGAGATCGAACGGGAGGCCCTGAAAAAAGAGTCCGACCCGGCCTCCCGGGAACGCCTGGCCAGCCTGGAAGACGCCCTGGAAACCATGCGCTCCCGGATCGCCGGCATGAAAAACCACTGGGAAGATGAAAAGCGCCTGATCCAGAACATCCGCAAAATCAAGGAGGCCCAGGAACAGCTGGGCATCGAGGAGCAGCGGGCCGAACGGGAGGGAAACCTGGCCCGGGTGGCCGAACTTCGCTACGGCAAAAGTAATGAATTGAAAAACCAGATGGAACAGGCCCAAAAGGATCTGGAGGCACTCCAGGCCGACAAAAAAATGCTCAAGGAGGAAGTGGACGCCGAAGACATCGCCGAGGTGATCTCCCGCTGGACCGGCATTCCGGTGAGCCGCATGCTGGAGGGCGAGCGCGAAAAGCTGGTGCAGATGGAACAGCGGCTGGGCATACGGGTCATCGGCCAGGAGCAGGCCATCGAAGCCGTATCCAATGCGGTGCGACGGGCCCGTTCAGGCTTGCAGGATCCCGACCGACCCATCGGTTCATTCATCTTCATGGGCCCCACCGGCGTGGGCAAGACCGAGCTGGCCAAGGCCCTGGCCGAATTCATCTTCGATTCCGAGCAGGCCATGGTACGCATCGACATGTCCGAGTTCATGGAAAAACATTCGGTGTCCCGCCTCATCGGCGCCCCTCCGGGCTATGTGGGCTACGACGAGGGCGGCTACCTCACCGAAGCGGTGCGGCGACGGCCCTATGCGGTGGTCCTGTTCGACGAAATCGAAAAGGCCCACCCGGAAGTGTTCAACGTGCTGCTGCAAATCCTGGATGACGGACGCATGACCGATGGCCACGGCAAGACCGTGGATTTTAAAAACACCATCATCATCATGACCTCCAATGTGGGCAGCCAGGTTATTCAGGAGCTGGGCGGACACGATCGCGAGGAGATGGAACGGCGAGTCACCGAGGCCCTGCGGGCCGGTTTCAAGCCGGAGTTTCTCAATCGCATCGATGAAACCATCATTTTTTTGAACCTGGAACCGGAGCAAATCGGCAGGATCGTTGAGATCCAGATGACGCATCTGGCCGACCGGCTGGCGGAACAGAACATCGAGCTGGTCCTCTCCGATTCGGCCCGCGACCTCATCGCCCGCCAGGGCTACGATCCCATTTACGGCGCCCGTCCCTTAAAACGGGTGATCCAGAAACAGATCGAAAATCCCCTGGCCATGGAGATACTGGAAGGGAAAATACTGCCAGGTACCAAGCTCAGCGCCGAGGTGGAAGGGGAGCGGATCGTGTTTCGGCGGGGTTGATTAAATTTCTCGTTCCCACGCGGGAGCGTGTGAACTAGAAATTTATAGATTGTTCAGTATTCGCTGGGTGACATGCGCCTCAATCCACCCCGCGAGAAACAGACAACCGATCACCGATAAAGCAATTTTCATTATCGGCATCGCGTTTCTATGCTTTTCTATTTGTTGAAAAACTGCGCGGGTCACATTGTTCCGCGCCTGTTCTTTGATTAGCAGATGGGCCGAATAGGTAACCGCTCCCGCGAGCGCAAGGGTTGGAATTTCGATCAGACCATGCGGCAACAACGCGATGATGGCTGAAAAAAATGATCCGAAAATATAGGTTGCCGTTGAGACTGACAGGCCGCTTTCTATTCCAAGTAAAATGATACCAAGCAGGGGAACCATTACCCAAACATATAACCTGCGCAGAGACTCTTCTTCAATTTTTGCACATCCCGGCAGATAGCAAAAAATTTTCATTCTTGTCTTTCCACAAAAGATCTTTCTCACGCCTTGCGGACACAATCTAATGTGGTGCGGGTCAAACAAGGCGGCCGTATAAATAAATGACAGGGTGATTAAAGCGCCAATAGAATTCCAGATAAATAACAAGATACCAATATCGATACCGTGTCGTGAACCCATATCAAAAACAGGAAGCGCATAGGAAAGCCGTTTGGTGGAAATTTCGTATATGCTTTCCGGTTTGATGTGCCCTATCTTCACCAGAAGCGTTCCGGCGATAAAACTTATCGCAAATGCAAGCACATAGGCCATAATCAATTTTTTCCAGGCAGCATATAGAAGGGATTGATTTGTTTTCATGATGCACTTATTGGCATTTTTGCGTTTGGGCTTTAATTTTACGGAAATAGTTGAAACCCTTTCTCAACCGATTAAAAAGTGATCTTGCATTAAATTAAAACCATCGCTAAGAATAAAGAAGGTAACTAAAAAGCTGTCAAATAAAGCGGAGCAATATGGAAAAAATAATCAACATTCATATCGAAAAGCTGCCCGAAGGCGCGTATCTGGCCACTTCGGATGACTTGCAAGGACTGGTGGCCCAGGGACGAACCGCAACCGAGGCCCTGGAGATTGCCCGTGATGTGGCCCGCAAGTTGATTGAGGCAAGGGCGCAGCGCTCCGGCGACATGAACCTTGACGTCATTGCCGATTCATTTGACTATCCGTTGATTGTCAACGCCTGACATGGGACGCCTAACCGGTTTTAAATATCGCCAGATCATCAAACGCCTCAAGGCGTCAGGCTTTGTATTTGACCGCCAGGCGGCCGGAAGCCACGAGATTTGGTACAACGATCAGACCGACCGCTACAGCACCATTCCCAACCATCCCGGGGACATGCCTGAAGGCACGCTGAGAGCCATTCTAAAGCAGGCAGATATCGAACCGGCCGATTTTCTGAAAATATAAGGTAGCCTCCGCTTAAGATTTGCAAATGATAGCGCACCGGTGAAGAAGCCG
>DEIP01000046.1 GCA_002352605.1 Desulfobacteraceae bacterium UBA2771 | reverse complement strand
GTCTGAATTATACGCCTTGGGCATTCACCGGATTTGCGTCCCAATTTCAGGAAAAACACCAATTTTGATGGTGATTCAAGTGCTCAAACGGTGTGTTTTAATTTTTTGGACCTAGCCCCCTTTGCCGATAATGCCGGCTAATAAAGCCATACAACATCCTGTATCAGAATGATTATTGACACACAACGCCATTTTTGCCATACTTTGGCCCACAAAAGAAAATTCCTATTCCTCTATCTCGTTATATACGTTGATATGTATCTGTTGATTCACGTTCATGACAATTTTTTGTTTGATGTTCGCAAAGCCCCAGTCGCTCGATTAAAGTCCCACTTTTCTCAATTCCCTAATCTAAAAAGTGATCTAAATCCATAATCTCCTGACAACGGAAAGGAATTGCCATGAAACACCCAGTTTCAAATGTCGTGCTTGTGTTGATGATTGCGTCCTTGATGGGCGCCTGTGCCACAACATCCTACCAGCCGGTACCCGCGTTTACCCCGGTTGATGTTGATGCGGGTGGACATGCACTCAAATCGCAGAATGTGGCTGTCATCCTGGATGCCTCCTCTTCCATGGGCGAGGGGTATCAGCAGTGGAAGAAGTTGGATATCGCAACGGCCGTAGTGCACAACATGTCCGAAACCATTCCCGCGGATATGGGCGTTAAAAGTGGACTGCGAATTTTCGGTGGTGATCCCAAGACGTTTTCAAAAAGTACCAGTGTCGTCGATGACGTGGGCAATTTTGACAAGGTTGAAGTTGACAAGGCCCTGTCGACCATAACCAAAGCCGGTGGCCCCAGTCCCTTGGGAAAGGCCGCCGCCGCTGTCAGCGATGACCTGGAGGGGCTCGACGGAACCAGTGCGGTGATCATCGTTACCGACGCAAAAGGGATGGGTGCGCAACAGATTGCAGGGGCAACAGCCATTAAGGAGAAGTTCGGCGATTCGCTGTGCCTCTATCCCATTCTCGTGGGCGATGACGCCAACGGACAGAAGCTGATGGAGGAGATCGCCAGGATTGGCGGCTGCGGTTTTGCCGTCAATGCGGATGAACTGGCCAGCGGTCAGCAGATGGCCGACTATGTCCAAAAGGTATTTATCGGTAAGATGATGGACAGCGACGGCGACGGCGTAAGCGATGCCATGGACAAATGCCCGGGAACGCCGGCCGGCGTGAAAGTCGACACGGCAGGCTGCTCACTGGACAGCGATAAGGACGGCGTGCCGGATTATCTGGACAGGTGCCCGGGAACACCGGCCGGTATGAAAGTGGATCAAACCGGTTGTCCGCTGGACAGTGATGGTGACGGTGTGCCGGATTCACTGGACAAGTGTCCGGGAACGCCTTCCGGTGTGAAGGTGGATGTGTCCGGTTGCCCCCTGACCGTTTTGCAATCGGGCGCTGTTTCATGGACATTCAATGAGATCAGCTTTGAAGTCTCCAAGGCGGATATCAAACCTGTTTCGTATGGAATCCTTGACGAAATCGCCGCAGCGATCGGCGCCAATCCGCAGTTGAAGGTCGTGGTCGAAGGCCATACCGACAACACCGGTGCCCGCGCCTTCAATATGGATCTGTCCAATCGACGGGCACAGTCCGTCGTGAATTATCTGGTGGGCAAGGGTGTTTCCCCATCCCGCCTTTCAGCCAGGGGATACGGGCCGGATCGCCCCATCGCCGAGAATGCAACCAAGCTGGGTCGTTCCAAGAACCGTCGGGTCCAGTTTACCAAGGTGGAATAGGGGGGCTGGCCACTATAAGCGGCTGTCACCCGCAGCCCGGAGAACCTTTCTCCGGGTTGCTGGGCAGTTATTAACCCAACTGCCGTGGAGCAACGACGCATGATTGAAAGGGACATTCTACATTACCATCCAACAGGGTCATTCAACCACCGTGGGGAATTTCGTGCCGCTGTGCTGATGACGGCGGTTTTTCTTTTTATCATCGGCTGTCAGACCACTTATTATGCGGTCTGGGAGAAAATTGGTAAGGAGAAACGTCACCTGTTGAAAGACAACGTTGAACAGGTACGCGAAGAACAGGCCGAGGCGTCTGAACAGTTTGCGTCCGTCGTGGAACGCATCAAGGCCATGTATGGCTTTGACGGCGGGGAGCTCGAAGATGTTTACGAAAAACTCAGCGAAGATTATAGAGTGTGCGAAGATCAAGCCGATGCCGTTCACGATCGTATCGGCAAGGTCGAGCGCATCGCCGCCGACCTGTTTAAAGAGTGGGAGTCAGAAATTGCCACCATTGAAAACGTGAAGCTTCAGTCCAAAAGTCGGGCCTCCCTTAAGGATACCCGAAGCCGGTTCGCCCGGTTGCAGCGCTCCATGGCCCGTGCGGAAGCCTCTATGGATCCGGTGCTCAATAGCCTGCGAGATTATGTGCTCTACCTGAAACACAACCTCAACGCCCAGGCGGTCAGTTCACTTAGAAAAGAAATGACGGATATCGAGACGGAAGTGTCTTCCCTGATCGCGGATATGAACCGTTCCATCAAAGAGGCGGATGCATTCGTGAAGACCATGTAAAAAAAGGATTTACACCCCATCATCGTGACAACAAAAATGTTTGAGTGGCGTGAATACCTTTTTTCGGAACCCTCAGAAATAAAAAAGGAGATGTAAAATGGAACAGATGCTTGACAACGTTTATCAATTGCTGACGGTGTACGGGTTGAAGGTGATTGCCGCAATAGCGGTTTTCATTATCGGGCGATGGGTGGCCAAGGGAGTACGGAAACTGGTGGAGCGTGTCATGACCAAAGGTAAGGTCGACCCCACCCTGATTTCATTTTCGGCCAACATGGCTTATATTGGTCTGCTGGCATTTGTTGTCATCGCCGCTCTGGGACAACTCGGCATCCAGACCACTTCCTTCATTGCCATTTTGGGTGCCGCCGGTCTGGCTGTGGGCCTGGCCCTCCAGGGATCGCTGTCCAATTTCGCCGCCGGCTTTCTGTTGATCATCTTTCGGCCCTTCAAAGTGGGTGACCTCATCGAAGCTGCCGGCGTATTTGGGGTCGTGGAGGCCATCCAGATCTTTACCACCCAATTGAAAACCGCAGACAACAAAACCGTCATCGTTCCCAATGCCAAGCTGACCGACGACAACATCGTCAACTGGACGGTAAAGGGAACCCGCCGTGTGGACATGGTTATCGGCATCGGATACGAAGCTGACATCGACCAGGCCCGGTCGCTGATGACGGATATCATCGCCGCGGATGACCGCATCCTGAAGGATCCGGCTGCGCAGATTTCCGTCTCCGAACTGGCAGACAGCAGTGTGAATTTTGTTGTCCGTCCATGGGTCAAGGTTGAAGATTACTGGGGTGTCCACTTCGATCTGACTGAAAAAATAAAGAAAGCCTTTGACGCCAGCGGTGTTTCCATCCCCTTTCCCCAGCGGGATGTGCACGTTTACCAGCATGGTGGTGAGGCTCAAGAAAAAAGTGCTTGACAAGCCGATTAACTGGCGCCACAGCGGATTTGGCGTTTATTGCGGCAGCGCCATTTGGCCGTATAATGAAGAGGGTCTGGAAAATTTGGCACGGTACATTATTCGGGCTTCGTTTTCGCAAGAGCGGATGACCTACATTCCTGCCCACGATGCATCTGATGGTGTCGCCAGGGTCATATACGAATCAAAGGATGGGACAAGATCTAAAACATTTAACGCGCTCGATTGGCTGGCCCATTTGGTCACCCATATCCCTAATAAGGGTGAGCAGATGGTTCGCTATTACGGCTACTACTCGAACAAATCACGGGGATTACGGAAAAAGGCCGACACAGATGATCAAGTTCCGGCTTTGGTTGATTCAGATATATCGCGCAAGGCGTTTCGAAAAAATT
>DEIP01000173.1 GCA_002352605.1 Desulfobacteraceae bacterium UBA2771 | reverse complement strand
TCTGCGGGTGGTCGGTGATTTTGGGAAAATCTTTTCGTCTGTGAAAAATAAATTCCAAAAATTGTGGTCCGTATTACCATTCGGCAGCCGGCAATAATTGAACCCATACGCTAACATTTTGAATCTGTAGCAAAAACTATCATCGGTAATTATCGGTATGCATGTTGCATCCACGACCTCTTTGAGATCCGAGGAACAGAGACAACAGGCCTGAACTGCGTTGTAGAAGTAAAATGGATAGGAAAATAAATGCATTCAACGGAGATGCCACCGGCGGAGAAGATGATTCTTATCGATAATGGCGGACGACGTCTTGGAGACGATCGACGCTTATATTCCTACAATGAGTATCTCCCAGAGCGCCGGTCAGAAAAGGATCGCCGGTCCTTCCCGGACCGCAGAATAAAGCCCCGAATGCTTCAATCCCGCCACCCCTGAATTCAGGTGTTCGTTTTCTGTGTTTTCTTCAATGCGGCCGCCAGGGCTGATCGGTGCAGGTCGGCGGCCAGGTGGACCGGGCTTTTACCCCAGATGGGGTCCCAGTTGGACGGATCGGCCGTGCAGAAAAACTGGGTGTCCAACCCCATGCGCACCGGTGCCTCTTCTACGCGGTAACCCTTCAGGCGGCGGGCCGCCTCCCAGGTGGCACCACAGGGGGCGCCGCGACGCACGGTGACCTCGCTGATTTTACCATCCTTTACCGAAACATCCAATTCCGGTGCGCCGAAGTACCGGCTGTAGGGTCCAAGCTCCCGCCGGTGGGCGAGGGCACAGCAGACCGGTGGGGTGTGCGTGCCGTCCACCGTGGTTTTCTTGCCTGAGGCCACAATGGGGACGCCCATTCGCCGGCACAGCAGGGCCAGGTCGTGGGACAGATCGGGGTGTTTCAGAAAATCCAGCACCAACTCCGCGTCAATGGTCTCCGGCAGGTATTCGGAGGCATCATCCACAACCAGCGGCAGGGGCTGGTCGATGGTGATCAGGGTGATGTCGAATTGATTCTTGCCGTATCGCTGGATTCCCTTGACCTTGCTTTCGCCCCGACCGTCCTGCTGGAAGACGAGAATTTTCAGGGGGTGATCCATGTTACCGGTATTAGGTTCTTCATTCATGGCTGGTTGTCCTGGTTGGAATCGTGAATACACATTCGCTTGCATACTCAAAAATGTTAACGGATACCACTGAAACCCAAAGGGGGCAAGGACTTCTTTCGATTTCGAAGGGATCGATGAAACGAACGGGTGGGGACATTCAATTCAGTTCGTCGGCTATCCAGGGTCGTCGGCCGCCGGCGTTTTTTTCTCTTCTGTGAGTAGGGCCGTACCGATTGGATCGGCAAACCACTTCGCCTTCCTCTCTTCGCATTGACAAACTCGGCAGCGGCTTTTATGATCCGCCATCATTCATCGGCACAGGACCTGATATGCACCATCGGATGGGCCTTGTCATCGAACCGATATCCGGCACGATTTGTTGCAATCGGTTATTGCCGAGCCCTTTTAAGGAGAACGGACCCCATGGACGCGCAGAAGGAAAACTCGGATTTCTGGCAGGACCACTCGCTGGTTTTTTTGGAGATGGCCTTTCGCAGTGACAGCCGGGAACGGCTGGAAAAAGCGGATGGATATGGCAAAAAAACCGGTGACTGTGGTGATACGGTGGAGTTTTTCCTTAACCTTGAAGGGGATACCATCCGCATCCTGTCCTACGATATCAACGGGTGCCTCAACACCAACGCCTGCTGCAATGCCATCGTTTCACTGGCCCGGGGAAAGGCATTGGACGCCGCCTGGGAGATTTCCCCGGAACAGGTGGCCGGATTTTTGGAATCGTTGCCCCGAGACCATTTCCACTGTGCTGAGCTGGCGGTGGGCACCTTGTACCTCGCTTTGACCAACGCCCGGGAGAACCAGCGTTCCCCGTGGAAAAAATTGTACCGCTGACAGCCCGTGCCCCCGGCAACGTGCTGCCTTATTTGTCCTTGACAGAAATGAGTAAGTTGACTATAGATCCGACTCTGAAATCGGCTGGTTTCCGCCGAAAAAATCCGAACTGAAATACTGAGGTTGACTTAAGGTTCCCGCCTATTTTCCGCGGGACCCACCGGGGTGGAATCGTAGATGAACTCAGAAAAATTACTGGCGGAAAAAAAACAGGCGATCCTCAAAAGCTGGTTCCAGACCACGGTCGATTCCTATCCGGCCGACACGGCACGGTTCCTAAAGAGCCAAAAAGATCCCTTTGCCAACCCGGTGGGGCAGACCACCTACCGGAGCCTTGACGCACTGATGGATGCGCTGATTACGGGTGCCGGTCGCGAGGTCATGGCGACAGCCCTCGATCCCATCTTGAGGATCCGGTCCGTTCAGACGTTTACCCCTTCTGCGGCCACGAGCTTTGTCTTTTCTCTGAAGCGGATCGTCAGGAAGCATCTGCCTGAATTCGGCCGAGATGGGGGGCTGGCGATCAATGGCCTGGATCGACAGATCGACGAGATGGCCATGGCGGCCTTCGATATTTACGTGGCCTGCCGTGAAAAAATATTTGAACTCAAGGCGACGGAATCCAGAAAACAGTTTTTCGGTTCGTTGAAGCGAGCAGGATTGATTGATGAGACCGAGGCAGACGGGCCCGGTTTATGATATTTCCCTTATAACCTTTCGATTCAGGCATCCGGCAGCGGTTTTAAATTCGCCGCGTTCCCCTTTCCGGGAGGCCCCGGTGTCACTTCCGGCATCGGTACGGCTGCGGTAGGGCGGTTGCGGTACATTGAAATATGCCGGGCGCCAAGGAGTGAGGTGCGGTTAGATGAATAAAAATTATATGGTTAGCCTCATAGCGGTTATCGTGCTGTTCCTGATCGCCTATGTGGGCACGCAGCAGGGGGCGGGCCTGCAGGTGCTCTTCGGTATCATCGTGCCTTATCTGGCGATAATCCTGTTCGTCGTCGGTTTTGCCCGTCGCGTGATGGGCTGGTCCCGTTCGGCGGTGCCGTTCAGGATCACCACCACCTGCGGGCAGCAGTCATCCCTGCCCTGGTTCAAGCAGGCCAAGATCGATAACCCATCATCCACCCTTGCCGTGATCATCCGGATGTTCCTGGAAATTGTCTGTTTCCGCTCCCTGTTTCGCAACACCCGAATGAGGTTGAGCGGCGGCACCCGAATGACCCACCAGATGGAACTCTTTTTATGGATCGGCGCCCTGGCGTTCCACTACGCTTTCTTTGCGGTGGTGGTGCGGCACCTGCGGTTTTTCACCGAACCCGTGCCGATATTCGTCACCCTTTTGGAACAGGTGGACGGCTTCATGCGCATCGAAGTACTCTACGATATCGTTCAAGCGGGCCTTCCCGGTGTGTACATGTCCGGGCTGGTGCTCCTTGCCGCGGTGCTTTACCTTTTCCTGCGGCGGGTGTTCATTCCCCAGGTGCGCTACATTTCCCTGGCCGCCGATTTTTTTCCCCTGTTTCTGATTGTGGGGATCGCCCTTTCCGGGATCTTCATGCGTTATTTTGCCAAAGTGGACATCGTTGCCATTAAAGAACTGACCATGGGGTTGGTAACCTTCAGGCCTTCCGTTCCCGAGGGCGTCAGCGCCGTGTTTTTCGCCCACATGTTTCTGGTGAGTATCCTGTTGGCCTACTTTCCGTTCAGCAAGCTGATGCACCTGGGCGGCGTTTTTCTCAGTCCGACCCGGAACATGACCGGCAATACCCGGCAGGTCCGGCACGTGAACCCCTGGAACTATCCAGTCAAGGTTCACACCTATGATGAATATGAAGACGATTTCAGAGAGAAAATGGTCGAAGCCGGCCTGCCGGTCGTTAAAATGCCCGAAGAACAGGCTTAAGGAAAAAGGAGCAGATAATGGCAGATGAGTTGATCAAACCCGATGAACTATTGTCAAAGATAGATCATCGTCCGTCCGGCGCCGGTTGGATGGACACGCCGGTTGATATCCGCAAAGGGATGTATTGTTACGCCGCCAACCCGAAAAGCGTCGACACCCTGGGCCTGCCCAACGCACGGGCCTGGAACCCGCTGGAAGAGGACTGGAAACTGCCGGAGAACTGGCAGCAGATTATTCACGATGGCTTTCGTGAACGGTTGGATAAGTTCCGGTCCTTCAAGGTGTACATGGACATCTGTGTGCGTTGCGGTGCCTGTGCCGACAAGTGCCACTTTTTCATCGGCACCGGTGATCCCAAAAACATGCCCGTGTTGCGCGCCGAACTGCTGCGTAGCATTTATCGCAACGACTTCACCACCGCCGGGAAAATTCTCGGCCGGCTGGGTGGTGCCCGTCCCATGACTCTGGATGTGCTTAAGGAATGGTGGTACTACCTGTTCCAGTGCACCGAATGCCGACGTTGTTCGGTCTTCTGCCCCTACGGCATCGATACTGCCGAAATCACCATCATGGGCCGGGAGTTGTTGAACCTGTTGGGCCTGAATATCGACTGGATCGCCACGCCGGTGGCCAACTGCTACCGCACCGGTAACCATCTGGGGATCCAGCCGCATGCCTTCAAGGACATGCTCGATTTTTTCGTCGAAGACATTGAGGAGATTACCGGCATCCAGGTTGACCCCCCGTACATGGAAAAGGGTGCGGACATCCTTTTTATCACCCCGTCGGGCGATGTGTTCGCCGATCCGGGTACCTATACCTGTATGGGCTACATGCTCCTGTTCCATTACCTGAAGGAAAAATACGGGCTGAGGATCACCTGGAGTACATACGCCTCTGAGGGTGGCAACTTCGGTTTTTTTACCTCCCACGAAACCATGAAGCGGCTTAACTCCAAGATGTATGCCGAGGCAAAGCGCCTGGGTGTCAAATGGATTCTGGGTGGGGAGTGCGGGCACATGTGGCGGGTGATCTCCCAGTACATGGATACCATGAACGGCCCGGCAGACTTTCTGGAAGAGCCGGTCAACCCCATCACTGGTACCAAGTTCGAAAACGCCAGCTCCACGAAAATGGTTCATATCTCCGAGTTTACCGCCGACCTGATCAAACACGGCAAGCTGGAACTGGACCCCAGCCGAAACGACAACAAGATCGTCACCTTCCACGATTCCTGCAACCCCGCCCGGGGCATGGGCTTGCTGGACGAGCCCCGGTATGTGCTGGAGAACGTGGCCAACAACTTTTATGAAATGCCGGCCAACACCATCAGGGAACAGACCTTCTGCTGCGGCAGCGGCGCCGGCCTTAATGCCGGTGAGAACATGGAATTGAGAATGGCCGGCGGCTTTCCACGGGCCAACGCGGTGAAGCATGTCCACGAAGAATTCGGGGTGAACATGCTTGCCTGTGTCTGCGCCATCGACCGCGCGGCCCTGCCCGCATCCATGGAATACTGGGTGCCGGAGGTGGATGTGACGGGGCTTACCGAACTGGTGGCCAATGCCCTGATCATGCCCGGTGAGAAGGAAAGAGAAACCGACCTGCGCGGCGAACCGCTGCCGGGAATGGAGGAGTAGCCGATGAAGGATAAAAAAAAGATTCTCGCGGGACTGGTCGTTTTTATCGCCGTCATCACCTTTCCCTTCTGGTTTAACATGGGCAAAGCCGCCCCTGCACCGGAGCTGGAGCTGACTGCCGAAGCCAAGGCAGCCAAGAGCTGTGTCATGCCCACCGAATATATGAAAGTGGAGCATATGCAGCTGCTGGACGTGTGGCGGCACAACGTGGTGAGACGCGGGGAGCGTATGTTCGTCAATACCGACGGCAAGCTTTTTAACATGAGCCTCTCCAACACCTGTCTGGACTGCCATTCCAACAAGGAGAAATTCTGCGACCGGTGCCACGACTACGCGTCCGTAAGGCCCTATTGCTGGGATTGCCACATCGATAGTCCGAAAGGAGAATAAGGTATGAAAAACAGCAGAAGACGCTTTCTTCAGATGGCCGGCGTTTCCGCGCTGGGTCTTGGGGCAAAACCCATGCTCAATGCTTTCGCCGCAGGAGGCGGTGAGGGGCCCGATTACCACGTGGCCACCGGGGAGGATGCGCTGACGGCCAAACAATGGGCCATGGTCATCGATACCCGCAAGCTTCAAACGGCCGAAGACTTGGAGCCTATCGTCGAGGCCTGTAACAAGATTCACAATATTCCCACGGCCATCCAAAACAAGAACCATGAAATCAAGTGGATCTGGGAAACGCATTACCATAATGCGTTTACCGATAAAACCAACAACTTTCTTAACGAGGAGGTGGCGCATCGACCCTTTTTGCTCCTCTGCAACCACTGCGAAAACCCGCCATGCGTGCGAGCCTGCCCCACCCAGGCGACCTTCAAGCGCGAGAGTGACGGCATCGTTTTGATGGACTTTCACCGCTGCATCGGCTGCCGTTTTTGCATGGCCGCCTGCCCCTTCGGTGCCAGGAGCTTCAATTTCAGGGATCCGCGGCCTTTCATCGAAGAGAACAGCGAGGAATTCCCCACCCGCATGAAGGGTGTGGTTGAAAAATGCAATTTCTGCGCAGAACGGCTGGCCGTCGGTAAAATGCCTGCCTGTGTGGAGGCCTCCAAGGGTGCCATCGCCTTCGGCGACCTGTACGATGAGCACTCGGAGGTTCGGGAACTGTTGAAGGAAAACTACACCATCAGGCGGAAACAGACCCTGGGAACAGAGCCGTCCGTCTACTACATCGTGTGAGGTGAGCATGCTTGAATTAGCCGTAAAAGGAAATAAATGGTACTGGGGATGGCTGATCGTCCTGCTGGGTGTTATCGGTGCCGGCTTCGGGCTCTACCTGATGCAGCTCAAGTTCGGTCTGGGTATCACCGGAATGAGCCGGGACGTCTCCTGGGGGTTTTACATCGCCAACTTCACCTACCTGGTCGGTGTGGCCGCCGGAGGCGTGATGGTGGTGCTGCCCTACTATCTGCATGATTACAAGGCCTATGGCAAGGTCACCATCCTCGGTGAGTTTCTGGCCATCGCCGCCGTCATCATGTGCCTGCTTTTCATTATGGTCGACCTGGGGCAGCCCATGCGGGCGCTCAACGTGATCTTGTATCCGACCCCCAACAGCGTGCTGTTCTACGACGCCATCGTGCTCAACGGCTACCTGTTTCTCAACCTGGTGATCGGTTGGAACGTGCTGGAGGCCGAGCGCAACGGCGTCCACTATCAGAGTTGGCTCAAGCCGTTGATCTACCTCTCCATCCCCTGGGCGGTGAGTATTCATACGGTTACCGCCTACCTGTACTGCGGTCTTCCGGGACGTCACTTCTGGCTCACCGCCATCCTGGCGCCGCGGTTCCTCGCCTCGGCCTTTGCCGCCGGCCCGGCCCTGCTGGTCCTGCTTTGTCTGTTCATCCGGCGCTTCACCAATTTCGATCCGGGTAAGGAGCAGATCCAGTCCCTGGCCAAGACCGTTGCCTACGCCATTACCATCAACGTATTTTTCTTGCTGTGTGAGGTGTTCGTGGCCTTTTACAGCCAGATCCCAGGTCACACCACCCATCTCAATTACCTGTTCGTGGGGCTGCACGGCCACGGCGCCCTGGTGCCCTGGATGTGGGGATCCATGATCCTCATGGCCACGGGCATCGTGTTGACCGTCACGCCGGCCACCCGCAAGAACGAGACCTCCCTGATGATCGCCTGCATCGTGATTATCATGGGCACCTGGATCGACAAGGGCCTGGGCATGATCTCCGGCGGGTTCGTGCCCAATCCGATGCATGAGGTCAACGAGTACGCCCCCACCATGCCGGAGATCGGCATTACGCTCGGCGTCTATGCCGTCGGCGCCCTGGTGCTGACCGTCCTTTATAAAATGGCCATCGGCGTCAAGGAAGAGGTGCACGGCTGAAACCTGTAGCCAGTCCAAAGAAATGAAAATGGCGGGGATTCTCCCCGCCATTTTTGTTTACCCGTATTGGAATGCGATCTCATGTTACTTCCCGATCCCCCTGTTCGTTGTGCAATTAATGGTTATGGCCGCATTGGGCGGAGTATCCTTCGGGCCTTATACGAGTATCGCCGTTGGCCTGTTGAAATCGTTGCCATCAATGACCTGGTCGAACCTGAAATGATTGCCCACATGACCCGCTTCGATTCCACCCACGGTCGCTTCCGGATGCCGGTGGAAATGAAAGAAACCCGCCTGATCGTTGCGGGAAAACCCATTCAACTGCTAAGTCGGAAAACCCCATCGCGGATGCTGTGGAATGAACTGGCGGTCGATGTCGTAATGGAATGCACCGGCCGGGTGAAGAGCCGGGCCGGTGCTCAGATGCACCTGGATGCCGGCGCCGCTAAGGTGTTAATTTCAAATCCGGCCGATGCCCGAGTCGATGCGACGGTCGTCTACGGCGTAAACCACCACGAATTGACCGGCAAAGAGAAGGTGATTTCCAATGCGTCCTGTACATCCAATTGTATCATCCCTGTTATTGTGGCGCTGGACCGGGCCTTTGGTATCATCTGTGGAAATATTACCACCATTCACTCGGCCATGAACGACCAGCCGGTGATTGATACCGCTTGCAAGGATATGCGCTTATGTCGTGCATCCGGTCCATCCATCGTTCCGGTAAACACGCAGTTGGCCAGGGGGATAGAAAGAATTCTGCCCCGGTTTGAAGGTTGTTTCCAGACGACGGCCATGCGTGTGCCCACCCAGAATGTGACAGCCATGGATCTGCATGTGCGCCTGGGAGGAATCGTCTCCATGGCCGATGTTAACCGGGTGCTAGAGGAAGCGGCGCGGGGCCGTTATCGCGGCATAATGGATTATTGTGAGATCCCCTTGGCATCGGTTGATTTCAATCACGATCCCCATTCGAGCATCGTCGATGGCACCCAAACCCGAGTGAGCGGCGGCGATCTGGCCAAAGTGCTGGTGTGGTGTGACAATGAGTGGGGATTTGCCAACCGGATGCTGGATACGGCGATGGCCGCGATGGCCGGGCTTGTGTGAAGCGCCGAGAATCCGTTTTAGCTTGCCCGTCCATTACCATTTGAACTGAAAACTATTCGCCATACCACGGTCCACAAAAAGAAAAATCATTTCTCTCAGTTTGCAGATTTGGGAGAAATTGTCTCGGTAACTAGTCGGGGCGCAATACTTCCCGTTGTCAGACAACCATCCGCGTAAATATCCCCCCTATCACCTGGCATGCCATCGGATTATTTCATTTTTATTCCGAAGCCAGGGATTAATACACCGCCGCTTGCGGTGTTCAAATCGATTATAAACCATTGCTGATACACGTTGATACCCCGCTCGGCGGGTGTCAAGATAGATGTC
>DEIP01000164.1 GCA_002352605.1 Desulfobacteraceae bacterium UBA2771 | reverse complement strand
AGTTGGGCGATCACCCCAGGGTGAGCCCACCCCGCAGGGCGGGCTCACCCTGGGGTGATCGCTACGGGCTGGAGGTGACATCTATCCTGACACAGGGGGATTCGAAGCCACGGTGGCTGGGCTGCTGTCAAACAGATGCGCAGGGCTAAGATGTTTGTGAAATCAGACGAGCGTATTCTTGGTGATGGTGATTTTGTTGAACAGGTGCTTTTGGCTGCTGAGGAACAACTGGAAAAGCGCTATAGATTACAGGCCAAAGGCTATGACCTTGAAAAGGTTGCATCCAGGGTGTGTGATCTTATGCAGATTGAGCCAGCCGAACTTTGGGCACCAGGCAAAGAGCGTAAGCGAGTTGCGGCAAGAAGTTTACTATGCTATTGGGCGGTAAGAGACCTTGGTATTGGTATGGCTAAAATAGCAAGGCGCTTGAATCTCTCATTGGCAGGGGTGAGTCAGTCGGTAAAGCGAGGAGAGACAATAGTACAACAAAAGGGCTACAATCTCATCGATTCTTAAGCCTAAGCCTAAAACTATAAATATGGAAATATAAAGGGCGTCCCCTCCCGACTGCCCGTATACCCAAAAACTTCGTATTATCCGGATGCCGGCCGGCGATCATGCCGTGCTCATGGTAGAGTTGGCAACGGCCGAATGGAAAATGTACAACAGCATCCCCCAGCCCGGTGATTTTATCGATATCGCCCTATCCCGAACCTTGGTTGCATGGGATGACCAGCACATCTATTATCCGCAATAGACGGCCCCGTCATCATTCAGGTATTCGATATGGTTTGATCGGCTATTTTTTAATTGAAATGGCCATAGGGTTATGATAGGCATCCAGACCTACATATTGTATGGCGTTAAGGCGTGGCCACTATATATTGAGGATTATGCCGCGTTGTCCATAACATAAGGGAAATATAGAAGGAATATCGTCGGGCAATGACCAATCGGGGTGCAGAGAATGGAGACTCAATTCAGTATCGGTGAAGGGATAAGGTCCCATAATCCGTGCCTCGTTTTCCCATCCTGGAAACCGGCGACATCATTTCATGGGTAGCGCTGCGCATTCATTCCTTCATGGATCGAGGCTCGTGCGTTGTTTAACCGAACTTAATGGCGCGAGTGGACCGGTTTCTCAAAGCCATTTTTCGGAAAGATTGGGGCAACTGGTGGATTGGCCTGGGTCCATCACCCTTTCGAAAATGCTCGGAGACCTGCCGGGGGCGGCGTTCACCATGACCACGGTTTCAACCGAGGCGATCGAGGAAGTGGTACTGAGGGAACACCTGTCGCTGGTGCGCCACATCGCCGTGGGCTTTGTTCCCGGCGGCGGCCCATTAGGGGACGATCTTCCCACGGCGGCAAAGATGCATTCACACTGCCGGTTTACCGGGGTTTACGGAGCCACCCGTTCAGCATCTCCCACCAACCACGCCGCGGTATTCGAGCCCTACCGAAAATTTTATGTCGCCCATCAAGGCCACCTTGCCGTAAAAATTCAGCATCTTCGGTCTCATGTGGAAGATGCGATTTCCGGTCTTGCACCCGAACTCGCGCAGCTTGCGTCGCTGAACAAAGGGCTTGGTGACGCGCTTTGTCTGCGGAGCCGGCAACTTTTCGACGTGGTCCCGGCGCTTTTGGGAAGGTACTTTGGACGCAAGCTCGATAAGCACTGGCAAGAACTTCCAAGCCGGCCGGCCGCCGGTGATTGGGCACGCTGGATGAATTCAGGCGGATGGCTATCGACCTTTTGTGGCCGGATGCAAGCGCTGCTTTTTGATGAACTCGATCTTCGATTGCAGCCGGTTTTGGGAATGATTGATTCCATATCCGAAGCGGTCGGTGGCGGGCGAACGCCACATGAAGGAAAGCACTGAAACTGTGGATAGACTTCTTTTTGGGACAGCACTGTTGCTTGGGACCATCGCCGTCGTCTGGATGGGATTGGTATTTGTTGATACGGATGCCCTGGCCTTCACCGTAACCGCAGTCATTGGCGGCATTTACGCCATTGGCAGTGTTGAGCTGCTGAAATTTCGGCAGGCGACGTCAACGCTCTCTATTGCGTTGGTCGCCATGCGGGAGAATATCGCCGATTTTGATAAATGGCTTGATCGCCTCGACCCGTCGCTTCGAAATGCGGTTCGCCTGCGTGTCGAAGGCGAGCGTGTTGGGCTGCCGGCTCCCGTGCTTACACCCTATTTTTTGGGCCTTCTCGTCATGTTGGGTCTTTTGGGGACCTTTGTGGGGATGGTTGATACCTTGAGGGGGGCCGTCATTGCGTTTGAGGGAACCACGGACCTTCAGGCCATTCGGGATGGGCTCGTCGCGCCCATCAAAGGGCTCGGCCTGGCGTTTGGAACCTCGGTAGCCGGCGTGGCGACGTCGGCCATGCTGGGTCTCATGTCCACACTGAGCCAACGCCGACGGATGCTTGAGACGAGACGACTCGATACCAAAATTCCGACGCACTTTCAGGATTTTTCTTTGGTTCATAGTCGGCGGGAAACCTTCAGGGCCCTTCGAAATCAGACCCGGACGCTTCCCGCAGTGGCGGAGAAGCTTGACGCGATGACGGACAAACTATCGCATTTGGGTGATCTCTTGATCGAGAATCAAGACCGCTTCCATGCGTCGGTAAAGCACAATTATTTGCAGTTGGCCGATTCAATGGATAATACATTCAAGGAGAACCTGACCGAGAGCATCCGTCGGGTCGGTGAGACGATCAAGCCGATCGTACAAGACGCCATGACCGGCCTTGCCCAAGAGACCCAAACGATGCATCGGCACCTGACCGAAACCACCCGGGAGAGCCTCGACGCGTTTTCCGGCCGTTTCGCCGTCCAGTCGCAAGAGATCGCCCAATCGTGGAAGGCGGGTGTAGAGGCACACCACCATACCAGCGCTGATTTAATCACGCAGGTCACCGATGGCCATCAAGCCGCCTATGAAGCCATGACACGGGAATTCTTGTCCATGTCATCGTCGCTCAGTGCGGATTGGCGCGCCTTGGGGGCCGACAATCGCAACCGGCAAAAGGAGATCACCGAGTCCTTAAAGCAGACGGTGCACGATCTGACTGTCGGCACTCAAACGTTGGCGTCACGGATGCAAACCGAAATGACCCGGTTATCGGCGGCATCGGAAGATCTGATCCATTCACGAAGCGAGACGGAAGCAGCTTGGCTTGCCGAACATCGCGATCGAATGGCCGCCCTGACGGCAACGATAGGGGCTGCGCTTAGCGCACTCAGGGATGATGAAGAGCGTCGCGGTCAGGCCGCGGTGGAACGCCTCGCCAACCTGGAATCCGTGTTGGCATCCCATTTGGCGACACTTGGCCAAGCGCTTGAGGCGCCCATGACGCGACTGATTCAATCGGCATTAGAGGCACCACGTGCAGCGGTGGACGTCATCGAACAGCTGCGTCGGGAGGCATCCAAGCGGATCCGGCGTGATAACCGCCTCCTCGAAGAACACCGGCGTATCGTCGAAGAACTCGATACCCTTTCAACTTCTCTGGCCCTGACGTCTGACGCGCAACGTGAAGCGATCGAACAACTTGTCAATGCATCCAAGCAGATGTTGGAAGATGTAGGGCGCCGGTTCAGCGACCAGGCGGGCACGGCGACATCCAATTTTTGCGATGTTGCCGATTCCTTTGCCGGTAGCGCGGTGGAGCTGGCGAGCCTCGGCGATGCATTCAGTACCGCTGTCGATATATTCCATGCGTCCAACGGGAGCTTGATCGAAAATATGACCCGGATCGAGGAATCATTGGATAACGTGACCGCCCGGAGTGACGACCAGTTGGGCTATTATGTGGCCCAAGCGCGTGACCTTATCGATCATAGTATACTGTCACAAAAAGAAATATTTAAAGCGCTGCGAGAACTTCGTCCCCAAAACGGGACCACCCTCGAGGCTGACTAATGGAGGCGCTAGAACCGATCACATCGCACGCGCCACCGATCTGGGCGATTTTTGGGGATTTAATGGCGGGGCTCGTCGGGGTATTCGTACTCCTTTTGGTGTGGACGCTCGGTTTTCAGGTTGAACTCACCCAGTCACTTCAAAACGAAGTCGATAAACGTAAGGTCGAGGAGCAGCGTCGCATTGCGCTGGAAAATGCGCTGGCCGATCCGCTGGCGGCAGGAAGGGTGACCTTGCGTGATGGCCGAATCGGAATCAGTGGCAGCGTTCTGTTTTTGTTGAACTCCGATCAGTTGCAACCGGAAGGATGTGCGCTGCTTCGGTCGCTCGTTGCGCCCCTGCGTGTCTATCTCGGTGACCGTAACGAGTTGCTGATGGTCAGTGGATTTACCGACGACTTGCCGATTAATGAGGGCAATTACCAGTTTGATGACAATTGGGATCTGTCGGCGCAACGCGCGCTGACCGTTACCCGTGCGTTGGTTGAAGCGGGCATGCCGGTGACACTGGTTTTCGCAGCCGCCTTTGGTGAGAACCACCCCGTGGCTCCGAATCGGGATGAAGCGGGGCGCTCAAAAAATCGTCGCGTGGAGATTGCACCGGTGCCGAAGGAGGCGGGGCAGGAGGTCAAATGGTGAATGAGATGGGAGACACACTTGGGCTCAGACTTGCGCAGCTATCGAAGGGCGGCGCCAATCGCTTCGATCCTGTCCGATTTTGTTATATTGCGTCGCTGGTCCGTCGATCCGCCGGAAAGCGAGCATCGGTTTATCAGCACATCACGCACAAGGCGCTAATGGCCCTTGATGACTACCAGGTTCGTTTTCAAAAAGCACGCAGGGAGGCAGCCGATATTGTTGCCCGTGTCTGTGTGGAACATCCCGATTCAGCGGGCCGGATACGGGAGCGCTTCGCCGATGGTGACTTCAAGGACGTGCGACGATTGGGCCAACGGCTCGATCGCGGCGGTCGTCGGCGAATGCTTTTGTCGTTGACCCATCAGATGGCCCGGGGTCAGGCCGATACAAATGGCAATGCGTCTCAGCCGTCGTTTGATGAGCGCCTGCGGAGGCAGGAAAATGAAGCTGTGCAGTCGGTTGAGAATTCTCCGACAGGTGGCGGCACGGCACGAAAGGGGCGACAAGCGGCACCCCTCTCTTTTCATCTTTTTAAGGCGACCTGGGAAAAACATAACGCCGACGAATTGGTGACCCATGCCATTATGGATCGCCCGGAGAATCCCGGTCCCCTCAATGGACAAATGCTGGCCACGCGCTCCCTTTCCGCCATGCGTGAACTATCGCCGAACTACCTTAAGCGGTTCGTTACTTATATTGAAGCGCTTTTTTGGCTGCAGCGGGCGGGAAAAGACGTTAAGGGGCCCGGCAAGAAATAATCAGGGCCTTACACGCCTTGCCTGTCTTTTGGCCCGTATACTGTGTTACATCCGCCGGCATACCTCTCGGATATTAAAAGTGCATCTTTAGGCCGAAGCGAAAGACATTGTCATCCAGCGTCCACTCCCCGGGGCCCGATTCCATGTCCACATCATAGGCATCGTATTCGGCGACGAGGGCTGCATTGTCCATGATGTAAAACGCCAGGCCCACATGGTAGGCCAGATAGTTCTCGTTGTCGCCAAAAGATAATATTTGAGGGGCGTAGGAGATTCCGACGTACGCTTCTATGGGGATGAAGGTAATGTCGCTGGAAAGGATATAGGCAACCTTACCGCTAAACGCCAGGGCGCCAACATCTCCGGAAACCGGGTTCAACTCGGCGTCACCCAGAATACCCTTGAACCCAACATCAAAGACCAATCCGGGTTGCAGCGTTTCGTTGCCGACTGAGAAATCAAGCTCCAGCCACTTATATTCTATGTTGTCCTTGTCGGCATATAGTCCTGAGCCGCCGGCCTTCCAGAACCCGTCCATCATCCGGCTTTTATAGTGCAGGCTGCCGTACAGCGATGTGTCGCCCACCGTGAGGCCGGCCTCGTATTCACCGGCGCCGCACCATCCGACCATCGCCATCTCAAAGACCATCATGAACAGCAATGTCTTGCGCATCTTTTTCCCCTTATGAATTGGTTTTTAAAGCATAGAAAATGTTGCCCGTACAGGAAGATCGCAACATTGAACCGTAATGCTATACAACGACAGGGGGCATGATTTCAATGAATTTGAGGGGCCATCATTGAGAAAAATCCCTTTAACAGGATCATTGCATATGGTACCGTGATTGTGCTTTTGAAAAAATAATTGGCGAGGATACCATTATGATTGTCGACGGCAAACCGATTCGGCCCATTTGGCTGGATGAGGACCGGAAGACCGTAAAAGTGATCGACCAGCGCAAGCTTCCCCACCGGTTCGTGGTTGCCGATTTGACCACCGTGGATGAGTTGATTCACGCCATCCGGGAGATGTTCGTCCGGGGCGCACCGCTCATCGGGGTCACGGGCGCCTACGGGGTGATGACCGCGGCCATAAACGGGAAAGCGGTCTCAGACCATATCGCATTTATCCGACAGGAATGCGTTCGGCTCAAGGCCGCCCGGCCTACGGCCGTGAACCTGGCCTGGGGTGTGGATCGGGTGTTCGACAAGGTACTCACCGCCGGGTCATCGGCGGATCGCATCGACGCCGCCCGCAGCGAGGCGGCCGCCATCGCCGAGGAGGAAGCGGAAAACTGCCGCCGCATTGGCGTCCATGGCGCCGGACTCATCTCGGCCATCGGCCGCGAGAAAAACGGTGCAACGGTCAACCTCTTGACCCACTGCAACGCCGGTTGGCTGGCCTGCATCGAATACGGCACGGCCACGGCGCCCATCTACGAGGCCTTTAACCGCGGGGTGGATCTGCACGTGTGGGTGGACGAAACCCGGCCCCTGAACCAGGGCGCACGGCTGACCGCCTGGGAACTGGGCAAGCACGGCGTGCCCCATACGGTGATTACGGACAACGCCGGCGGCCACCTCATGCAGCATGGCCGCGTGGACATGGTGATCGTGGGCAGCGACCGCTCGACCCACACCGGTGACGTGGCCAACAAGATCGGCACCTACCTCAAAGCGCTGGCTGCCCGGGACAACGGTATTCCTTTTTACGTGGCCCTGCCGTCTTCCACTTTC